>CAMHQD010000003.1 GCA_946187345.1 uncultured Porphyromonadaceae bacterium | reverse complement strand
TTTGACGTCGAGACGCAACTCAGCAAGGAACGCCTTGAGCGCGTCAGCCTCATGGGCAACCAAGGCGGCGACACCGCCGCCGGCGTGTCGCTGATCGAGTTTGCCGGCACCGATAGCGCCGTGCTCGTCACGCGTGACCTGAATGACCTTGTGGCGCGCGTCAGAGCCGTGGGCAACGCCAAGATGAGCGACAGTGCCCTCATCGCCGGTGAGGCCGACAAGGACGCCATGCGCCGCGTGGTGGACCCCGACCGCTTTGAGGCCGACGCGCGCGCGATGGCGCGCATCGAAGTGTCCTCCCCACTCCCCCTCCTAAAGGATGGGGAGCAAGGTGCCATCCCCCCCTCCTTCAGGAGGGGGACGGGGGAAGGATTAATACTTCATACTTCCCCACAAGGCGTCTATCACAAGAACTTTGACCTCATCGCGCCGTCGTTTGCCGACTTCCTCGCCCGCGGCTACCGTCTGCTCATCGGCAGCGACAACCCCAAGCAACTCGAGCGCCTGCGGGCCATCTTTGCCGACCGTCACGACAGCATCACCTTTGAGCCGGTTGACGGCACGCTGCATGAGGGCTTTGTGGACGACGACCTCAAGGTGTGCTTCTTCACCGACCACCAGATTTTTGACCGCTTCCACAAATACACCCTGCGCAGCGAACGTGCCCGCAGCGGCAAACTCGCCATGTCGTTGCGCGAATTGCAACAAATCGAGGTAGGCGACTATATCGTCCACGAGGACCACGGCATCGGCCGCTTTGGCGGCCTGCTGCGCACCTCGGTGAACGGCACCATGCAGGAGATGATTAAACTCACCTATCAGGGTGGCGACCAAATCTTTGTGTCAATCCACTCGCTGCACAAACTCTCGAAGTACCGCGGCAAGGAAGGCGAGGAGCCGCACCTCCACAAACTGGGCAGCGGCGCGTGGCACAAACTCAAGAGCCGCACCAAGAGCCGCCTGAAGGACATTGCCCGCGACTTGATTAAACTCTACGCCGAGCGGCGCCGCGAGCAGGGCTTCGCCTTCTCGCCCGACGGCTACTTGCAGCATGAACTTGAGGCATCGTTTGCCTATGAGGACACGCCCGACCAACTCACCGCCACACGCGCCGTCAAGGCCGATATGGAGAGCCCGCGGCCCATGGACCGCCTCATCTGTGGCGACGTGGGCTTCGGCAAGACCGAAATCGCCATCCGCGCCGCTTTCAAGGCAGCCGTCGACGGCAAGCAGACTGCCGTGCTCGTGCCCACCACCGTGCTCGCTTTCCAGCACTGGAACACCTTCAGCGAGCGCCTCAAGGACTTCCCTGTCAAGGTTGACTACCTCAGCCGCGCGCGCACCCCCAAGCAGGTCAAGCAGGTGCTCGCCGACCTTGCCGACGGCAAAATCGACATCATCATCGGCACCCACAAACTCATCGGCAAGACTGTCAGGTTCAAGGACCTGGGGCTGCTTGTGATTGACGAGGAACAGAAATTTGGCGTTGCAGTCAAGGAGAAACTCAAGCAACTCAAGGTGAACGTGGACACGCTCACGATGAGCGCCACGCCCATTCCGCGCACGTTGCAGTTCTCACTGATGGGCGCGCGCGATCTGAGCGCCATCACCACGCCGCCGGCCAACCGCCAGCCCATCCTCACCACGCTCGCCACGCTCGACGACGACACCCTCACCGAGGCCCTCAACTTCGAGTTGAGCCGCGGCGGACAGGTGTTTATAGTCAACAATCGCATCGAAGGGCTGGAACGCCTCGAGAACATGGTGCGCCGCCTCGTGCCCGACGCGCGCGTGGTCACCGGCCACGGCCAGATGCCGCCGGAGCGGCTCGAGCAAATCATCCTCGACTTTGCCGCCGGCACCTACGACGTGCTCATCGCCACCACCATCATCGAGAACGGTGTGGATATGCCCAACGTCAACACCATCATCGTCAACAACGCGCAGTCGTTCGGCCTGAGCGAATTGCACCAGTTGCGCGGCCGTGTGGGGCGCAGTTCACGCAAGGCGTTCTGCTACCTGATGGTGCCGCCCGGCGCGCCGCTCACCGAGGTGGCACGACGCCGCCTGCGCGCCATCGAGAGTTTCAGCGACCTGGGTAGCGGCATTCACATCGCCATGCAGGACCTTGACATACGCGGTGCCGGCAACCTGCTCGGCGCCGAGCAGAGCGGCTTTATCGCCGACCTGGGCTACGAGACCTACCAGAAAATCCTCGCCGAGGCTGTCCTTGAACTGAAGACCGAGGAGTTCAGCGACACGTTTGCCGACCAGAGTGCCGACCAACAGGCCCTCACCGGCGAAGAGGCGGCCTATGTCACCGACTGCGCCATCGACACGGACCTCGAACTCATGTTCCCGGCCTCGTGGGTGCCGCAAGAGGGCGAGCGCATCAACCTCTACCGCGAACTTGACGCGATGACCACGCGCGAGCAGGTCGAGGCCTTTGAGCAACGCATGGTGGACCGCTTTGGCGCGATACCTCCCATGGCCGCCGAACTTATCCGCATCGTGCCGCTGCGACGCCTGGCTTGCCGCCTGGGCATCGTGAAGGTTGTGTTGAAAACAGGGCTGATGTATATCTACTTTGTGGGCGACGAGAATGTCGCCTACTACCAGAGTGCCGCCTTTGGCCGCATCCTCAACTACCTGCAGCAGCATCCCAAGACGACCCACATCCGCCAGAAGAACGGTCACCGCTCAATCGTTGTCGACGGCATCACCACCGTCAACGCTGCCCTCGAGACCATGCGCGCCATCGCCGATATGCCAACCCTTTGAACTGAATTTTCCCTCTCATCCCACAAATCAACTTGATGATCTGTGGGACTTTAGAGATGTATGGAGAAAAAGTCCGGTTCTCAACAAATTGTTGAGAACCGGACTTTTTGCTGTCCTACCCGGACTCGAACCAGGAAATGCGGCACCAAAAACCGTTGTGTTACCATTACACTATAGGACAGTGGTTACTGCTGTTTTGCGGCTGCAAAGGTAAGCATTTTTCTTGACCCTTGCAAATTTTTCTCATTTTGCGAACGATTTTCAACCCAAATTAACCCAAATTAACCGGATTTATTCCGCCATCACAATAGCGTGAGCGCGGATGGAACGCTATGGCCGCAGCAATGTGAGAGACTATCTCGCCATTACCGGGGTTTCATCGGATGACGTAGGTGAGGGTGCCGATGCCCTCGGTGGTGGTGTTGCGGGGGACCGAGAAGCGCGAACGCTTGGCCAGGTCGACACATTTGGCCTTGGTGGCGGCGTCGCCCACGGCCTTGCCGCTGCCGCCAACCACGCGCGCTTGGGTAACGTTGCCGCGGGTGTTGACGTGCACCTGCACCACGACGGTGCCGGCCTCGGGCACGCGCTCGCGCGGGAAGTACTCGAGGGTGTAGCCTTGCAAGCCGCCGATGCTGGGCGCGCCGCTCACGGCGCCGGTGGCGCTGTTGCCGTCGGGCTGCCCCTGCTTGCCGCTGCCACGGCCGCTGGCCGACTGGGCAAACGCTCCCTTGACCTTATTGTCGGTGGCCGACTCTTTGGCCAAACGGGCCTTCTCGGCCTTGTCGTCTTGGGCGCGGCGGTCGACGGCGGGGCCGGTCTTTTCCTTCTTGGGCTTTTCCTGCACCTTCATGGGCGAGGGCTTGGTGGAGGTCACCACCGGCTTGGGGTCGCGCGCGGCCTCGCCGTTGTCGTGCAGATCCTCGGCCTCTACCTGTGGCTGTGGCTCGACTTGCTGCTCGAGTTCGGCGGGTGCCTGACTGCTCATGTCGCCATCTGTAGCTTCGGGGGTGTTGCCCAGCATGACGTATTCACCGCCAAACATGATGGTGTCTTGCAGCAACTCTGTCTCGACCATGTCTTTGGGCGGGTACTCATAGTGGAGCCATGAGTTGAGCATCACCCACACCGTGGCGATGGTGAGCAGCAGGGTGAGCAGCAGGGCTATGGCGCCGCGCCGCGCGTCTTGACGATTAGTGTCGTTCATCTTGCTCTCAATTCATGTTTGATTTATTCAGGTGTTTTGCCGCTTGCCGGCTTGGTGGCGAGCACGATTTTGATGCCGTGGCGCGAGCCCTTGTCGAGCACGTCAACGATGCTGCGGTAGGGCACGGTCTCGTCGGCATAGACGGCGACAAACTCCGACGGATTTTGCTCGTGGAGGGTTGCCATGAAGCGCTCGAGGTCACCATCGGGCAGCGGCTGGAGGTCACCGCCGTTCTGGCCAACGCTGTCGCTTCGCCAGGCAAACATTGTCAAGTCTTTGTCGATATAGATGCGCGTGGTGGGCTTGAGAGCGGTTTGCTGACTGCTCTGCGGCAGGTTCACCTCAAGCGCGCTTGGGAACACAAAGGTGCTGGTGACCATGAAGAAGATGAGCAGCAGGAAGATGACGTCGGTCATCGATGCCATGCTGAACATCGCCTGGGTGTCATGTTGTCGTTTTAGTGCCATAATCGTCGTTTTTCGTTTAGCGGTTGAGGGTTGAGCGGTTGAGGGTTGAGCGGTTGAGCCTCGAAGTGGGCAGAGTTATTCTGCCCCTACAAGCGCTCGGGGATAATAGTCTTGTCGTCACAGGCGGCCAGGCCAAGGCCAGGCCCTACAATTATTCCAAATCGCGATAGCGATTGGCTCAACCCCTCAACTCTCAACCCCTCAACCTGTTCAGGCGGCGGGCTCGTTGAGCAGGTCCATAAATTCCATCGTTTTGCCCTCGAGTTTGTTCATCACCTTACCCACGCGGCTGGTGAGGTAGTTGTAGGCAAAGAGGGCGATGATGCCCACCACGAGGCCGCCCACGGTGGTGACGAGAGCCTCGTAGATGCCGCCGGCCAGCAGCGACACGTTGCTGTTGGCGCCGGCCGCGGCGAGTTGGAAGAATGCCTGCACCATGCCGGTGACGGTGCCCAGGAAGCCAATCATCGGGGCGCCGGCGGCAGTTGTGGCCAGCCAGGTGAAGCCTTTCTCGAGTTTGGCGATTTCCATGTTACCCACGTTCTCGATGGCCACAAGCACGTCGTTCATGGGTCGGCCGATGCGGCTGACGCCCTTCTCAATCATGCGTGCCGAGGGTGAGTTGGTGCTCTGGCACAACTGCAATGCCTGCTGCACCTCGCCGTTGTGGATATAGTTCTTGATGCGCTCCATAAAGGCGCCGTCCTCCTTGCCCGCGGCGCGGATGGCGAGCAGTCGCTCAAAGAAGATGTAAATGCTCACCACGGCGAGGATGGCCAGTGGAATCATGAGCCATCCGCCGGCCTGGGTGAGTTCCCACACCGAGAGGTCTTTCACAACGGGAGCCACGGTGGCGGGGGCTGCGGCGAGCGAGTCGGCTGCGGCGACGGCGATGTTGCTGGCGCTGTCGGCCAAAAGGGTGGCGCTGTCGGCCAGAGGGGCTGCGCTGTCGGCCACCGCGGGGGCGGCTTGCGCCAGAATTGTGCTAATTAATGCCATTTCTTCGTTATTCGTTATTCGTTATTCGTTTTTTTATTTTGACAAAACGGCGAGGCCGTTTTGCACACCACTCTTTTATTCTCTGCCCTCAACTAATTACCAATTACCTGCAAGCCGCAAGATAGGCGGCGATGGTGGCCTTGAGGCCCATGTAGAGGGCATCGCAGATGAGGGCGTGGCCGATTGAGACCTCTTTGAGGCCCGGCACACGGGCCACGAAATAGGGCAGGTTATCTAAATTGAGGTCGTGGCCGGCGTTGAGGCCCAGCCCGGCGTCTTGCGCGGCGATGCCCGCGGCGACGTATGGCTTGACGGCGGCTTCGCGGTCAGCGGCATAAGCCGCCGCGTAGGGGCCGGTGTATAACTCGACGCGGTCGGCGCCGGTTGTGGCGGCCGCGGCCACTTGGTGCGGGTCGGCGTCAACAAAGAGGCTCACACGCGCTCCGGCCTGCTCGTGGATGCGTGCCACGACATCGGTTAGGAAAGCGGCGTGCTGCTCCACCGGCCAGCCGGCGCAACTGGTGAGCACGCCCGGCGCGTCGGGCACGAGGGTGACCTGCTCGGGCTTGACCTCGGCCACCAGTCGCAACAGGCGCTCGTCGGGGTAGCCCTCGATATTGAATTCGGTGGTCACCACACGGCGCAGGGCCGGCACGTCGTCGCGGCGGATGTGGCGCTCGTCGGGGCGCGGGTGCACGGTGATGCCCATCGCGCCATAGCGCTGGCAATCGATGGCCACACGGCACACGTCGGGCATATTGCCCCCACGCGCGTTGCGCAGGGTAGCCACTTTATTGATATTTACGCTGAGCGATACCATTATTATTAATTCATAATTCACAATTCACAATTCATAATGCGTCAATTTTGTGAATTGAGCATTTTGTTGTAAATTTGCGGTGCGGAAACACCATTTTCAAACTGCAAAAATACGAGTATTTCCCCAATAATAAAAGTGAAATAACGCTAAAATCACAATTTTCTCTGTTTTTTCAATAAAAACGCGCCTCTAACGACTAATAACTAACGACTATTATGAAGGTCTTGATTTTCGGCAACAGTTACCTGCAGGATGTGCTGCCGCAGGTAGACGAACTGGTGAGCGCGCTGTCGGGTGGGGGTGCCACTGTGGCTCTTGAGGAGTCGTTCCACCGATGGGTGGCCACTGCGGGACTGCGGTGCGCGTCGTTGCCGGCATTGCCGGTGTCGCGGGCGGCCGAGGCTGACCTGCTGGTGAGCCTGGGTGGCGACGGCACTTTATTGCACACCGCCCACGCCACTGCTCCGCTTGAGAAACCAATCCTCGGACTAAACGCCGGCCACTTAGGCTACCTGACAGCCTCCACTCTGGCACGCGGTCCGCAAATGGTGGCGGCGATTGCTGACGGCCGTTACCGCATCGAACAACGCATGATGCTGCAGGTGGAATGTGACGCGGCGGAAATCGCCTCGCCGTATGCCTTAAACGAGGTGGCCATCCTGCGCCATGACACGAGCAGCGTGATTGAGATGGAGACACAGTTGCGCGGCGAACCATTGACGACATACGTTGGCGACGGACTTGTCATCAGCACTCCAACTGGCAGTACAGCCTATAACATGAGTGCCGGCGGGCCAATCCTCGAGCCCACAACGAGTTGCATGGTGCTCTCGCCTGTGTCGCCCCATGCGCTGACGATGCGTCCGCTGGTGGTGCGCGACGATAGCCGCGTGACGATTACCACGCGCTCGCGCGCGTCCAACTTTATGCTCTCGCTCGACGGCAACAGTCTCGTGTGCCCCGCCGGAGCCACAGTAACGGTCTGTACGGCGCCATACCGTGCCCACATTGTGCTGCCGCTTGACGCGAACTTTGCCTCGACGCTTCGCCAGAAACTGCTCTGGGGCAATTTTAGATTTTAGACGCGCATCTAACATCTAACATCTAACATCTAATATCTAACATCTAACTGTTAAATTTATTAACAAATGGGGCGATTTTGGGCTATAAGTGTTAAATATTAGTTAAATGCTACAAATTTGTTGCTCGAAATTATGTTTTATAACATAAAAAGCAGTAATTTTGCATCGGTTTTCATGGTATTAGTTTTTAAGGTTAGCGATTATGGTGGTCGTCGGGATGACGGCCGCATAGTTTGAAAGATTGTTTTAAGGTTTATGTTTAATGGTACTACAAATGGTTAGTTAAGCAATCCACGACGTGATGTCGGGGATTTTTTTTATTATATATACTTGCTATAAATAAAAAAGCAGTAATTTTGCAGCGCATTTTGGACATAAGGACAAAAGAACAAAAGTTTTTACTGGGGTTCATGTGATAAAACTTACGCCCCTTTGTCAAAAATATTAATAAAAACCAGATGTCGACTTATACTATTACTGACGCGCGTAAGGTGACCACCAAGCGCGTGCGCGACATGAAGGCGGCCGGCGAGAAAATCGCCATGCTCACCGGTTATGACTTCACGATGGCCTCGCTGCTTGACCAGGCGGGCATCGATGTGATTCTCGTTGGCGACAGCGCCAGCAACGTGATGCAGGGCAACCTGACGACGGTGCCCATCACTCTGGATGAGATGATTATCTACGGCCGCAGCGTGGTGCGCGCCTGCAAGCGAGCCCTCGTGCTCATTGATATGCCGTTTGGCACCTATCAGGGCGACCCGATTGACGCGCAGCGCAACGCGGTGCGCATCATGCAGGAGACCGGCGCCGATGGCGTGAAGTTGGAGGGTGGCCGCGAAATCCTCGACAACGTGAAGATGATCCTCAGGGCCGGAATCCCCGTGTGTGCCCACCTGGGCCTGACGCCGCAAAGCATCAACCAGTTTGGCAGTTACGCCACGCGCGCCACCACCGACGAAGAAGCCCAGCGCCTGCTCATCGACGCGCAAGCCCTGAGTCAGGCCGGTTGCTTTATGCTCGTGATGGAGAAAATCCCCGCCGAACTTGCCGCGCGTGTCACCCGCTCTATCGCCATCCCCACCATCGGCATCGGCGCCGGAGCCGGCACCGACGGACAGGTGCTCGTCATGCAAGATATGCTGGGACTGAATATGGGCTTCAAACCCAAGTTCCTACGCCTGTATGACCACATGGGCGAGCAGATGATCAACAGTGTGGGCAACTACATCAGCGACGTCAAAAGCGGCGCCTTCCCAACCGCCGACGAGAGTTATTAACAATTCACAATGCATAATTCATAATTGAGCGCTCGACCGATTGTTCATGTTAATTATGAATTATGAATTAAGAATTATGAATTAGACAATGGGTTTTATTGAAGTCAACGATGTGGTGAAGCGCTACAGCGGCCACACTGCCCTCGACCACGTGAGCCTCAATGTGCCGCAGGGCAGCATCTACGGTCTGCTTGGCCCCAACGGCGCGGGCAAGACATCGCTCATCCGCATCATCAACCAGATTACCGACCCCGACGAGGGCACGGTGAGCATCGGCGGCCGCCCCATGCGCCGCGACGATGTGGCCCGCATCGGCTACCTGCCCGAAGAGCGCGGCCTGTACAAGAAAATGAACGTGGGCGACGAGATCGTCTATTTGGCGCGCCTCAAGGGCATGAGCAAGGGCGACGCCATCATGGCAATGCTTGACTGGCTCGAGCGGTTTGACCTGAGCGAGTGGCGCGACAAGAAGGTGGAAGCCTTGAGCAAGGGTATGCAGCAAAAGGTGCAGTTTATCGCCACCGTCATCCACCGTCCCGAGTTGCTCATCTTCGACGAGCCGTTCAGCGGCTTCGACCCCGTGAACGCCGACCAACTCAAGGCCGAAATCCTGCGCTTGCGCGACCAGGGTAGCACCATCCTCTTCTCGACCCACAACATGGAGAGCGTGGAGGCCATCTGTGAGGAAATCTCATTAATCAACCACTCCAAGGTCGTGCTGCAAGGCCGCGTTGACGACATCCGCCGCAATCACAAGAAGAACGTCATCGCCGTGAGCGTCGACCGTGGCCAGCGGGTGGAGGCCGACCCGTCGCTCTTCACCGTGTTGCCGGCCGAGGCCGGCCGGCGCGACACGCTCGTGCGACTCAACGAGGGCGTCACCGTGCGCGAGGCCATCGCATGCCTCAACGAGCGCTACACGCTCACCGGCTTTACCGAAGTCCTCCCCTCGATGCACGAAATCTTTGTCGAAACCGTCAAACAAGAGGTTTAGAGGTTGAGCGTTGAGGGGTTGAGCCAATCGCTATCTCGATTGGGAATAATTGTAGGGCCTGGCCTTGGCCTGGCCGCCTGTGACGACAAGACTATTATCCCCGAGCGCTTGTAGGGGCAGAATTTATTCTGCCCACTTCGAGGCTCAACCTCTCAACCCCTCAACCTCTCAACCTCTCAACCATTAACAAAACGATTATGGAAAAACTGAAACTGATTATAGTGCGGGAATACATGGCGATTGTGGGCAAGAAGTCGTTCATCGTCATGACGCTTCTCATGCCGTTTCTTATTGTGCTGGTGGGCTTAATACCCATCGCCATTGAGTATTTTAACCGCAGCGGCAGCGAGCAACTCACCGTGGCCGTGGTTGACAACAGCGGCCAATATGGCGGCGCGATTGCCGACGACGAACTGTATCACTTCGTGCCGCTCACCGGTGCCGATGCCGCCGACCCGCGTGCCTGCTACGACAAGGCCGACGGCAAAATCGAGGCCGTTGTGGTCATTCCGGCCGATGTGGACAGCGTGCCACAGGTCACCGTCTATAGCGAGAACACCATCGCCGTGAGCCTCAAGAGCCACATCACCCGCCAGTTGAGCGACACCATCACCGCCCGCCGCATCGCCGCCTACGGCGTGCCCGGCATGGCCGAGATGGTCAACAAGGCCACCGCCAATGTCGACCTCAAGAGTGTGCGGTGGAGCGCCGACGGCAGCGAAGAGGAGACCAGCACAGAGATTGCCCTGGCAATCGGCTTGATTTTAGCCTTTGTCACATATATGTTTGTGCTCAGTTACGGCGCCATGATTATGAATGGCGTGATTGAGGAGAAAACCAACCGCATCGTGGAGGTTGTCGTGAGCAGTTGCAAGCCGTTCCAACTGATGATGGGCAAGATTATCGGCGTGGGGCTTGTGGGGCTCACCCAATTTGCCGTGTGGGTGGTTATCCTCATTATCGTGGCAATGGTGGGCGGCTCGATGGCCGCGGATAGCGTTGACCCGTCGACAATGGCTGCAGCCGAGGTCGCCAACCTGCCCGGCGGTGCCGATGCCGTTGTCGAGGTGGCCGATGGTGACGCGATGTCACGCGTGATGACCGGCATCATGGGTGTGAATTACGTTCAGATTCTCGTCGCCTTTGTACTGTACTTTATCGGTGGTTATCTGCTCTACGCCAGCCTGTTCGCCGGCTTTGGCAGTGCCGTGGACCAGGCCAGCGACGCCTCGCAGTTCACCCTGCCCGTTGTTATCCTGATGGTTATCGCCCTTTATGCCGGCATGGGCTGCATCGAGAACCCGAGTGGACCTATGGCGTTCTGGTGCTCGATGATACCGTTCACCTCGCCGGTGGTGATGATGGTGCGGTTGCCCTACGACGTGCCGATGTGGGAGTTGGCCCTGAGTGTGGCAATCCTCTTCGGCACCGCCATCGCCATCACGTGGCTTGCCGCGCGCATCTACCGCACCGGCATCTTGCGCTACGGCAAGAAGTTCGGCTTCAAAGACATCTTCCTCTGGATTAAAGGTTGACCGCCACCTTATCAAAGATAAATTTAGCGTAAACGTGCTAAAAGTGTGGAATTTTACCACCTTCAGCACGTTTACGCTATTTTCTGCTTTATGCTACACGTTTGCTTACCAGCCACCGGGGCGTCCGCCACCCCAGCCGCCCGGCCGTCCGCCGCCGGGGCCTCCGCCAGGCCGACCGCCGCCGCGCGGACCCCAGTCATCGTCACCTTTCAGTTTGGGCTCCTCGCCCTTCTTGAAGGAAGAGAAGCGGTAGGTGACAGTGAGCATACCGTAGCGGGTGAGTGAGTTATAGGCGACGTCCTCGATATAGTTAGCGGTGACGTTGCGGTTGATGGTCTTGCGCTGCCCGAGAATGTCATAGACGCTCAGGGTGAGTGACAACGACTTGTCGCGCAGCATCTGATAACTCACCGAGCCGTTCCACAGCCACTGGCTCGCGTTGTAGCCGTCGCTATAGCCGCTGGTGTTTGAGTATGTGAGGTCAGTTGCCACCACAAGGCCAAATGGCGCGTTGTAAGTCGCGTTGAACTGGCCGCCGTAGGTGTGCACATTGCGGTCGCTGATGTTGCCCAGTGAGTTGTTGGTCGTCTGGAAATTGTAGCGCGGGCGCAACTCGATGTCAAACTCGCCGTTGCGGAATGCCAAACCGGGTGAATAGTTGATGGAGAACGTGTTGCTCGTGTTGATGTTGCCGTTGTTGTAACCCTTGGCGCGGGCATAGCGCAGGAAGGCGTGCGACGTGAAGTACCACGTCTTGCGGCTGCCGAAAGGCAGGCTGAGCAGATTCATAGCCATCGCGTTCCACACGCCACCAACGTTGGCGTAGGTCGTCCGGCGGCCGCCGGTGGTCGAGTCATAGTCAGTGGTGGAGATAATGCTGTTCTGCTCCACGTTCACGTTGAGCATCGCCATGATGTTGCGTTGCGCCCGCTGGTCAAAGTCGCTGAAGCGTATGTTCAGCCGGTGGCTGAAAGTGGGCTTCAGTGACGGATTACCCACCACGATGTTCAACGGGTTGCTCTCGTCGGCCACCGGTTGCAACTGGGCGATAGTGGGCTGGGTGGAGCGGGAGCGGTAGTTGATATTGAGGTTGCGCGTCTTGCTGAACTTGTAGCGGAAACGCGCGTAGGGTGCCACGCTCCACACCCATCGGCTGGGGATGTCGCGAGCGTTGTTAATCAAATCGCGGCTTTTGCTCATGGCGCTGTTCACGGTGAGGCCCACGTTCAGGTTATAGGCCTTGCGCACCTGCCTGAAGCCCAGTTGGAACGACTGGTTGTAGTAGGTGTTTCGGAAGTCGTTGCTCAGGCGCTCGTTGAAGGCGCGGCTCAGTTCCGGGCCCAATGCGTCCTCGACAACCTCGGCCAGCAGCAGCGGATCGCGCAGCACGTCAGTGCCGTACTCCTCGGCCAGCATGCGGCGCAGCACGGGACTGCGCAACGGCGACAGGGCTGAAAGGTTGATAGGTGCGGCGGCCTCCCCTCGCGTGATGTCATACACGCTCTTGGTGGCCTTGTTGTAGCGATAGTTGCCCATGTAGGCGAACTCGAGGAAACGCGCGTTACGCACGTTGCCCAGCGGCTCGGTCCACGTCAGGCGGCCGTTCACGCCATTGGTCGTGCGGTGGTTGGCATACACCTGGTCAATCGTCTGGTCCTCGTCGTCCTTGAGGTAGTACACGTTGTTGGTGTAAGTGTTGCCGTCCTCGTTCACGCGGCTGAAAGTGTAGCGCAACTGCGCGCTGAAACTGCGACCCGGACGGCTGGCCGCCTTGCGGTTGTAAACAACCTGACCGCCGAACTCGTAACTCTTGCCATCGTTGTCGTAGTCGCTCGAACTGCGGTTCACTTCGGTGCGCTCCGCGTCGCCGGCGCGGGTGAGCGACAACTCATCCTTGGTGCTGTTGGAGAAGTTCAGCGAGAAGTTGGGGCGGAACTCGAGCGTGTTGAGCGTATCCATTTCCCACTTCAGGCGGAAGTCGCCGCGCAGGTTGTGTCCCTTGTCGCGGGCGAGGGTCTGCGCGTCGTAGTAACTCACCGAGTCAGTGAACAGGTACTGCCGGTTGCGCGTTGTCTGCGTGTCGCGGTCGGTGTGGCTATACATCACGTCGCCGCCCACCCTCAGGCGGTCCTCGTCCTTGCTGCCCACGTTAAAGTTGATGCCCACATATTGGCTCTTGGTCACGCCACGGTCGCCGCCAAAGCGCTGGAAACGTCCTTGGCCGCCGTCACCCACTCCCAGATTGTTGGTGTTGTTGCCGCCACCTAATAGCGTGAACTGGTTGCCGTCGTGGAAGTAGTTGGCCATCAGTGTGCCGGCGTAGTGGTTGCCCGTGCCGTAGCCGCCGGTCACCGTGCCGAACCATCCGTTATTCATTCCCTTCTTCACCGTCAGGTTGATGACTGTCTCATCCTCGCCGTCGTCCACACCCGTCAGGCGCGCCAGGTCGCTCTTACGGTCAACAACTTGTAACTTGTCAATCATGTCGGCCGGAATGTTTTTGCTGGCCACCGTCGGGTCGTCGGAGAAAAATTCCTTGCCGTCGATGAGGATTTTCTTTACCTCTTTGCCGTTGGCGGTGATTTTGCCGTCTGAACCAACTTCAACTCCGGGCAGTCGTTTGAGCAGGTCCTCCACCACAGCGTTGGTCTGCAGTTTGTAACTGTCGGCGTTAAACTCGATGGTGTCCTCCTTGACGGTGATGGCACTCTTGACGCCCACCACCTCGATACCGGCCAAACTGATGCCATCGGCATCAAGCGTAATCACACCCATGTTCACATCGCGGCCGTCCTTGCCCACGCTCACGTGGCTCAAGCGGCGTGTGTAGCCGATATAGTCGACTTGCAGCAGGTATTTGCCTTGCTTGACACCTTTGATATTAAACAGGCCATTCACATCGGTCACCTCACCCTTGACAAAGGTGCTGTCGGCATTGGCGCGCAGCAGACGCACCGTAGCGCCAATGAGTGCCGTGGTGTCGGCTTGGTCAACGACCACGCCATTAATCACAGCCGCAGGTGCCGATAGGGTTGCCCAGCACATCAGCAGACAGCACGCGGCACGCAAGATGTTATAAAGACACATTTTATTGGGTCCATCGTAGGCCTTGGCCTGGCAGTTTGAGGATATTGCTTTCATAAAATCGAAATTACACGTTTTTTCACAATGCAAAATTAGTAAGGGCTTTCCAACCGTACAAATCAAATAGACGATTACGGCGATTTTACCGACCAACGGTCACGCGATCTTCTTGTGATTTTAGATTTATCAGTATTATTTATTATAAGAAGTTGGGCGAAATCCGCTCTCTGTTCAACACGTTCTACGGGCGTGCTCGTCGACCCGACGCGCCGCACTATCACCGAGTGGAAAACCTCTCAGTAAAAGACAAAAATGATTTGAAGTTACCCACTAACCACACAAATCCCACCCTCTTTAATTAAGGTATGTGAGATATGTTAGTTAGTGACTCTTGGTGGCCTATAACGCCTGATGAGTAGAATCATTTGGGGCGGCGGGTTGGTTTTGCATACCAAGTTGTTCCTCATCGATGGGGAAAATGGCCTCAACGTTGCGCAGGGTGTATGTGGTGAAATTCTCGTTGCTGACATAGCCGCGCCCTTCGATAACACGTTCTTGTTTCTCAATGTGGATAAAGGACTCGCTGTAAAGTTGGCGCTTATGCTGGTCCCAGTAGATTTCATTGGTCATGATGACATCACCGTTGACGTTGGTCATGCGCACATTGCCCGTCAGATGCCATAATTGTTTACGCTCAAAAAAGTAAGCGCTGTCACAGCGGATTGTCGATGCGTTATTGTAAGCGCTGTCGAGTTCCTCGGCAAGCACTCCCTTCGGGAAAATCCAATGAGGTTCTTTCGCTTCCTCGTAGATGAGCCATAGCGGCGTGGTGATGCGATAGCGTGTCACGCCGTTGTCACTGATAATCGTCTGCACATCATGGCTGGTGACCGTGGGCACCTCTTCCGGATCAATGGCATGGTCAACGATAGCGGTCTTGTCGTGGCTGCATGCCGCCGCCAGCATCAAGCACACTACAAGACCTATTATTTTAATATGATAGCCCATGGATTATCCTTAAACTTAGGCCATGTATGAGACTCAAAATCAGAAAAAAAAGGAGAAACAGGAACTTTTGCACTTCCGCGTTAGCGAATGCGGCTCTTCCAGAACCATAGTTCGTTGAAGGTGATGCCGAGCGTGATGTTGAAGTAATCCTCGCGGATAAGCATGACAGGCTTGGTGAAGCGGCGTTTCCATTCGAGGCCAAAGTTGACCATTGACTTGCCGCCGGCCACGGGCAGACTGATACCGCAGGCCAGACCATAATCACGCACGTTGTTGCCTGTGATGTTCATATAGTCGTGGGTGTAGTGCCCTCCAAACCGGAACACCATTGAGCCCAAGTATGAGCCGCGACGATTGGGCGTGTACTGCACGCCGGCGGCCGCTTTCCAGCGGTTGTTAAACCGGATTGTTTCGGCCTCAAATCCTTTGAGCGGTGAATACTTTGCGTCCGCCCACTTCTGATATGTGAAATCAACCTCGGCCAACATACGATTGTGGTAATTATAACTGATTCCAACGCCAATGGAATGTGGCTGCTCATACTTGCCGGAGAGTGATGTGTAGCCAATGGTGTCCGGCTTATCGTCCTGCGAGTCGTGGAAGATGCCCCATGTGTGGCCGTGGAATGACTTGCGCGGCTGGTAGGTGGCACCCACGGTGATGCGGTCATTGCCGTCACGCAGTGGCAGCGAGTATTGGATACCGATTTGGACGTTGTAGTCGCGGATTTCCATCAGTCGCTCATATAGGGTAATACTCTCGGTGATAACATTACTGCTGTTGGATGTGGTGCCGAAGAGATAGGCCACATTGGCGCCGATGCTCAAACCGCGAACCGGCTCATAGCCCACTCCGACAAACAACTGATTGAAGCCTCCGGTGCCCGAGCGGACCTCACTATTGTCGTCCTTCAAGTCATTGCCAAATGAATAGCCAACGCTCGAATAAGGCACAAGGCCGAATGCTCCACCCATGCCTTTGGTTATCTTGAAGTGACCGGCAAGATAGTCAAGTCCTCCACCAAAAGAATAACCGCGCACACCGTTTTCCTTTGACCACAAGTTGGTGAGATCCAAACCCAAGTCCCAAAGGAATGTAAGCGAGTCCACCTGAGAGTAAGACGCGGGATTCATGGCATTGATGTTGCGACCATTCTGCATCGCGTATCCCACGCCGCCCATCGAGCGCTGGATGCCCGTGGCGTTGTCGCTGAGCAAGCCGTAGCCCACCTTACTATAGGGGCTGGTGGAAACCTGACCGGCAGCCATGAGAGACGCGGTTGCCGCTATCACGGCGAATATTGTTGTTCTATACATATCCATTATTGATATTATATTGTAAAATCGTTTTCAGTCCACGAGCCACAAGCAGGTCGTCCTCGGCGTGGTCACATGTGACAAGTTGGCGCAGCAGCGCGGCATTGCCACCGGTGAGAATCGCCATGTCGCAGTCATGCCTTGCCACACACGCGTCCACGGCGGCGGCCGCGGCAAGCATTGCTCCCCAGCGCATGGCATGGGCTGTGTCGCGGGGCAACTCGCCAGCAACGGGCTTGTCGCCGTCAACATCAAGTTCGGGCAGTAATGCCGTGTGCTCATGCAGCGAGCGCAACATCAACGAGATGCCCGGCAATATGTATCCACCCATCAATGTGCCGTCAGTATCGACGACATCAAGTGTCAGAGCCGTGCCGGCATCGGCCACAAGCACTCGCCGCCCGGGCATCGCCGCAGCGGCTCCGGCGGCCGCCGCAACGCGATCCATGCCGATGAGACGCGTGTCATAGGCTATCGGATAAGGCAACCGGCTATCACGGTTTAGCGTCATCACCTCACACTGGCGCGACACAGCCTTCACCACCGCCTCAACATGGCGGCCGGTGGCCACAACGATGGCCATTGTCGCGGCCGAAGACGCGGCGAGGCTGTAGATTAATTCCACACGCTCGTGAGGCACAGCCTTGGTGATAAGCACGCGCTCACCGCTGAAGACGGTAGCCTTGATGAGCGTGTTGCCACAATCGATAGCAATGATAACTCCCATGTAAATTGCAAAATTAGAAATAAAGTCGCAAATTGCCAAAAATCATGCGCGATGTTATGATTTTTTAGCGTTATCGAGGCGCTCCAGCATGAATGAGGCGTAGGCCTGCATCAGAGCACCGGCCATCAGGAAAGCGACCCAATCGGTTGGTCCGCTGTCGCGCCTGAAAAGAAGCCACGCGCTGACGCATATCAGCGCGGCGGCCACAACGAGCAGCACACGCAACCGCCGCTCACGCAATGAGTTGCCGCCATCGCGCACTGTGAGCAACCGCGCCACGAGCACCGCGCCGGCAGCCACGGCATATGCCACACGCATCCACGGCGACACCGCCACATCGAGCAAAGGCAACACCGCCAGAGCCAGAATAGCAAGCAAGCCGGCCAGCACAACCACGTTACACACCTTAGTCAATTCACCTTTCATAATCTGGAACCTAACATTTCTTCCCATTTGCGTCAGCAAATGGCTCAACATCTCAACGCTCAACCTCTCAACGCACATCTATGGCATGGGCGTGATATAGACATCCTCGTTCTCGCGTTTCATGCCGTACTTCTCGCGCGCCAATTTCTCAAGCGACTCGCGGTCGGTGTTAAGTTCTCGCACGCGCGCCTCATAGATGGCCGTGGAATCCTCATCGGCTTTGATTTCGGCTTTAAGGTCATTAATCTCGTGGGTGAAACTGCACGAGCGGATATAATTGTTGTCGCCGCAACAGATTAGCGACACCATAAACACGATAAATACCACAGCCGGAATATATCTGGCGTATTTCTCTTTAAGGCTTGAAAATATAGACATCTTCTTTTCTTAACAACGCATTAATTATAAGTAATATGCTACACATCCAACAGGCCAGGACGCAGGCGGCGGGTACGCTCGAGTGCTTGCTCCATCTTCCAATCGGCGATGAGACGGTCATTGCCGCTGAGCAGCACATCCGGCACGCGCCAACCGTTGAACTCTGCCGGACGGGTATATACCGGCGCTTCTAAAAGACCGTCTTGAAACGAGTCGTTGAGAGCGCTCTGCTCATCGCCGATGGCTCCCGGAATAAGCCGCACGACAGCGTCGGCAATTACCGCCGCAGGCAACTCGCCGCCGGTGAGGACGTAGTCGCCAATGGATATTTCACGGGTAATCAGGTGCTCGCGGATGCGATAGTCCACCCCCTTGTAGTGGCCACAGAGGATGATAAGGTTTTGCGCGAGAGACAACTCATTGGCCAGCGGTTGACTGAGAATCTCGCCATCGGGCGAAGTGAAGATAACGTCATCATAGTCACGCTCGGCCTTAAGCGCGGTGATGCACCGATATACGGGCTCAATCTGCATCACCATGCCGGCCTCGCCGCTAAAGGCATAGTCGTCAACCTTGCGGTGCTTGCGCAGGCTGTAGTCACGCAGGTTGTGCACGTGAAACTCAACGAGCCCCTTGTCTTGAGCCCGCTTGAGAATACTGATGCCCAAAGGAGAGTCTAACACCTCAGGCGTTACAGAGAGTATATCAATGCGCATCATTGTCGTTAACAGGGCGACAATAATGCCGCCGGTGCAAAATATTTAACTCACTTGATATTGGTGAGACGCCGCGAGAGTTTGTCAAGCATATCAATCGTCATGGTCTCAAGGTCGTATTCCGGTTTCCACCCCCACTCCATGCGCGCGCACGTGTCGTCAAGTTTGTTGGGCCAAGACTCGGCTATCGCCTGACGCAAGGGGTCCACCTCATATCGCATCTCGAAGTCGGGCAGGTGCTCACGGATTTTGCTCGCGATAATTTCGGGGTCAAAACTCATCGCGGCGATGTTGAACGAATTGCGGTGACGCAAGTGTGACGGGTCGGCTTCCATAATTTCGATAGCGGCACGCAACGCGTCGGGCATATACATCATGTCCATGAATGTTCCCGGCGCTATGGGGCACACAAACTCCTCGCCGCGCACGGCGCTGTAATAGATGTCGACTGCATAGTCGGTGGTGCCTCCACCGGGCGGCGTGACGTAACTGATGAGGCCTGGAAAGCGCACTGAACGCGTGTCAACGCCATACTTGAGGTTATAGTAATTGCTAAGCAACTCGCCGGTGACTTTGGTAACGCCATAAATCGTTTTGGGCTGCTGGATGGTATCCTGCGGAGTACCATCCTTTGGTGCCGATGGACCAAAAGAGCCGATAGAACTGGGCGTGAACACCGCGCATTTTTTCTCACGCGCCACCTCAAGCACATTGAGCAGGCCATTAATGCCGATGTGCCATGCCAAAAGCGGCTTGGCCTCGGCGACGGCACTGAGCAGAGCCGCGAGATTATAAATGGTGTCAACGTGGTAGCGGTCAACAGCCTCGGCAATCTGCCGAGCGTTGGTGATGTCAACCTCCATCGACGGGCCGCTCGCGGCGAGTTCGCCTCGAGGTTCAGCCCCCTTGATGTAGCCGGCAACGATGTCACCACTATACTCGGACCGCAATTTCATTGTCAGTTCCGAGCCAATTTGGCCTGTAGAGCCTATTACCAAAACATTCTTCATCGTTCAGTCAATTATTGACCTGCAAAGGTAATAAAAAAAACAAAAAAATACAATTAAAAACAACAAACTACGGATAAAGGCAACAGATAAAGATTGTCTTTATTGAATTTGTTGTTTTTAATCGTATTTGGTTTTGTGATTATAAAAGTGTGTGTGCGTGTGAGTTTCTTGTGATAGTTACTTTCCCTCGGCAAGCGCGGCCATAATCTTGGCCTCCAACTCATCGGCCAGTTCGGGGTTATCCTCGATTATCTGCTTGGCCGCGTCACGGCCCTGGCCGAGTTTGGTGTCGCCATAACTGAACCACGAGCCGCTCTTCTTGATCACGCCATGATCCACGCCCAGGTCGATAATCTCGCCGGTGTGGCTGATGCCACGGCCAAAGAGGATCTCGAACTCGGCCTTGCGGAACGGTGGCGCCACCTTGTTCTTGACCACCTTGACGCGCGTCAGGCTGCCAAACACGTTATCGCCATCCTTGAGATGACCAACACGACGGATGTCGAGGCGCACGCTCGAATAGAACTTGAGGGCGTTACCGCCGGTGGTGGTTTCGGGATTACCGAACATCATGCCGATTTTCTCACGCAACTGGTTGATGAAAATGCAGCAAGTATTGGTCTTGCTCACTGTGGCGGTGAGTTTACGCAAGGCTTGAGACATAAGGCGAGCCTGCAGTCCGACCTTGTTCTCGCCCATCTCACCCTCAATCTCGGCCTTGGGAGTCAGAGCCGCCACACTGTCGATGACAATTATATCAATGGCACTGGAACGAATCAGTTGGTCGGCAATCTCGAGAGCCTGCTCGCCATTGTCGGGCTGAGAAATCCATAGGTTATTCACGTCAACACCGAGGCTCTCGGCATAGAAACGGTCAAACGCGTGCTCGGCGTCAATGATGGCCGCGATACCGCCCATCTGCTGCGCCTGGGCAATGGCATGAATGGCGAGCGTGGTCTTGCCGCTCGACTCGGGACCGAAAATCTCAATGATGCGGCCACGAGGGTAACCACCCACACCCAGGGCATAGTTCAAACCGATTGAACCGGTGGGAATGACATCAATATCCTCTATCTTGTCATCACCCATCTTCATGATTGAGCCGCGGCCGTAGGCCTTATCAATCTTGTCCATTGCCATCTGGAGCGCTTTGAGTTTCTCCGGGGCGATGGCGGGGCGCTGGGGCTGCTGAGCCTCTTGCTTGTTGTTGTTCTCTTCCATTATAATATATTGTTGTTTTGATTTTACAGTGACAAAATTACAGACGTCGAGTGCAGTAAAACGGCACTATTCCGCTAAAAAATATTAAAACCGTAGCCAACCCTATTCTACTCCTATCACAGTTCAAGATCACTCGCCTGCTTGGGCGCGGGCGGATAGTCAACGGTGTAGTGGAGACCACGGCTCTCCTTGCGTTCCTTGGCCTGCCGCATAATAAGATAGCCCACGTTGATGATGTTGCGCAACTCGCAGATGCGGCGGCTCACCTTGCTTTCCTTAAAGAGTTTCTCGGTCTCTTCATATAGGATGTCAAGGCGGTTCCAAGCGCGATCCAGACGCAGGTTGCTGCGCACGATACCCACATAGGCGCTCATGATGTCACCCACCTCCTTCTCACTCTGGCTGATTAGCACCATTTCCTCATTGTGGACGGTTCCCTCGTCGTTCCAGTCGGGCACATCATGACGGAAGTCGTAGTGCTGATGGTGCTCGATGGCGTGGCGCGCGGCCGCGTCGGCATATACAACGGCCTCGATGAGCGAGTTGCTGGCCAAACGGTTGCCGCCGTGCAGACCGGTGCATGAGCACTCACCCACGGCATACAGTCGCTTGATTGACGAGCACGCGTTCAAGTCCACCTTGATGCCGCCACACAGATAGTGGGCTGCCGGCACTACCGGGATGTAGTCCTTGGTGATGTCGATGCCAAGTTCTAAACAGTGACGGTAGATATTGGGGAAGTGGTGGCGCGTCTGCTCGGCGTCCTTATGGGTCACGTCAAGGTAGACGTGGTCCTCGCCACGCTGCTTCATCTCGCTATCGATGGCGCGAGCCACGATGTCGCGCGGCGCGAGCGACAGGCGCGGGTCATATTTGTGCATAAACTCCTCGCCGGCAAGGTTGCGCAACACGGCGCCATAGCCACGCATGGCCTCGGTGATGAGGAAAGCCGGACGGTCACCCGGGTGATAGAGGGCGGTGGGATGGAACTGGACAAACTCCATATCCTGCACGGTGCCTTTGGCGCGGTAAACCATGGCGATGCCGTCGCCGGTGGCAATCAGCGGATTGGTGGTGGTGTGATACACACTGCCGATGCCACCCGTGGCCATCAGCGTCACGCGTGACAAAAACGTGTCGACACGGCCGCTCTCCTGGTCGAGCACATAGGCACCGTAGCACTCGATGTCGCGAGTGCGGCGGGTTACGATTTTACCCAAATGGTGCTGAGTGATAATCTCAACGGCAAAGTGGTTCTCAAAGATGTCGATATTCGGATTGGCACGCACGGCCGCCACAAGCGACTGCTGGATCTCGTGGCCGGTGTTGTCGGCGTGATGCAGGATGCGGAACTCCGAGTGTCCGCCCTCGCGGTGCAGGTCAAAGTCGCCTTGCTCATTGCGGTCAAACTCCACTCCCCATTCGAGCAGTTGCTTGATTTGGGCCGGCGCCTCGGTGACAACCTTGCACACGGCAGCCGGGTCGCTGAGCCAGTCGCCGGCAACCATGGTATCGTGGATGTGCTGCTCAAAATCGTCAACAGCCAAATTGGTCACGCTGGCTACGCCGCCTTGCGCGAGGTCGGTATTGGCCACATCAAGCGTGCTCTTGCAGATAAGTGCCACGCTGCCGGTGTGAGCCACTTTCAGAGCGAAACTCATGCCGGCCACGCCGCTACCGATAATCAAATAGTCATATTTTCTCGTCATTCTGTTATTGCGGAATGCTATAGTGCCTCCGTCTTGCAAATTTATTACAAAATAATGAATTACCCTAAAAAAAGAACAATATACATCACGCGTGGTAAAGCGACAGTCACCAACTGCCGCCGCCGCCACCGCCGCCAAAGGAGCCTCCGCCAAAGCCGCCAAAGCCTCCTCCACCCCACGATGACGAGCCACCGCTCCATGATGACGACGAGGACGAGTGCCGCCCGCCGCCGCCAAAGATGATTGGGCCGCCCCAGGTGGCCGAGCCGCCGCCGGAACGGAAGTCATCGTCATCTGAAATCATCGCCACGCCGCCGAAGATCATCACAAAACCGAAAATCATGATAAAAATGGCCACCGCCAGAATGACATCGTCATCGTCCTCCTCACCGGCAAAACGGGACGTGTAGGCATCCGGGCCATACTCGCCGCGAGCCAATGGCACCAGCACATCGACGGCGGCCTGCGCTCCGCTGTGGTAGTCATCGCGCTTGAAGTGGGGTATCATCTCGCTGTTGACGATGCGCGTGGCCACGGCATCGGGAATGGCCCCCTCGAGGCCATAGCCCACTGAGATATACGCCTGGCCGCGACTGTGATCCGTCTTGGGCTTAATAAGCACCACCACACCGTTGTTCTTGTCCTTCTGTCCCACTCCCCAATCACGGCCCAACTGCAGAGCATAGTCCCACGGCTCGAGGTCAAGCAAGTCGGTAGTGGTGACCACGACGATTTGGTTGCCGGTGTCGCGCGCGAGGGTCTCGAGCGTATCCTCCATAGCATCTGTGTCGCCTAAAACGCCGGCCAGATCGTTGACCAGACGCGGAGGATCGGGACGCGCCGGCAGACCGCTCGCGGTCGCGGCTACGGCAACCGGCTTGCCATTGTCTACATTACCGCAGGCCGTGAGCACTGATGCCGTCGCCAGCATCAGCACTGCGAGCCAAAGCGCCACAAAGCGGTCAGTCATTGTCTTCATCGCTATAAGTCACTTCGTTGGATAACTCGTTCACATCATTGCGATTGGCCGGAAAGAAGGATTCCAGTTTGTGACCTATATCGGCAATGGCCTCACACAAGCCGTCAGTGGCGTGGCCACCGGCAAGCCGCGCCGCCAACCGGGCCACCACATCGTCCCAATAGCCATCCGGCACCACAGCGTTGATGCCGGTGTCGCCCAGCACGGCGAGTTTGCGGTCGATATAAACCACATAGATCAGAACGGCGTTGCGCCGCTCGGTGCGGTAGAGCCGCAGGCGATTAAAGGCGCGTGCCGCGGCGTCCATCACGTTGCCATTGCAATGAGGCGTGGCATGGACGCAAATCTCGCCCGACGTCAGCCGCTCGGCCGCAGTGATAGCGTCGGCGATGCGATGACGTTGCTCGGGCGGCAGCAACTCATCGAAAACCTGTCTATGATGAACCATTGCGTTGAGTTATTGAGAGGGTTGAGAGTCGAGGGGTTGAGCCATTTGCTATCGCAAATGGGAAGAAATGATTTGTTGCCGTGAGCGGCCACGCCAAGGCGAGGCCCTACATTTATCCCCGAGCGCGCCAGCGCGAGGCTCAACATCTCAACGCTCAACCCCTCAGCCCCTAAACCTTAGAATTCCACTTTTGGAGCGGTCTGCGCGCCTGGAGCCGCCTCGAAATAGGGCTTGCGCTCAAAGCCAAACATTCCCGCGAACAGGTTCTGCGGGAAGGTGCGGATGGCCGTATTGTAGGCTTGGGCGGCCGCATTGAAGTCGCGGCGCGACACGGTGATGCGGTTCTCGGTGCTCTCGAGTTGCTCCTGCAGTTGCAGGAAGTTTTGGTTAGCCTTGAGGTCGGGATAGTTCTCCTGCACGGCAATCAGTCGGCCCAATGCCGCGCCAAGTTCGCCTTGAGCCTGCTGGAACTGTTGCAACTTCTCGGGCGTGAGATCATCGGCATCCACCTTAATCTGGGTCGCGCTGGCGCGAGCGGCAAGCACAGCCTCGAGCGTCTCGCGCTCATGCTCCGCATAGCCCTTGACAGTCGCCACAAGGTTGGGCACGAGGTCAGCACGGCGCTGGTAGTCATTCTCAACCTGAGACCAGGCCGCCTCCACCTGCTCCTGATGTTGCACAAAGCCGTTATACACCCCTTTGCCCCAAGCGCAAAGGCCGAGAACGATGACGACGATGACGAAAATCGCGATGATTGACTTCTTCATTGTTTCTCTTATTTTTACTGATTATTTTGGATATTTATTAGTCGCATAGCGTTTTAGGCCAACTGGAGCCCCAACTCATCAACCAGTTTGCGGAACTGGGGCAATCGCGCGGCCATGTCGTTGGCAAGTTCACGCGGCGAGAGGATAGCGTGCTCGGGCTCGGTCTCGGCCACTGTGATGTCGATTGAAAGCAGGTCATTGTTCAACGTGTCACGCAACACGTTGAGCCACTTGGCCTTGTTGTCATTCATAAAGGTCTCTTGCACCGCGCTGGCCACAGTGATGGTATATTGGTTCTCGCCGGAGCGGACAGGTGGTGACATCTGCATGGTACTCACGATGACGTGCTCATTGGGATGAGTGGCGATGTATGCCTTCCACGCGTCAAGCAGTTGCTCATCGGTAAACGGTTCGCGGCGCACATGGCCGGTGTTTGTTGCCGGCTTTGACGTATCATCGGCTCTGGTCAACTGCGAGATGCGAACGCTGCCGGCATCGGCAGATGCGACAGTGGTTGCCGGACGACGTCTAATCGAAGCCGGTCTTGACTCCCCGGCGGCTGCCTGTGAGTTAACCGCCGGTTGAGGTTGAGCAACAGGTTGAGGTTGAGCAACAGGTTGAGGTTGCCGCGCTACAGGCTGGGGCTGCGCCACAGGTTGCGGTTGCGGCGGCGCAGGTTGCGGTTGTGGTGACACCGTGGGGGCGGCGCCATCACGCCGCACTTCCACCGGCTTGAGAATTTGACAAAGTTTGACGAGCGTCAGTTCCACCAGCAACTGCTTGCTTGTGGCGTCGCGATAGTTGAGGTCACACGTGCAACACAAATCCACCGCCCGATAGAGGAAGCCGGCGCTGACGGCGGCCGCCTGATCCACATACCGTCCGCTCACCTGCTCGTCCATCTCAAGCAGGACGCGTGTGGCCGGGGTCTGCGCCACCATCAGGTTGCGCAAGTGAGCCGCCAAGCCATTGATGAAGAATAGCGAATCAAAACCCTTGTCGCGCACCTCCTTATAGATGAGCAACGACTGTGGCACATCGCCTGCCACAAACGTGTCCACCAGCCTGAAGTAGTAGTCATAGTCAAGCACATTCAGGTTGGCTATCGTGTTCTGATAGGTGATGTACCCCTCGGTGCTGGCCACCACCTGGTCAAAGATCGACAGCGCGTCTCGCATGGCGCCGTCAGCCTTTTGAGCGATGACGTTGAGTGCCTCTGGTGCCGCCTCAACACCCTGGTCGGCAGCGATGCGCTGCAGTTGAGCCACAATGTCGGGCACTGTAATGCGCGCGAAGTCGTAAATCTGACAACGCGACAAGATGGTGGGTATCACCTTCTGCTTCTCGGTCGTCGCCAATATAAAGATGGCATACTCCGGCGGCTCCTCGAGCGTCTTGAGAAACGCGTTGAAAGCCTGGTTGGACAGCATGTGCACCTCATCAATAATAAACACACGGTAACGACCGCCCTGTGGCGGAATGCGCACCTGGTCGGTGATGTTGCGGATGTCCTCTACCGAGTTGTTGCTCGCCGCGTCAAGTTCGGTTATATTATAACTCTGCTGATTATTGAACGCCTGACACGAGGCGCACTCGTTGCACGCCTCGCCATCGGCTGTGGGATGCTCACAGTTGATTGTCTTGGCAAAAATGCGGGCACACGTTGTCTTGCCGACGCCGCGAGGCCCGCAAAAAAGATAGGCGTGAGCCAACCGGCCGCTGGCAATGGCCGTCTTGAGAGTGTGGGTCAGCGACTGCTGACCAACCACGCTGGCAAACGTAGACGGGCGATACTTGCGCGCCGACACGATATAATTGTTGTCGCTCATAGGTTTTTAATTCACAATGCACAATTACAGAAATGCAAATTTACGGCAAATTTTCGGAATATCCTCGCATTGCAACAAGAAAATCTCGTTCAACCCTAAAATCCGCTGACCCGCAACCCCTTTGCAAGAAAAACACACTAAACGCCGCAAAAAACGAGGCCGTAACGACTCTATGAGATAGCGGCTGATTGATTAAATAACTATATGATTGCGATGAAGTCTGACAACGGCCGTATTTTCGCCACATTTGTAAACGACTTCTGCCTTAGGTTGACCGAAAGGTCAAATGGTATTGAATTTAAGCCGTCAAATCGCAGCACCGCATAGTAAGGCGCATTCTCTGCTGTAAAGCCTTTACCGCGAAGTTCCTCCGCTGTCCATATTTGGAACCCTTTGCTCCGTAGTTTATACATTTGAGGATTATCACCGTTAGTATGCAGGCAGACATAGCCCAGCCGTTCGAAACCTTGTTTCACTAAAAGAGAACCCTTTGAGTCACCGGCTCTTAAGTATGTAATGCCAAGTTGCTTCGCAATAATAATATCTTGGTTCCGCATGTGATTGACCAAAACTGTCGTTTCCTGTGGGTTCTCACGCATCTTGTCGAAAAGTCGTTTGCGCACCTCGGCATCCTCAAGTGCCGCTCTGCGGGCTAACGAAAGTTCGCAAAAACTGTGTTCTTGTTCTATTCCAATAAATCTACGCCCCAACAGATTGGCGGCGATGCCTGTTGTCCCTGAGCCGCAAAAGGGGTCAAGAATAATGTCGCCCTCATTAGTGCAGGCAAGTATAACGCGATACAATAACCTTAGAGGCTTTTGGGTCGGGTGTTTGCCTTGCTGTTTTTCCCAAGAGCCAACTGCGGGGATTCTCCAAACATCAGTCATTTGAGAGCCTCCATTCAGCCGCTTCATTACATCGTAGTTGAATTTATGGGTTTTCTTTACGAGTTTTCGCGCCCAAATGATTAGTTCGGTCGAAAAGTTGAAGTATTTGCACGACAAGTTGGGGGGAGGGTCGGTCTTTTGCCAAGTGATTGTGTTCAAGACTTTGTAGCCAAGTTCCTGCAAGCAACGCATTACCACATGAATATTGTGGTGAGTACCACTAATCCATATCGTCCCGTCATCCTTGAGTTTTGAGTGGCAAAGGGATAGCCATTGACGGTTGAACTCATAGACGTACTCTGGTGTGCCTCCTTTATCCCACTCCCCTTTATCCACACACACCTGTTTGCCGCTTTGCACGCTGATACCGCCATTACTCAAGAAATATGGAGGATCGGCAAAAATCGCGTTGATCGAATTGTCTTCGATCTCGCGCAGCCGTTCCATGCAATCGCCATGCAGCAGGATAAAGTCAGGATATGTCTTGTTCGGTTGAACCATAAAATGACGCAGTAATCATAGTTCTATTTCGCTATTTGATTTTAGAGATGAACTCGCTTATAGTCGTTAGATTGTAGATATGGGGAATCGCGGCGAAAGCCTCTTCTAATTTGTTTCGCGCGCTTCTCCAACCGATGCCGTCTGTAATCCAGACGAACTCAAATCCTGGAACTCCATTCACCTTAGGTGCAACATCTGTGTATGAGCGTGCAACTTCATTCAACTTGGAACCACCACCGGAATAGAAATTCACTTCGATAAGGTATGTAATGCCTTTGGCGGTGATAGCGAAGTCAAACACCTTTTGGTCGGCTCCAAGAACTCTTGAAATCGCCTGGTACTCATTGGAAGAAACCTGCTCGCGGTAGTTAATGCCACTGTTGTTGAAGATGCGTGCAACAAGAGTTTCGGTAATCTCTCCGCTTCTATTCTTTCTAGCGTTGGTGTCAAGTCCGGTTTCCACTCCGAACACATAATCCACCAAATCCTTGACCTTTTTGTTCTTGAAAACATTGTCAAGTCCAGTTCCGCTGATGAATGTCATTACGCCATCAACAGAACTGAACAATGAATGGACAGAGTGCATTGAGCCTGTATCGTCAATATATTTCTTGTCATCTTTCTTGCGTGTGGCAATAAGGATATCCATTACCTCAAAAACTTTTGGGTCCCGCATCCATAATGCTTCAACGGCCTCGCGAAGATTGTTTTTACCAATCAGATAGTTCAGCATATTGAGGCTTATCTCAATGTCTTCCACATTCTTGGAAATCTTTCGGAAGTCGCAGTAGAAATCGAGAGTTGCGTTTGTCTCGCGCAATTGAGACATAAACAAATTGAATTGTTCAATAGAGTGTGCCGCCATCATACAGTAACGTTTAATTGTCGACGTGTCCTTATATAATTGTGAACAAGGATTTCCTGCAATTTTCCGCGTTTTGCCGGATTTGCATTTACGCTGCGTGCAGCCCAAACGCGGTCAATGATGTAGTTAAAATATAAATCCTCAAAAAAACGGTCTTTCAGCGGTGTGTTAAAGCAATCAGAATTGCTTAACATAAACTTGAAGCCCGCTTGCTCGACGCGGTCGCAGAAGTCTTTAAGCCGTTGTTGGGCGATGTCGTTAAAGGCTTCTTTGGCATAACTATTAAAACTGCTGGTGTTGCTCAGAGGACGATAAGGAGGATCGAAATAAAATAACGTATTTCCTTTGGCGTAAGCAAGGGTCTGTTGATAGTCGCCGGTAAGGATTTCCACATTTTGCAGCAATTTGCTGTCTGTCAGAATAGTCTCTGGGTCGCAGATTGTTGGGGTCTCGTATTTGCCAAACGGGACATTGAACAGGCCCGCTTTATTCACGCGGTATAATCCATTGAAGCAAGTGCGATTGAGAAAAAAGAAGAGAGTTGTGTTGCGTATCGGAGTTAACTTTTTAGTGTTAAACTCGTCACGCATCAGCATGAAGAACTGCTTGCGCTCATCATCCGTTTTGTGAGCATAATATTTTCGCTGGATTTCGTTAAGGGACGCAATCAACTCAGTTGGATAGTCTCTCACCACTTTATAACAAGTCGTGAGGTCCTGATTAATGTCGTTGATAATAGCCGATTTGATGTTGGAATGTGTCTGCAACATATTAAAGAGCATTGCTCCTCCGCCCACAAAAGGCTCAATGTAAGTGACATCTTCACAAGTATCAAAGTCAGCCGGAAGCAGTGCTTCGAGTTGTTCAATGAGTTGCGTTTTTCCGCCAACCCACTTGATAAATGGTTTCGCTTTCATTGATGTTCTGATAAGATTTTCAGATGATGTCAAAATCTGTTTGCAAAGTTAGATAAAAACTGCGAAATTTTAAATAGAAGTCCACTGTAAAAAGTGACTAAATTTTTAGAACACAACTAGAAAATTTCTCACAACAATATTCAGTGCCACTATCCGTTAAATAATAGAGTATCCATTAACAACTGACGACTAATGACTAAAATGGACAACAACCGATATTGTGTGATTATGTGTGGCGGCGTGGGCAGCCGTTTCTGGCCATTCAGCCGCGAGGCCAAGCCCAAGCAGTTCATCGACTTCTTCGGCACCGGCAGTTCCCTACTGCAAATGACTGTGGCCCGCCTGCGCGACATCGTGCCCATAGAGAACATCATCCTGATGACCAATAGCCGCTATGCCGACATCGTGGCAGAGCAACTGCCGGAACTCGCGCCGGAGCAGATTCTGCTCGAACCGGCCCGCCGCAACACGGCGCCGTGCATCGCATGGGCCGCGTGGCACATCGCCGCGCGCAACCCCCATGCGAGCATCATGGTCGCGCCAAGCGACCACCTCATCATCCGCACCGACGAGTATGCGCAAGCGGTGCGCGCCTCGTTTGACTTTGTCGAGCGACACAACTCATCGCTACTCACGCTCGGCATCAAGCCCTCACGACCCGAGACCGGTTATGGCTACATCCAGACCGGCACACACCTTGAGGGGCCATTCTCCATGGTAAAGACATTCACCGAGAAGCCCAACGAGCAGTTGGCCCGCGTCTTCCTCGACAGCGGCGAGTTCCTTTGGAACAGCGGTATGTTCTTCTGGGGAGCGCAAGCCATCATCAACGCCATGCGCACCCACGCGCCGGAGATCGCGGCCGTCATGGACGACGGTCTCGACTTGATGGCCTCGCCGCGTGAGCAAGAGTTCATCAATGACGCATATGAGCGCTGTCCAAACATTTCAATCGACTATGCCGTGATGGAAAAGGCGGCCGGCGTTTGCGTCCAGGAGGTAGACTTCGGATGGAGCGACTTGGGCACATGGGGCGCCCTCTATGATGTGTCGCCCAAGGGTGTTGACGGCAACGTGGTGCAGAACAGCCGCGCGTTGCTGCACGACTGCCACAACAACGTTATCGCCGTCAAGGGCCACAAAGTGCTCGTGGCAAGCGGCATCAATGATTACATCATCGCCGACACACCCGACGCGCTGCTCATTATCCCCAAGAGCGACGAGCAACGCCTGCGCCACTACGTCAACGAGGTGCGCAACACATTTGAGGATCTGGTATAATGAAAAAGGCGCATGAGAAATTAATCTCACACGCCTTACCGCCTTTGCGGTGCGTACAGGACTCGAACCAGCGACCTCCTGCGTGACAGGCAGGCATTCTAACCAACTGAACTAACGCACCGTTGACTCACTTACCACTCCGTGCTTAGCACTTCGTACTTAAATCGTGGTACCTCCAGGAATCGAACCGGGGACACATGGATTTTCAGTCCATTGCTCTACCGCTGAGCTAAGGTACCTTTCGGAATTGCGACTGCAAAGGTACGGCGAGTTTTTGGAATGACAAAATTTTTTTGAAAAAAAATCACAAAAAAAGCGTTTTTAGCAATATTTAGCGAGGTTGATAACCGTTGTGTGGGAAAAAATGTGTAATTTGGCACGTTTTTTGAAACACTCAACGGAACCAACTGGCACTCATGGCAAGCGAGGCAGTGTTGCAATACGTGTGGCAACACCGGCTGTGGAGTTACGGCCGGATGAGCACGACCGATGGTCGCGCGCTGCGCATCATTGATCCGGGACTGCTCAACAGCGGCTCCGGACCGGACTTCTTCAACGCCAAGGTGACTATTGACGGACGCATATGGGTGGGCAATATCGAGATTCACGTGCGTGCCGGCGACTGGTACCGCCACGGACATCACGGCGACAAGGCCTACGACAATGTGGTGCTGCACGTTGTGGCCGAGAACGACGCCGAGGTGAGAAACGCGCGCGGTGAGGTCATTCCACAGATGGTACTGCAAATCGCGCCACAGTTCACATCTCGGTTAGAGCAACTCATCGGCGCCGGCTCATCGGGCCGCGGCGTGGCATGCGCCTGCAATCTGAACGAGGTGCCGAGCCTCACGGTGACCGACTGGGTGGAGGCTCTGGCATTTGAACGCCTGCACAGCAAAGTGGACCGGCTGCACGCGTTGCTTGAGACTTACTGCGGCAGTTGGCAAGACGTGTGCTACGTGACAATGGCACGCACGTTGGGCTTTGGCATCAACAGCGACCCATTTGAGCGACTCGCGCGGCGCACACCCCTGCGACTGCTGGCCAAGCACAGCGACTCGCTGCTGCAGGTTGAGGCTCTGCTTATGGGACAAGCCGGGCTGCTTGACACGACAACGACTCCGCGCGATGGCTATCACGCGCAACTGATGCGAGAGTACGCCTTCCTGCGCAACAAATTCTCGCTCACGCCCATGGAGCCCGTGGCATGGAAGATGATGCGCACCCGACCGCAAAATTTCCCCATGCGCCGCATCGCCATGCTGGCCCAGATGGTGCACAACGGCTTTGACCTGATGGCGAGGGTGATTGATTGCGGCGAGGACTTAGACCGGCAACGGGCACTGTTCACCATCGAACTGACTGGCTATTGGGCGAAGCACTACACGCTCGACGACAGCGAGGGGACTAACGGGGCAAGCGGTCTGAGCGGCCGCATGATTGATGTGGTGGTCATCAACACGGTGGCTCCGCTGCTATTCGCCTACGGCGACTCGACAGGCAATGCCCGCCTGCAAGACGCCGCAATCAGCCTGCTCGAGCAACTGCCGGCAGAACGCAACAGCATCATCGACACGTTTGTCCGTGCCGGGTTGCCCTGCGACAACGCTTTGGAGTCCCAAGCGCTAATCCAACTGCGACGAGCCTATTGCGACACGCGCAAGTGTATCTACTGCCGCTTGGGCAGGCGACTGCTGCGACAAGCCGCGACAATTAAACCTTGACGCCTCGCCATAGTCTTAATAAAAGTATGCTACAAGCAGCATACGGCGATTGAATATAACAACATTATAGAATAACATCTGTTATAATGAAGAAATTTCTTATCATGGCGGCAGTGATTGCCGCAGCGGCAACAATGCCGGCCACGGCCGAGAAGGTCGTGCCCATCAAGTTTGGCGACATGGATCACTGGGTGACCCGTAACATCAAGGAGAGCGCCGTGCTGGGCGGCAACACCAAGACGGTGTATGCCATCGGTCCCACCAAGACAATCAACGGCGCCAAGGCTTACGTGCCCGAGGGCGGCTCGCCCTGGGCCTCGAGCAACGTCTATGCCAAAGTGATGGGCGTTGTCAAGACGAGCAATGCCGTTTTTCCCGAGGCGCGCGGCGCCGGCAAGTGTGCCAAACTCACCACCATTCTCGAGAAGGCCAAGGCTATCGGCATCATCAACATCGAGGTGCTCGTGAGCGGCAGCATCTTCTTGGGCCGAATGATTGAGCCCATCACCAGCAGCAAGAATCCTTACGCCAAACTCGACATGGGCGTGCCGTTCACAGGCCGCCCCACCGCGTTGCAGTTTGACTACAAACTGCTCGCGCCGCTTGAAGACCGCACGCAAAGTACCGGCTTCAGCGCCAAGAAGACAATCCTGGGCCGTGATTTCGCCGAAGTGTATATCATCCTGCAGCGCCGTTGGGAAGACTCCAAAGGTAACATCCACGCCGCACGCGTGGGCACCGGCCGCCGCCGCCTGGGCGCGACGACCAAGAATTGGGTCAACGGCTACCGCATCCCCGTGTGGTATGGCGACATCACCAAGCATCAGGGTTACCAGTCCTATATGGGGCTCATTCCCAAAGACAAGAGTTACAGCGCGCGCAACAGCAAGGGCAAGATGGTTCCGGTTGTGGAAGAGAAGTGGGACGACGCCAACGCCACCCCCACCCATATGCTCGTGATGGCCAGCAGCGGCTGCGGCACAGCCTTTGTGGGCACTATCGGCATGACTCTCTGGGTCGACAATTTCGCCCTTGTCTATTGAGAGTTGAGAGTTGAGAGGCTCAACCCCTCAACGCTAAACGTTAAAAAAGATGAGACAGATTTGCTTAGCGGCGGCATTGCTGTTATTGGCCGGTTGTGGCGGACACCGCCACAACCGTGGTGCCGATGTGGCAGCCCCGGAGGATAGCGCCGCTTTCACCGCCGTGGATATTTACCTTGAGCGCAGCGGCTCGATGGTGGCCTACGACACACCGGATGGCGGTGGACAACTCAAGGCGACAGTCAACGAGATTATCAACGCGGCGCCGAACGCCGACTCGGTGACAATCTCGATTGTGAACGACAGTGTGTGGCCCTATGGCGGCACCATCGCATCGTTTCTGCAAGACCGCGACATCTACGGCAGCACGGCCGGCGTGGGCAACGCGGCCTACACCGACTTCCAACTCATCTTCAACACACTGCTTGACAGACTGCGCCCCGGCCACGTGAGCGTGCTGGTGAGCGACTTGATTTACTCGCCGCGAGGCACCGACGGATTAAGCCTCGACAAACTCTTTAACGAGGCGACCGGCGTGACCCACGCCGCCTTCAACGGCCACGCCGACCTTGACGTGGTTGTGCACAAGATGACGGGTGACTATCACGGACGATACTACCCCGCCATGGGTGGAGCGTTTGACTATCGCGGCCAACGGCCATTCTATATCATGGTGATTGCCCGACGCGGCACTCTGGCGGCCATCGAGGCAGCCGGCGACGCGGCCGCGACAGCGCTGCTGTCGCCAGAGCGCGCGATAGCGACCTACCGTTTCAACCGCGGCACAGTCGCGACCAACGCGGCAATAATGCCGCGCCACGAGAGCAACGCCGGACGATGGCGCATCGCCCGCGGCGACGAACTCGCCCTCACGGGCTGCGGCGCAGATGACGAGACCGGACGGCTGACGTTCACCGTGGCCGCCGACTTGAGCCACACAGGCCTCGACAGCGCGGCGCTGCTCGACTCGACAAACTATGAGGTGAAATCAATGGGCGGGTTCAAACTGAGCATCGCGCCCATCACCGATGACATCATCACCGGCAACAACCGCCGATACCTTGAGGGGCGCACCCACCTGCTCACACTCAGCGGCGCCTGCGCCACGGGCGCTGACCACATCTCGGTGACACTGCCCGATGTGCTGCCGCAATGGGTCAGCGCGTCATCGACACGAGCCGACGACAACGCGGCACGACCTGACTTTGCCGACACCACAATGGGATTGGAGCCACTATTGCGAGGCATCTACAACGCTTTCCATCCGGGCGGCGCCACTCCCGTGGCTTCAATCGAAGTCTCGCTGCGCAATTAAACCCTCACAACTCAAGCGGAGCCGAAAGGGCCGGTATCGATAGCGAGACCGCAAAGGCAGGCTCCGGCGCCGAGATGTCCGGACCGATTGTTAGGGAATAATTATCCTTGCCGAAAATCAACTCGAGGCGGCGTTTGACGTTCACCACGCCAATGCCGCCTTTATCGTGCCCGTTCTGCGCCTTCATGGGAATGCTGTTGCGGCAGTTTAAGGTGATGCGGCCATCGGCTACAGAGACGGTTATATGAATAAAAGAGCCGTAGTCATAACTGATGCCGTGCTTGAACGCGTTCTCTATAAACGGGATAAAGAGCAGTGGCGGCAGCCACACGTTGGGCACGGGGTCCGGCAGGTCGAGCGTTATCCTGACCTTGTTCTCATCGTGCCGCAACCGCATCAGGCTGATGTAGTTGTCCAGAAACTTGAAGCCTTCCTCAAGCGAGATGGAGCGCCTATCGGTGCCGTAGAGCATATATCGCAGCATCTTGCTCAGTTCCACCACGCTCTGCTTGGCCTTGGCGGGATCGATATCGACAAGGGCGTGGATGTTGTTGAGGGTGTTCATCAGGAAGTGAGGGTTCACCTGATAGCGCAGGTACTCCAACTCTTGTTGGAGGTGGGCGGTTCGCTCGCGGTCGATGCGCTGTTGCTCAAGTTGGCTCTTGAAGAAGAGTTTGAGGCCGATGTTGGCGCCGATGGTGGTGACCAGCATCGCCAGCGACATCATGTCGTGCATGCCCACCGGCGGCCGCAACGGGCGGCCGCCGTCGGTGCGCCCCTCGGTGACACCCGGCGGCGGACCGGGCTTGTCGGGGCGATGGCTGAAATTATAGGCAAAGCCGGCGGCAACCAGGGCTAATGTGGCAACGACATAAAGTTGTTTTTTACCGTACCGGGCCAATAGTGGGGCCACGAGCAGGTCGTGAATAAAGAACACCACAAGATACAACGCGAGCGCGCCCCAGATGCGCCACACGTCATGCCAGTCGAAGGGCACACTCTGTACCGAAGTGAATACAAAGTGTCCTAACACGGGCGCGAGGAAAATAAAAATCCACACGACCGCATAAATACTATATTCCTGCTTGTTGAACATTGCTTTGAGGGGTTGAGAAGTTGAGAGGTTGAGCGTTGAGCCATTTGCTATCGCAAATGGCTCAACATCTCAACGCTAATACTCGATGATTAGACGACGGGGCTTGCTCTCGAGGGTGGTATAGCCGGTGGCGATGGTTTGCGAGGCGGCCTCGAGCGGTGCGGCGGCGGCGCTATAACTGTAGAATGAGCCTCCGCTTATTGCGAAATCGCCGTCCACCTTCACGCCCTTGGGAGAGGAGAGGCCCTTGATGCCGGTGGTGACGACTTGGACGGTGCCGCCGGTGATGACGAGGTCATCGCCGGTGTTGAGCCCCTTGCCTCCCTCGCCAATGCTCTTGAGGCGCAGTGTGCCGCCGCTGACGGTCATCAGGCTGTCGCTCTTGATGGCGGCGCAACTGGTGGTGTCGCTCAAGCCGTCAAATGTCCCGATGACCGGCGCGCCGGTGGTGATGAGCGTGGTGCGGCCGCCGCTGATGTAGGTGCGGTAGTCACACTTGATGGCTTTGGCGCCGGCGGCCGAGGTTGAAGCGTTAATCACGCCGCCGTCAATCCAGATACCGTCGTTGGCCTTGATGGCGTGGTCCACGCTGCTGACGGCTTGGATGTTTATGCCCGGGCGGAAGCGCAGGTAGTCGTCGCTGACGATTGCCTTGGCTCCGACCGAATTGACCGTGAGCGCGCCGCTGCCGCTAAAGATGATTTGTCCCTCGCTGAAGAGGGTTCCCTTGGCCTGCTCGTCGGCCAACTCGGGTGTGGCATAGGTCTCGCCGTCGGCCAGGCTGTTGGTGGTGCCGTCACCCAGCACAAGGTAGAGCGTCTTGCCGCATTGGTTGTTGATGGCAGGACCCGTGGGATTGGTGAGCGTGAGGCCGTCAAGAGTCAGTTTAAACTTGTGCTCGCTATAGACCTTCAGAGAGCCGTCGGTGCTCGTGCCCGAGGCCACAATCGCCATTCGTCCGATGGCACAGTTGACGGTCACATGGGCGCCGGTGACGGTGGCCGTGATGCCCGTGCGTGTGCCGGTGACGGTGGCCGTCTCGCCGTCGAAAGTGACGGTGACCGTGCGGTCAAACGTGTCGTTCTCCACGTAGTCGTTGTAGGTCACGTCGGTGGGGTCGGTGGGGATGGTCTCGGTCTCGCCGGTGAGTGCCGAGGTGTCAAACTCGATGCTGATAGGGGTGATGGGCACGGGGTCGGTGCCGGGGTCGGCGGGCACGAGGCTGCCGAAGTCGGTGTCGTCCTTGACGCAACCGGCCAGCACGATGGCGCATGCCGTTATATATAGAAGTCTCTTTATCATAGTCTGGTTGAGGATAATACTAAACATGAATTATCATGAATTATTATTAATAAATAATTATGGAAATTCATGGAAATTCATGTTTAAAAATAAGATGCTGTAGGCTTAAAATTTGAATTTGTAACTCAGGCCGATGTAGTGGAAGTTTGGCTCCTCGTCCTCTTTGGCGCCGGTGAGTTGGTAGCGGTAGTAGGCACCGAAAGTGTGGATCTTATTAATGGAGATTTCTCCGCCCAGAGTGAACCTCGCTTTGTCGAAGTAGCGGTCGTTGTAGATTTCGACGCTGGCAAAGGGGTCAAACTTGCACTTTGGGATGTCCCACTCGACCTGCAGGCGGCTGCGCAACATGTGCCGGTCGCGCGCCTTGACGGTGACGTCTTCCCACCACTCGTTGTCGAAGTCGTAACGGCGCGTGTCGTGCGTGCCGCGGTGTGTGTACTGATAGCGCTCGCGCAGGGAAATTTTCACTCGCTTGTGGGGCTTATACTCACCGGTCAGGCTCACGTTCAAGCGGTGACGCAGGCCGTAGTAACTCGGGCGCCAGTTGTTGTAGGTGCCGTCCTCGTTGCGGCTGATGTCCTCGCCGTTGTTGTCGACCATGAGGATATATCCGGCCGAGATTTTAAGCCACTTCAACGGCTTGTAACTCACGTCGGCACCGATGCTGAAGCGGTCGACCGTGCGGAAGTCGTTGCGGGTGCGGAACTCGGCGTCAATGCCCGCACTCACCGTTTTGGTGATTTTCTTTGAAACGCCGGCTTCGACGACAAGGCCGGTGTCGTCGGCCACGGCGGCCGGCGTCGCCAGCAGCATCGCCAGCGCGATTGCCACAATGCGGCACGCTGTTGCAAAACGGCATGGCCGTTTTGCACACAACTCCTTTGTTGCAAAGCGGCACAATTCTTTATATTTCAATTTACTGTTTCCCATTCTTGTCGTGGAAGTTTGGTCAGGTTGTTGATTTCTTTTTCTTCATGCTCGTCCTCGGGCAGTTGATAGAAGATTTTGACGATGGCCATGTCGCGCAGAAAGTCGATGGCGCCTATGGTGACGCGCTCCACCTTGAGGCCCGTGCGCTTCTCGAGGTCGGCGATCAGTTCGGCTCTTCGCTCGGGAGTGATGAGTTCGATGCGGTCATACTGGATGAGTTTGGAGTGTTCCTTGCCCAGGTGCATCTCACACAGGAAGATGCAGAGCACAACCATCGCGTTGGTAATGAGCAGTTCGGCTATCGACATGGTGTTGGCAATCGCGTTCACCACGGCCAGCGCGACGAGCAGGAATAGATAAGTCATCTCGCGCACGGGCATCGCGTCGGTGCGGTATCGCATGATGGAGAAGATACCGAAGAGGCCGATTCCGATACCGATGCTCGTCTTGGTCTTCATATCCTCGAGCACGAAAATCATGAAGAATACAATCAGAAAGATGGCGATGCTCGATAGCATGAAAGTAAAATAGAAGTCGCGCCGGTGGCTCTTGGCGAAATAAAGCCGGTCAACGATGAGCCACGCGAAAGCCGTGCTGATGGCGAAGCGTATCAGCATCTCTACAAATCCGTAGGAGATCGTAAAATCAAGTAATGCGTCCATTATAGTCGTCAGTCGTTAGTCGATAGAGGGCAACCACGAGGTGGCTGCACACCGAACGTTTTTGTCGTTTGTCACCCCTTACTTGTAGGTCCTGGCCTTGGCCTGGCCGCTTTGGGTGGCGGGAATACCAGATAGAATGCGGTTGATGCTGTGGAGTCGTTCCTTGAAGCGTCCCCGCGGCACGTCAGGATTGGTCATTGCCGTGCCCATGCAGTATTTTGAGAAGCCGTGGGGCATGATGCGCAGCCGTCGCAGCATGGCCGTCACGGGCGAGGGTTGCAGCCCGTCGCGCTTTAGTTCGATGATGACGAGGCCGGTGAGGTCGATGTCACGGCCGGTGTCGCGGTTGTGGAACCGCAACTGCCGGTCAATGGTGAGCCGCTCGCTCATGGCATCGTTGACCAGAGTGAGCCGCTCGAAGTTGTTCTCGAGCCTGGGCACGATGGCGTTGGTACCGTAGCGCAGATGATTGTCGACCCACTGCCGTTGAGATTGCGCCAGTTCCATCCAACTGTTGACACCGGAGATGGCGGCTGTAACATCGTTGAAGTCAAGCGCGACGCGCTTCTTTTTGGTGCGACCGTGGTTGTTCTTGGTTTTCACCTCGAGGAAACTAAGGTTTGAACCGAGGTAGGAGCGGACGCGTATTTTCTGGCGGCCGGTGTGGCCATGCAGGTGCATCAGATACATTTCCATCGCCCGCGTGTCATAGTAGAGAGTGTGGTATGATGCCATCCGCTCGCCGGCGATATCCTGCACGCGGTAACTGTCACCGGCGAGTTCCAGCAGCCGCAGCAGCATGGGCTCGGTGGTGACAAACTTGGTGTCGGTGCGGTTCATCAGCTTCACGCCACTCATCTGCTCCAGAGTGATGGGGCGCAAGCGGGACACTATGTCGGTCAGCGCGTTCATTGAGGGTAACAGAGGGTTCTGGTCTGAATAAATAACGAGGTGCGAGCAGCGATATTGTTACATAAAGTGATTATCGCGCCCGCACAACGTTTTTATGTGTCAACACATCATTCGTTGGCACCGAGAATGTGGCCGAGGATAGCGTTCACATCACCCACATCAATGGCATCATCATTGTTGACGTCCGCTGTCGTGTCAGTTCCATTGGCGAGAATTACCTCAAGCACTTTGTTTACATCGCCCACATCGACACTCGTGTCGCGGTTGACGTCATAAATGCTATAGGAAATCACGGCATCATTGGTAAAGAGCATCGTGGCCAACTCGGCCAGGGTGAAACTTTGCGAATCGCCGCCCGCCGTGGCGACCGCCATGCCATCGGCAAAGGTAATCTTCAACCCGCCGGTGGCGATAGTGGATTCCTTGCCACAGGTGGTGGTGAACTTGAGATAACCATAGTCCGCGTTGGCGGCCAGGCCGCACAACATGAGCACCAGGGTGAGAATATATTTCTTCATAGGGCAATAATTATTGTGGATGGGATAAACCACCTGTATTTTATTGGTCGCAAAATTAACTATTATTCGGTTTTAGCGCAAATCAAATCAATAAATTGCTGATATTTTGCGGCCAATCACCTGTTTTATCATGAAAATCATCATTTCACGCCACTCTCAAAACGCGCGAGGGCCTCACGCCACCGCTCCGGCACGGGAGTGGGCTGAAGAGTGGCGAGGTCAAGATAGGCCGAGACCGAACGACAGGCACATTTCACCTCGCTGGTATCCTTATTGCGCAAGGCCTGCATGAGGGTGATGCTGGTGTTGCCGACACGGTCAAGGCGGGTGAGAACCTCAAGTGGCTCGCCATAACGAGTCTGGGCCATAAAGTCACAATTCACATTCACCAACATGATTGGCACCTGTTCCCAATCAAGCGGGGCGCCGTTCACGCGGGTGAAATAGTCTGTCTTGCCCAAATCAAAGAGTTGGAAATATACAGAGTTGTTGACGTGGCCCAGCGTGTCCAAGTCGTTAAAGCGCAACTGCACCGGCGTGGCACAACGGAATGAGGCATCTAATTCACAATCCATAATCAGTCTATAGTGGGGGGCTTTTTATTCTTATATCACTTACCGGAAGCGGACCTCTTTGATCACGGGCTTGCCGAGCGCGTCATTGATAAGTTTCACAAGGCGCGACCGGTTGAGCGACAACTCGTTGCGCAACGCGGGACTACTCAGGCCGATGTACAGCACACCATCGCGCACCTCACGGCTGACTGTATAACGGTTGATACCGTCGCCCACAATCGTGGGCCACAGGGCCGCCGCCTGATGCTCGTCATACTCCTGCCGCAGGTTCTCCTGCCTGAAGTACGCGTCGATTATCTCACCTATCGACTGCGCGTTAGTCCGTTTCATCTTTCAGACAATAATTTTTAGTGTTGATGGTTACTGATTGTCTTAGGAACGTGGGGTGACGGCGCCGTGGTGAACGGCAAACAGTGTATTGTCGCCGCTGATGCGGGCGAGAATACGGTCAAGATGGTCACGGTTGGTGTCGGTGACAAAAATCTGGCCGAAGTTGTCGCCGGCCACCACATGCATGATGTTCTCGACGCGTGTGGCGTCAAGACGGTCAAAAATATCGTCGAGCAGCAACAGCGGCGTGGTGGCACTCTGGCGCGCCATGAAGTCAAACTGCGCGAGCCTCAAGGCGATGGTGTAGGTCTTGCGCTGGCCCTGCGAGGCGGTGAGGCGCATCGGGTGGTCGCCCAACGAGAGGGTAATGTCATCGCGGTGGATGCCGCGGGTGGTGTAGCCGATAGCCAAATCACGCGCACGCGTTGCGTTGAGGTGGTCATGTAGCGGCATCTCATTGAGGTGACTGGCATAGTCGATGCCCACCACCTCGTCACCGCCGGCAATGGCACAATAACGCTCGGTGAAAATCGGGGCGAAATTGGCGGCCCACTCGCGGCGACGCGCGTGGATTAGAGTCGCGGTGGTGTCCATCACCTGCTCAACGGTCTCAAACAGCAACGCGTCAGTCATCTCGTTGCGTATCATTGTGTTGCGCTGCTCCAACGCCTTGTTGTAGCGGATGAGCGCGGCCAAATACTCATTATCGCCCTGCGAGATAATCATGTCCATAAGTCGGCGGCGGTGCTCACTGCCGCCGCTGATGAGGTCAGCGTCGGCCGGCGAGACGAGCACCACGGGCAGCAGGCCGATATGCAGGCTCAAACGCTTGTACTCCTTGCCGGCGCGGCGGATGGTCTTGCGCTTGCCGCGTTGCAGGCCGATGGTGACGTCCTCGGCCACGCCACGACGCGTGTATTGTCCTTGCAGCATCATGTAGTCGGCATCGTGGGCGATGACCGATTGGTCGGGCTGACCGGTGTGACTGCGGCACAGGCTGAGGTAGTAGATGGCGTCGAGCACGTTGGTCTTGCCCATGCCGTTGTTGCCGATCAGACAGTTGAGTTTGGGAGCGAACTCGAGGCGCGCGTCGGCGATGTTCTTATAGTTGACGATGGTGAGCCGGTTGAGAATCATCGCAGGTAAAGGTTAGTCATGTCGGAGTAATAACGGTCGTAGGCCAGCGTGGCGTCAAAGTCGGCCGCCGCCTCGCGGCCTATATCGGCGCGCAGGTCAGGGTTCTCGATGAGCACCTTGAGTGCCGAGGCGATGGCCTTGTAATTGTCCGGCGGCACGAGCACGCCGTTCTCGCGGTGACGGATATACTCGCGCTGAGCGCCGTTGCCGGTGGTGATAAGCGCCTTGCCACACATCATATATTCGAGACACGACAGACCCATGGCCTCAGGCATGACGCTGGGCACGATGCCGATGTCGCACTGCTCTATGTGCTGCAGCACCTGCTCCTTGAAGCCGGCGAGGGTGACGTTGCGCAGCAACTGGTTGGCGACGATAAAGGCCTTGATTTGGCTCATGAACTTGGGCTGGCCATCGCCAAGGATCATCAGGTGATAACTTGACTTGTCGAGTTGGGTGACGGCTCGCAGAAGCACATCAACACCCTTGTCGTGGTTGACGCGCCCATGATACATGAGCAAAACCTGGCCCGGCAAGAGGCCGAGTTGTCGCCGCAAGTCGGGTACAACGGGCGCGCCGGGCATCGGCTCCGGCCAGAAGACGCTGTCACGGATCACGCGGCACTTGGCCGGGTTGAGGCGTGGGCAGGCCTCAAGATAGTGACGGCTGGTCATGTCGCTGACAAACACCACGCCGTCCAGAGCGCGATAGATGCGGTTGAAGAGGTAGTTGCTGCGCGGCTTGGAGATGGTGTGGATGGTGGCGATGACACGCGTGTCGCGGTTGCCGCTGATGCGACGTGCCCACACGGCAAGGAAGGCGTCCGAGAAGTTGTGGACGTGCACCACATTGCGGCCGGTGCGCAGCATCTCGGCCAGGCGCACAGGGCTGTCGATGTCGGTGAGGCCTTTGAGCGGCAGAATCGACACGGGCACCTCGAGGCGGCGGAAGTGCTTGAGCACGGCATCGTGCTTCTTGCACACCACCTCAACATAGAAACGGTCGTCATGCCGCATCTTGGACACGAGGTCGTAGACCTGCTGGCAAGTGCCGGTCCACACCTTGTCGCTCACTATATGAAACACATTGGTTGTCATCGCGAAACTTAATTGCGTTTGTCACCACAAAATTAATAAAAAACTGCGACCCGACCGACAACAACCACAAAGTTTTTCTCAAAATTCGCACTTTCGGGGGGTCGGGAGGGAGACGATTTATTTATTTTACGCAAATCTTTTTGCCCAAAATATCCGAAATTACGGAAATTTATGCCAAAAACAAACACACGTTTTCCTCTCCTATAGCCGTAAAAACCGCCCCCCCTTACGGCACAATGCGGGGATGGCATCAGTCGATGACGCGGGGAGCGGCGGCCGGCGCGTGGCTGCCGGTGATGCGCCAGGGCTTGGGGTAAAGATTGTTGGCGCGAGAGCCGATGTTATTGGCAAAGCCGAGTGGGGCACCGCGATAGGTGACGAGCACGATGCCGCGTGGCACATCGGGCGGCAGGATGAGGGCTTCGCCGCGCAGGTAGGCGATAGCGGTTGGATAGTCCACATCGGCCGGTGGCCAGGCGTTGCGGTCGGCGGTGAGGCTATAGGCTAACGCCGGGTCGGGGCGACGTGTAGTGACCTCCCCCACCCCCTTCCTAAAGGAGGGGGCTTTACTTCTGGCCTCCACCATCCCTCTCCTAAAGGAGGGGGCTTTGCGCAGCACGGCCATGAAGAGACCTTCGCCGCGAGTGCGGTGTGGCATGAAACGGTAGCAGGGGCGGTCTGTATCTATACCGGGCGCAATATTCCACGCCGGGTCGATTGGCACGGCGACACTCTCGGCACCGAGTTCGCCGGCGATGTAGTCGAGCATGAGTTCATTCTCCTCGCGGTTGAAGGTGCAAGTGCTGTAAATGAGCAATCCGCCTGGCTTGAGGGCCGGCCACACGTCGCGCAGGATTTGCCGCTGCGTGTCGGCGCATTGCTTGACGAGTACCGGCGACCATTGGTCGACGGCCTGGTCGTCCTTGCGCATCATGCCCTCGCCGCTGCACGGCACGTCGGTGGCGATGACGTCAAACGTGTTTGCCATCCGGCCGAAGGCGCGAGGCTGCTCGCGCGTGACCGTCGCGCCCGGCGCGCCCCAGCGCGTGACATTGTCGCTGAGGGCGAGAGCGCGCTGCGGCACTACCTCGTTGGCCACGACTTGTGAGCCCGCGGGCAGTGCCTGCAGTGCGGCGGTAGCCTTGCCGCCCGGCGCGGCGCAGAGGTCGAGGTAGTTCACCGGCCTGTCGACAACTTGCCGGATGACGTGGGAGATGAACATCGACGAGGCATCCTGCACATAGTACATGCCGCTGTGCCAAAGCGGGTCGAAAGTGAACTGCGGGCGCTCGCCGTCGATATAGTAGCCCTCGGGGCACCACGGCACACGCGTGACACCGTCGGGCACAGTGGCGCCGCGCGCCGTGTTGACGCGCACGCTCACCGTGGGCTCGCCTTCGGCAAGCGCATCGAGCAACGCCGCCGCGTCGTCCACCGGCAGCAACCGCCGTATGCTATCGACAAACTCCGCTTTCATTTCGTTTTTCATTTTTAGTTTTTCGTTGGTCGGAGGAGGCCTCCGGGTGGGGACGGTTCTTCTGTTTCACTACTTGTTGCTGAAACAGAAGAACCGTCCCCGTGTTTCACCAATCGCCGATTGTCGCGTTAAAGATGAGGTCGGTGAGGTCGGTCGTGATCTGGTTGCACAGGTCGTCCTGCACATCAGTGAGCATCTGGCTGGACGAGAAATCGCGGTAGGCGCTAAAGGTCTGGTCTTTGCTCAGGGCCTCGTTGCGGTTATTGATATACTTGACGCGCACCGTGATTGTCAGGCGCGTCTTGGTGGCATAGGCGTCCTCGCCCACGGCCTGCGGCGACAACTGATAGCCGGTAATCTCCCCCTCAATGCGCAGGTCACTGTTGGGATTGTCCTGCACCCGCAGGCGTGTCTGCTGGGTCACCATATCCATCAGTTTGTTTTCAAAGAGTTGCTGCAGCGGCGGATAAACCAGCGCGGAGCGGATGGGGAACTCACTGAAGGATATTGTGCGATAGACGTTATAGTCGAGTGCGGCACCATTGAACTTATAACTGAAGCAACCGCCGGTGACAAGAAGAAGTACGAAGTACAAAGTACAAAGTACAAAGTATTTTTTCATTTCTTTATAATTCACGTTTTTTATCTCTCGAAAATTATCGAAAATTTCCGAAAATTAATCTCCCGTGAATTTCCGTGAATTTTCGTAAATATTTTATTTTCTGTGTTTTAGAGCACATCTCCTATACACCTCTCCTTTTGGAGGGGGGAGAGACCGGAATTGGGCTACTCAAGGCCGTACTGCTTGATTTTGCGGTACAGAGTGCGCTCGCTGATGCCGAGTGCCTCGGCGGCCTTACGGCGGTTGCCGTCAAACTCGTTGAGAGCGCCCTCGATGCTATCGCGCTTCATCTGGTCAAGCGGCCTGATGCCGGAGGGAGCGTGGGCCGGCGCAGCATGATCACTTATCTGATGATGCACCACCTCGTCGGCGTGACCAAGGTCTTGAGGCAGGTCATCGGCAAGGTAGTCGCTGACGGCGATGTCGCTGTAATGGTTCTCGTCAACGCCGCGCAGGGTGTCCATCGTCAGCCGATGGGCGGGACGGCGGATGTCATCAATGCGCGTGCTCACATGCACCGGCTCGTGGGTCGCCCCATCATTGTTAATCATCGCCTTAAGGCTCTCAATCTCGCCATGCATCTGCATAATCATCTGGAAAATGAATTCGCGGTCGCGGTTGTAGTCATACTGCGGGCCGTGGCCGGCCGGCACGACATCGGTGCGCCGCATCGACGGCAAGGACTGGTTCAAACGCTCGCGCGTGATGATGTTGCCGGGCTCCATGACGCACAACTCGTTGACGACACTGCGCAACTCCCTGATGTTTCCGGGCCAACGGTATCGCTCGAGGGCAGACACCGCGTCGGGCGAGAACTTGGGCGGCAGGCTATTGTTGTCCTTGACAAACCGGTCGACGAAAAAGTCGACAAGACGCATGATGTCGGCACCGCGCTCGCGCAATGGGGGCAACGTGACCTGCACCGTCGACAGACGATAGTATAGGTCCTCGCGGAATTTGCCGTCGGCAATGGCCTGTGCCATGTCGCGGTTGGTGGCCGCCACGATGCGCACGTTGGTCTTGCGAGGTGTCGTTTCACCCATGCGGTAAAACTCGCCATACTCAATCACCCGCAGTAACAACACTTGAATGTTGAGCGGCAGGTCGGCCACCTCATCAAGAAAAATAGTGCCGCCGTCGGCGCGCTCAAAGAAGCCCGCGTGGTCGTTGTCGGCACCGGTAAAAGCACCTTTCTTGTGACCGAAAAGTTCACTATTGATGGTTCCCTCTGGCAAAGCGCCACAGTTAACGGTGATGAACACCTTGTGCTTGCGCTTGCTGTTGTCGTGGATAATGCGCGCCAGATTCTCCTTGCCGGTACCGTTCTCGCCGGTGATGAGCACACCCATCTCGGTGGGTGCCACACGGATGGCACGCTCAACGGCTGCAAGCAGCAACGGAGCCTCGCCAACAATCTGCTTCTTGCGCATCTCGGTGGCCACCTGCTTGGCGATGGGTGATGTCGCCGACGGCTCGGCGGTTGGGGCGGATATAGGCGCGGTGTCATCGTCAAGGGTGGGCACGGGGCGCCGCGGACGTACTGAATTTATTGCCATTGTCTCAAGTCGTAGGTTTTGGTTCGTAAGAAAGTGGCCAACTCTTCCACCTCGGTGATGGCGTCCTGCTCGACCACTGTAATCGGCTGACCGACGCTGATGCGGAAGGTGCGGTTCTTGCTGCGGAACACCTCGCTGGGCAGTTTGAGGGTGCGCAGCCGCCAGTCAATCACTCCAAGCAGATTGAACAAGAAACTGTTGTGGCCGTGGAAGTAGATAGGTATCACCGGCACACGCAGTTTTTTTATCAAGCGGATAACACTGGGCTGCCACTCGCGGTCTTGGATGCGCAACTGGCTGGTGAACTTGCTCACCGCGCCGGCCGGGAAGAACGACAGCACATGGCCGTCGCGCACGTGCCGCATGGCCTCCATCATGCCACGGCGCGACACAGCCTGTTTTGCCGGGTCATCGCTGGCCAGCGCGTCCACGGCGATAAAGTTGGGTCGCATGGCTTGGATATAATTCAAGATCATGTTCACCATCACCTTCATGTCGGGGCGGTGCTTGCCCACGAGATTGATGAGCATGATGCCGTCCATGGCGCCAAAGGGGTGGTTCGACACCGTGATGAATGCCCCCTCTTTCATCGCCTCGAGGTGCTCCTCGCCACGCACGACGCGCTTGACGTTTAGTTCGGCCAGCAGCCCTTCGGTGAAGGGGACGCCGGGGGTCTCGCAGTTGTGGCTGTGGGCCTCGTTCACCTTGTCGATGTCGAGCAGCCATTGCAGGGCGGCCACAAGACGCGGCTTGCCGTCAAAGAACGGCGCCATCTGCCGGATGTCGTCATAGTCGAGCACAGCGCGCTTCACGCCGGCCGCGGTATATTTGTTGTCGTTTGAAGTTTCCATTTTAGTTATTGAGGATATTTAGCGGCCATGGGGTAGCCGCACACTGAACGTTGCCGCAAAGGTACAAAAAAAATGTGACAAAATGTCACATTTCCTCAGAAAACTTAGATTTCTTAAAACTCTTGTTAAATCTTGAACAGGCGGCGGGCATTGCCGGTGGTGACGCGATCAACGTCGACAACGTCAAGATTTGTATTGGCGGCGATAGCGCGCGCCACGTCGGCAATATAGGCACTCTCGTTGCGCTGTCCACGATGAGGCACGGGCGCCAGATATGGGCTATCGGTCTCGAGCACAATGTGATCCAGCCCCACCGCGGTCACCATTCTTCTGGTCACGTCATTGCGCTTGAACGTGTACGAGCCTCCCACGCCAAGCAAGAACTCGCCCGCGTCGAGCACCTCGCGCGCCGCCATCGCGTCACCCTCAAAGCAGTGGAACACGCCGGGCGGACGGTCGCCGGCGCCAAAACGCCGCAACACCGTCAGACAGTCGTCGAGCGCGCGGCGACAGTGCAGGATAAATGGCAGACCCAACTCCACACACCACCGCAACTGCTCGTGCAGCGCGTCGAGTTGTTGGGCGCGGTAGGTGGTGTCCCAATATAAGTCAATGCCTACCTCGCCAACGGCTACCGCGCCACATTCCTCAACCAACGGCCGCAACTGCTCCAACTGGGCGGTCCAATCACCTTTCACCTCCTCGGGATGCAGACCGATGGCCACGGACATCATCTCGGGCCAACGGTCACGCGTGTCAACCACGCGAGCCACCGAAGCCAAATTCTCGTTGGGCAACACAATGTGGGTCACGCCGGCCGCCGCCGCGTGCTCCACCACCAAGTCACGATCCCCGTCAAAGGCATCGCAATAAATGTGGCTGTGACTGTCAATCATGACTCGGGGGCCGCCGCGGTGCCGTTGTCCCTATGCTCGCCGGCATGGTCACCCGGTCGACGCAGTATCTCAAAACTGTCAACGTACACCTCTGTCACATAGCGCTTCACCTTTGTGTTGTCTTCCCACACGCGGGTGCGCAGATGCCCCTCGAGGTAAAGCAACATTCCCTTGCGGATATAACGCTCGGCAACCTCCGCGTCGCGTCCCCACATCACAATGTTGTGCCACTCGGTGCGCTCGGGCACAGCCGTGCCGTCTTTGCGGGTGAAGGCGCGCTCGCTGGTGGCTAACGGGAAAGAAGCCACGGCCTGGTTCTCGGCCACGTATCTCACACGCGGGTCATTGCCCACGTTGCCCATCAATATAACTTTGTTTACTCCCATATTATTTCTTTTGATAGTTTCGTTGCCGCAAAGGTACAACTTTTTGTTTTGAATAACAAAAACTGTGAATTATTTGGTAGGTTCGTGAAAAATTACTACTTTAGCACACTTTTATTCAAAGGTTGGCTGTTGACCGTTGACCGTTAACCGGAACGGCAACGCACTGTAAACGGTAAACGGTAAACGGTCATCCTTTCACTGAACACTAACCTTATAAAAGACTTGATTACCCATTATGAGAGGACAGATGAAATTCGGACTGTATATCCCCACGCGCCTGCTCTTCGGCGCCGGGGAACTCAATCAACTGGCCACCGCCGGCCTGCCCGGCAAAAAGGCGTTGCTTGTGGTGAGTGCCGGCGGCTCGATGGCCCGCCTGGGCTATCTGGACCGCGTGCGCGCCCTGCTGGCGCAAGGCGGCGCCGACAGCGTCGTGTTTGACCGCGTGCAGCCCAACCCCATCCGGGCCACAGTGATGGAGGGCGCAGAGGTGTGCCGGCAAGAGGGCTGCGACTTCGTCGTGGGCCTGGGCGGCGGCAGTTCGATTGACACGGCCAAGGCTATCGCCATCACAGCGGCCATGGGCGGCGACTTCTGGGACTATGTGCACGGCGGCACCGGCGGCGGCAAGGCCGTGGAGCGCGCCCTGCCCATCGTGGCCATCCCGACAACAGCCGGCACCGGCACCGAGGTGGACCTTTGGGGAGTAATCACCAACGAGCAGACCCGCGAGAAGATGGGCTTCGGTTGCCCACAGATTTTCCCCACCATAGCCATTGTCGACCCCGACCTGATGATGAGCGTGCCGCCGCGCCTGACGGCCTATCAAGGCTTTGACGCCTTTTTCCACGCCGCCGAAGGTTACATCAGCCACTCCCACAGCCCCGCCAGCGACCTCTATGCCCTCGAGGCCATCCGTCTCCTCTATAAATATCTGCCGGTGGCCGTGGCCGACGGCAACAACCGCTGGGCACGCATCAAGGTGGCGTGGGCCAGCACGCTGGCCGGTATGGTGGAGAGCACTGCCGGCTGCACCGGCGAGCACGCCCTGGAGCACGCCCTGAGCGCCTTCAAGCCCGAACTGCCGCACGGCGCCGGACTTATCGCCATCTCGGGTGCCTACTTCAAGACGCTCAAGAATGACGTGATGAAGCGTCTGATGAAGATGAGCGAGAAGATGACGCAGCAAAAGGCCGCCCGCCCCAGCGACTTCCTCGACGCGCTCGAGGTGATGAAGCGAGAGTGTGGCGTGGCCGACCTCAAGTTGAGCCAGTGGGGCTTCACCGCCGCCCACCTCGACGACCTGGTGGAGAACGCCGTGACCACCGGCGCGATGATGCTCGACAACGACCCGCGCTTCCTCAACCGCGAGGAACTGCGCGAGATCTATGCCGCCAGCCTTTGACTAATGCATAATTCATAATGCATAATTCATAATTTTGAACATTCGAGCAATCGAATAATCGAACAATCGATAATAATAAAGATAATTTTTCACGATAGCAATGCTTTTCAGTAAAGAGACTTATACAGCGCGCCGCGAGCGGCTCGTGGAACTGATGAAGGGCGAGCACGGCATCATCGTGCTGCCCGGCAACAACCTCTCGCCCTGCAACTACCCCGCCAACGAGTACTACGCCATGCGGCAGGACTCCACTTTCCTCTACTACACCGGCCTCAACCGCGAGGGCCTCGCCCTGTTGATTGACTTGGACACCGGCCGCGAGGTTCTCTACGGCGACGACATCGACATCGACGACATCATCTGGTATGGCAGCGTGGAAAGCGTGGCCGATATGGCCGCGGCCTCGGGCATCGCCGGCAGCGCGCCCATGCGTCACCTCGACGACGTGTGCCGCCAGGCACGCTCCCTGGGCCGCCCCATACACTTCCTGCCGCCCTACCGCCATGACATCATGATTATGCTCATGGACTTGCTGGGCCTGCACCCGGGCAAGGAGCAGGAGGAGGCGGTGTCGATGCCGCTGCGCATGGCCGTCATCAAGATGCGCAGCGTCAAGGAGCCACAAGAGATTGAGGAACTCGAGCGCGCCGGACACATCGGCTACCTGATGCACACGGCCGCGATGCGGGCGATTAAGCCGGGCGTGACCGAGAAGTTTGTGGGCGGCGTGGTGGACGGCACGGCCCATAGTTACGGACTGATACCCAGTTTCCCCACCATCTTCACCCAGCACGGCGAGATTATGCACGGCATGCCCACCATGCAGCCGCTCGAGGCGGGCCGCCTCGCCCTGTGTGACGCCGGTGTCGAGACCATCCACAACTATTGCAGCGACAACACGCGCACGGTGCCCATCAACGGCCGCTACACCACTCGCCAGCGCGAGATCTACGACATCGTGGTCGAGTGCCACGACCACACCCTGCAGGTCGCCAAGCCTGGCGTGAAGTGGATGGATGTCCACTTGAGCGTCTGCCGCCTGATGGCCACCCGCCTCAAAGAACTGGGTCTCATGCGCGGCGATGTGGACGAGGCGGTGGCAGCCGGAGCCCACGCCATGTTCCTGCCCCACGGCCTGGGACACATGATGGGCCTGGACGTCCACGACATGGAGGCACTGGGCCAGCGCTACCTCGGCTACGACGACGAGGTGCAGCCCAGCACGCAGTTCGGCCTCGGCTCGCTGCGCTTGGGACGCCGCCTGCAAGAAGGCTTTGTGGTCACCGACGAGCCGGGCATCTACTTCATTCCCGCCCTCATCGACAACTGGCGCAAGAGCGGACACTGCGCCGAGTGGCTCGACTTTGACCGGTTGGAAACCTACAAGGACTTTGGCGGCATACGCATCGAGGATGACATCCTCATCACCGCCGACGGCTGCCGCTACATCACCGGCGAGCAGGATCGCATCCCCTACCGCGCCGACGACGTGGAGGCATATATGGAGGCCTGATTCCCGTCCTCAACGCGTCCGGTGTGCGGCCACATTGTGGCTGTCCCCCTCAACTAACGACTATCAACTAACGACAAAACGACTAAATAACACTATGAACGACTTGAATCAATTCCTGGACGCCGCGCGCGACCGCATGGAGGAGGCCATCGCCTTCCTCGACGACAGCCTGGCCCACATCCGTGCCGGCAAGGCCAACGTGAAAATCCTCGACCCCATCCGCGTCGAGTACTACGGCAGCAAGGTGCCGCTGAGCAACGTCGCCAACATCAGCCTGCCCGACCAGCGCACCATCGCCATCACGCCGTGGGAAAAGAACATGTTCCGCGTGATTGAGAAGGCAATCATCGACAGCAACATCGGCATCATGCCCGAGAGCAACGGCGAGATGATTCGCCTGAACATTCCGCCGCTGACCGAGGACCGCCGCAAGCAACTCGTGCGCGACAGCAAGGCCGAGGCCGAGAAGGCCCGCGTGAGCGTGCGCAACGCGCGCCGCGACTGCATCGACGGCCTCAAGAAGGCCACCAAGGCCGGCATGAGTGAGGACGTGGCCAAGGACGGCGAGGAGCGCGTCCAGAAACTCCACGACAAGTACATGAAGAAGATTGACGAACTCTTTGCCGCCAAGGAGAAAGAAATCCTCACCGTGTAACCCCCCTACCCATCTTATAAGGAAGGGTGTCTGGTTCTCATATTTCTCATATTTCTCTCCTAAAACAACAGCAAGCCTCCCACTCTTTTAGGAGGGGCGGGGGGAGGATAATCCTTTAGCCAAAATGAAACGAGTATTCTCATTTATTGCTGCCGCTGTGGCGCTTATCGCGTTTGCCACGCCGCCGGCACTCACGCCGGAGATGGCGGCCACGCGCCGGTCGCTGGACCCTGCCACCACGGTGATGACCGGCGCACAGCAGCCTGACCGCTACGTCAGCCTGCTGAACGGCAAGCGCATCGCGCTGCTGAGCAACCAGACGGGCATCGTGGGCTGGGACCACACCGGCAAACCCGTTCACACGCTGGACTTGATGCTCTTCAAGGGCCTGAAGGTGACGACAATCTTCTCGCCGGAGCACGGCTTCCGCGGCACGGCGGACGCCGGCGAGCACGTCAGCAGCAGCGTTGACCCGGTCACGGGCATCCCCATCGCGTCGCTCTACGACGGCAAGCGCCCCGGGCCGAGCCCCGAGACAATGGCCGCCTTTGACGTGCTCGTGGTTGATATCCAAGACGTTGGGCTGCGTTACTACACCTACTATGTGACGATGATCAACCTGATGGAGGCTTGCGCCGCCGCCGGCAAGGACGTCGTTGTGCTCGACCGTCCCAACCCCAACGGCATGACGGTGGACGGCCCTGTTTTAGACATGCGGCTGCGCTCGGGCGTGGGCCGGTTGCCAATACCCACAGTGCACGGCATGACGCTGGGCGAGATCGCGTTGATGGCCAACGGCGAGCACTGGCTCAAGGACAACCTGCAGGTGAAAAACCTCACCGTCATTCCCTGCAAGGGTTACACCCATCAGACGCGCTACCGCCTGCCGGTGGCACCGTCGCCCAACCTGCCCAACATGACGTCAATCTACCTCTACCCGAGCACGTGCTACTTCGAGGGCACCGACGTCAGCCTGGGGCGCGGCACCGACAAACCGTTCCAGCAGTACGGACACCCCGATATGGTGGGCTATAGTTACTCGTTCACGCCGCGCAGCGTGCCCGGAGCCAAAAACCCGCCGCAACTCGACAAGTTGTGCCACGGCGTGGACCTGAGCGGCATCAGCGACGAGGAGGCCATCGCCATGGGCGTCAACCTCGAGTACGTCGTCAACGCCTATCGCAACCTCGGCCGCGGCGAGCAGTTCTTCACCAAGTTCTTCGACAAACTGATGGGCACAGAGGCGGTGCGCAAGATGATTGTGGCCGGCATGAGCCCCGCCGACATCAAGGCCACCTGGGCCGCCGAGGTCGAGACCTTCCGCGCCCAACGCCGCCCCTACCTCCTCTACCCGGAGTAAATGTCAGCAAAATTTTTTAACATGAATTTCCATAAATTATTTATAAAACCGACAATATTCAGAATAAAAATTCATGGATAATTCATGGTAATTCGTGTTTAAAACAGATCAGCAACTTTTTACAGCGGACTCTTACTTTATTCCTACAAACGGATAGAACAATGTCAACACCAGTTATTGTTTTATTGACGATTATCGGCTACTTTGCCGTGTTGTTTCTTATCTCGTGGTTGGCCTCGCGCGGCAGCGACGACCGCACGGCACTCACCGGCGGCCGCCAGGCACCGTGGTTCATCGTGGCCATCGCGATGATTGGCGCTCCCATCTCGGGAGTGACCTTCGTGAGCGTGCCCGGCCAGGTGGCCGTCAAGAGTTTCAGTTACATGCAGATGGTGCTGGGCTTTGTCGTGGGCTACTTTGTGATTGCTTATGTGCTGATGCCGCTCTTCTTCAAGCGCAACCTGGTATCCATCTACGGTTACCTCGAGCAACGTTTCGGCCAAGGGACTCACCGCACGGGCGCGTGGTTCTTCTTCATCAGCAAGATGCTGGGCGCGGCCGTCAGGTTCTATGTGGTGTGCGTCACGTTGCAGTTGCTGGTGTTCGGCCCGCTACACATCCCGTTTGTGGTGAACGTGATAGCCACCATCGCCTTGATTTTCCTCTACACGCTGCAGGGCGGCGTGAAGACGGTGATTTGGACTGACACGCTGAAGAGTTTCTGCCTGATCATGAGCGTGGTGCTCTGCATCGTGTTTATCGCACGCGCGCTGGGATATGGCGTGGGCGAGTTGTGCGGCGCGGTGGCGGCCGACGACACGTCGCGCATCTTCTTCTTTGACAATCCCAAAGAGGGCACCTACTTCTGGAAGCAGTTTGTGGCCGGCATCTTTATGGTCATCGCCACCACCGGCCTCGACCAGGACTTGATGCAGCGCACGTTGGCCAGCAAGAACGTTGACGAGAGCAAGAAGGGCCTTATCGTGAGCGGCATCGTGCAGGTGTTTGTAGTTGGGCTTTTCCTTGTTTTAGGCACGCTATTAGTGCTCTACACGCGCCAGGCGGGCTTTGTCGTGCCCGACAAGACCGACGAACTCTTTGGCCTGGTTGCTTTCAGTGGCGGTCCGGTGCCTGTGGTTGTGGGCGTGCTGTTCATTCTGGGATTGGTGAGCGCGGCCTATAGCGCGGCCGGCTCGGCGTTGACGGCCCTGACGACCTCGTTTACGGTCGACATCCTCGGCACCGACAAGCAGAACGACGACCGTCGGCTGGCCCGCACGCGGCGCGTGGTGCACATCGGCATGGCGGTGTGTATGGGTCTTGTGATTCTCGTGTTCTATGCCATCAGCGACCAGGACGCTATCAGCGCGGTCTATTCGATTGCCAGTTACACCTACGGCCCAATCCTCGGCCTGTTTGCCTACGGCATGATGTTCCGTGGCCCGGTGCGCGACCGGCTGGTGCCCGCGGTGTGCGTCGCCGCGCCGGTGCTCAGTTATGCCATCCAGTGGTGGCTCAAGGAGCAGTTTGACTACACCATCGGCTTCGAACTGCTGCTGCTCAACGCCGCCCTCACCATGATTGGCCTGGCACTATGCCGCCGACCCGAATAACGTGCCGCAAGTGGTAAAAAAATCGAGTTACGGCACACTATTAGCACCAGAATAGTGTGCCGTAAGTGGTAAAAAAATCGAGTTACGGCACGCTATTAATCCGGAAAAATTGCGTGGAAATAAAATTTGATGGTTTGGTTATATAATGTATAAGTCTGTAGGTGACGATGATACGTAATACTGTCAACAAATATGTGTGGCTGGTGGACACGCTGGGACGCTACGGACGGCTTAGCCATGAGCGCATTGACGAGTTGTGGCTACAGTCGTCGTTGAGCGAAGGCAAACCGCTGCCGCGGCGCACGTTCTTCACGTGGCGCAACGCCATCGAAGAAATGTTTGGAATTGACATAGTGTGTGACAAGACCACGCGTGAGTTCTACATTGAGCAACAACGCGGCGGCGACGCGACGAGCCTGCACGAATGGCTCGTGGACTCGATGGCCCTCAGCGGCATGCTCACCGACTCGCGCGACCTGGCCGACCGCATCGTCCTCGAGCCGGTGCCGAGCGCACGCGACCATCTGCCAGTGGTCATAGATGCCATGAAGCGCGACCGGTGCATCCGCTTCGCCTATCGCAGTTACACCCGCAGTGTGGGCACCGACGGAGTACTCATCGAGCCATATTTTGTGAAAATCTTCAAGCAGAAGTGGTACGTTATTGGTATGCACATTGCCGACCAACGCATTAAAACCTACGCACTGGACCGTATGCGAGAACTCGTGATTACCGATCGCGAGTTCACCATGCCCGAGGGCTTTGATCCCGACCGATTTTTCGCCAACTACTTCGGCATCACCACCAGCCGTAGCGAGCCTCGAGACATCGTGCTCAAGGTTGAACCCACCCAAGCCAAGTACTTCCGGGCCCTGCCGCTGCACCACAGCCAGCAAGAGCAACTGCAGGATGGCTGCAGCATTTTCCGCTACCATATGTGCATCACCTACGACCTGCGCGAGGAACTCCTGAGCCACGGCTCTAACATCGAAGTCATCGCTCCACTCGAGTTACGCACCATGATGGCCGACGACCTGCGACGCGCACTCAAGCAATACGAATAACGCGACCGATTTGAAAACTCTTTCAAAAGGCCACTCATTTCGCACTTTTTTACTAATTTTGCAGGTTGAAATAAAAGAACACATAAAACGAACTAATATGGCAACAATCTCCATCAACAACAGCGCCGCCCTGGGCGGTGCCATCAGCAAGGCCGACGTCGATGCCCTGCGCCAACAAGCCCTCGACGCCGCCGCAACCCTCGACAACGGCAATGGTGCCGGCAACGACTTCCTCGGTTGGCTTCACCTGCCCTCAAGCATCAGCAAGGGCGAACTCAATGACATCCAGGCTACGGCCGACAAGTTGCGACGCGACTGCGAGTATGTGGTGGCCATCGGTATCGGCGGCAGTTATCTCGGCGCCAAGGCTGTCATCGACGCGCTCAGCGACTCGTTTGCCGCCTACAAGAAAATCGAAGGACCGAAGGTGCTCTTTGCCGGCAACAACATCGGTGAGGACTATATCCATGAGTTGATGGACTTGGTGGACGGCCACCCGTTTGGCATCATCGTCATCAGCAAGAGCGGCACCACCACTGAGCCGGCCATCGCTTTCCGTCTGCTCAAGGAGCAACTCGAGCGTCAACAGGGACGCAAGTTTGCCTCCGGCCACATCATCGCCATTACCGACGCGGCGCGTGGCGCGCTGCGTGGTTTGGCCACCCAGGAGGGCTATACCACCTATGTCATCCCCGACAACGTGGGCGGCCGCTTCAGCGTGCTCACCCCGGTGGGCTTGCTGCCCATCGCCGTGGCCGGCTTTGACATCGCCGAACTGGTGGCCGGCGCTGTCGACATCGAGCAGGGCGACGACGAGCCGATGCTCTGCTACGCCCAGACGCGCAACGCCCTTTATCAGGCAGGCAAGAAGGTGGAGATTCTGGCCAACTTCTGCCCGCGCCTGCACAATCTGGCCGAGTGGTGGAAACAACTCTACGGCGAGAGCGAGGGCAAGGACGGCAAGGGAATCTTCCCGGCCAGCGTTGACTTCACCACCGACCTGCACTCCATGGGACAGTGGATTCAAGACGGTGAGCGCACCATCTTTGAGACCGTCATCACCGTGGGCGAGCAGGCCGCTACCGTTGTCATCCCCAGCGATGACGACGACCTTGACGGGCTGAACTATATCGCCGGCAAGCGTGTTGACCAAGTGAACAAAATGGCCGAATTAGGCACTCGCATCGCCCATGTGGACGGCGGCGTGCCCAATATCGTCATTTCGCTGCCCGCCCTCAAGGAGCGTTACATCGGCCAACTGATTTACTTCTTTGAGAAGGCTTGCGGCATCAGCGGATATATGCTTGGCGTGAACCCGTTCAACCAGCCGGGTGTGGAGGCCTACAAGAAGAATATGTTTGCCCTGCTGGGAAAGCCGGGCTATGAGGAGGCCACGCGCGCCATTCAGGCTCGCCTCTAACCGGATTAGGGGTTTAATGGTTGAGGGGTTGATCGTTGAGGGGTTGAGCCATTTGCTGACGCAAATGGGAATAAATGTATGGTCTGACAAAGGACGAGGCAAGCCTCGTCCCTACAGCGTGACCGCAAATAGCAACAGAACTAATCTCCCCGAGTGCGCCAGCGCGAGGCTCAACCCCTCAACCCTCAACCTCTCAACGAATAAACGATGGAACTGACAACCGAAGTGTGCGTGATTGCATTAGTGGTAGCCATAGCGTTATTATGGCTACTGCTTGCCTCGCCACGACAGCACCAACCCACCACAGTCATTGTGGCGGGCGAGCCATCACCTGCCGCCGGGGTGGACGCGCGACTGCACCTGAACGCTGTAGACCACGGCGTGGTTCAACTCAGGCACAGCGGCGTGCCAATGAGTGATGGCGACACCGTCAACCTCATCATCACCACCACCGGCACCAACATCACCATCACAGAGAAACAAGGTGCACGAGGCGACTCACCCACAACCACACCGATGGACATCAGTGCCACCATTAAAACAGCAACCTGCTACCCACACACCATTCGTTTTGATAGCCAAATCACCGGACAATGGGCTGTGCTCACCTTCACCCCCACCGCCGGACAAACCGCTACCGTCGCCACCCATCTCTGAATCACCGCCCTATTCGTCTCACCCCGCGACACGAAGTCTCTCGTTACACCCCAAAAAGCAAAAAAATGGCGACAATAAGTTGCCTTTGTTGACTTTATTGTTCTTAATTGTTTTACTTTGTTATTTTTTTATTATCTTTGCAGGTTGAAACAAAAAAGTACATCGCAATCATGAAACAGATATTGACAACCATCGTGCTGACATTGCTGGCTCTGTTGCCGGCTCGCGCGGCGCAATCACTCACCGGCGAGTGGCAACTGCATGCCTCGTTTGCCGGCAGCAACATCCAGGACATCGTCGACACGCCCACGAAAGTCTACTTCCTCGTGAGCAACGGCTTGTTCCGTTATGACAAGACCAGCGGCGAGGTGGCGCAGATGTCGCGGCAGAACGGCCTGCACGACATCACTCCCGTGTTATTGAGTTACGACAACGCGAGTGACGTGATGGCCATCGCCTACGACAACTGCAACATCGACCTGGTGCGCGCCGACGGCTCGATTGTCAACTTCCCCGACATCAAGGACCTGGTGTACACCTCGAGCGCCTCCAAAAAGGTGAACGACATTAACTTTGCCGCCGGCAATATCTACATCGCCACCTCCTTTGGCTATGTGGTGGTGGATGAGGCGACACTGAGCAAGGTGAAGTCGCACATCATCTACAGCAACATTTCCTCGGTGAACGTCGTGGGCTCGCGCATCGTCATGTCAGTGTCCACCACGCTCTACTACGGCGACGCCACGCTCGACATTGACCGCCTGGGCCAGATGTCCAACGTCACGGGCAGTGTTGCCGGCAAGATCCTGCCGGCCGGAGACAACGACTTCGTCGTCGTGGGCACCGCCAAAGTTCTTCACGGCGCGTTTGCCGACGGGACGCCGACGCTCACCGAGATGGTCACCGGCATGACAATCGACAACGGCCGTGCCTCTCACGACGGTTTCCTGATCAATTGCAAGGCCAACAAGTGCTACTACACTTTGGCGGCCGACGGCACCACTCCGGTGAAGGTGTCGAGCACCGGCCAGTTGTTCAGCCAGGCCGTGCATGGCGACGGCACCATCTGGACGCTCTCGGCCAACGGCATCACCCCCAAGGGCTCCACCGCCTATATCATGCCCAACGCGCTTGGTATCAGCAACCGCGCGTGGTGGATGGCCTATAGTCCCAACGAGGACAAACTCTATGTGTCGCGCACCACCGACAACGCCATCCTCTCGGTAGACTATGACGGCAACATCGAGATTTACAACTTTGACGGCACCACGTGGGCCAATGCCACCCCGCGCAAGAGCAACGGCACTATTGTGGGACGCTCGGACGGCAACGGCGGCACCTACGATATGCTCTTTGTGCCGTCACAACCGTCATCCTACTTCATCGGCACCCGCGGCGGAGCCGGCACCCATCATGTGGTGGACGGCGTGGTGACGCAGACGTTCAGCAACACGACTACCGGCGGCACGGCATTCATCAGGCGCGGCGCCATGGCGCTTGACTCGCAGGGCAACTTCTTTGCCGCACTCTGCTCCGCGTCAGACCCCAACTCGGTGGCGGCAATTAGCGCCGAAAACCTTGCCAAGGACGTGATACCGGTGAGCGACCTGGTGTTGTCGGACAAGCCCGAAATCGCGGGCGGGGCTTTCAAACGCATGTCGATGGCAATCGGCAAGAACGACACCAAGGTGGCGTCGAGTTGTGTCTTTAATGAACCCGTCTTTTTCTGGGACAGCAACGCCGACCTGACGACCAACCGCTATACGTCTTATTCGACTTTTGTTGACCAGGACAACATCACCTTTGCCTGGACTTTCCCCTATGACTTGAGCAGCGACCTTGATGGCAATGTGTGGTTCGGGGTTGCCGAGGGTGTGATTTACTTCGACCCGTCGACCGCCTTTGACAGCGACTTCCACGTCAACCGCCTGAAACAGTACGACAGCAACGGTAACACGGTTGGCAATCTGCTGGCGGGCGTTCAAGTCAACTGTGTGACTGTCGACGGCGACGGCAACCACTGGATTGGCACCTCCACCCAGGGTGTGACCGTTGTCAGCCGTGACTGCAAGCGTGTGCTCGCCCAGTTCTCTCCGTCGAACAGTATGCTGCCCAGCACGACGATTTACCGCATGTGCTACCACCCCACGCGCAACTCGATGTTTGTCATGACCAACGCCGGCTTGGCCGAGTTCCACATCGGAGCCAGTGCCGCCGCCGACAACTATGACAACACCTACGTCACGCCCGACCCGGTTCGTCCCGACTTCACCGGTTTTGTCGAGATCAAGAAACTCATGCGTGACTCGCGGTTGACCATTGTCAACGCCGCGGGCCAGACGGTGGCCACGCTCACCGCCGACGGTGGCACCGCCCTGTGGGACTGTTGCGACAGCCGGGGCAATCGCCTGCCTACGGGCGTTTACACCGTGCTTGCCTCGCCCGACGACTCTACCGAGCCTGTCGCCGTGGCCAAAGTGAGACTCATCAAGTGAGTTTGGCTTGTAGTATTAATGGAGTGCAGTGCGAAACGGCCTCGCCGTTTTGTCAAGACATAAGGAACTAACGAAACAACGAAAAATGAGACATCGATTGGCGATAGCACTCGTGGCAGCGGCGCTCGCGATGGCCACCGCGGCCCAGACCACCGGCGACTGGATTTACCACTCGCGGTTTGCCGGCACGGGCATCCAACGCCTGATAGACACGCGCGACTGCACCTATTATCTGGTGTTCAACAGCCTGTTCCGCTACGACAAGGAAACTCTGGAGAACGAGGCCATCAACCACCGCAACAAGTTGTCGGATGTCACCATCACCGGCATCTACTACAACTATGACCGGGAGTTGCTCGCCATCGCCTACGACAACAGCAACATCGACATCCTGCTCAACGATGGTGCCGTGGTGAATGTGCCCGAACTCAAAAACGCCTCGATGACAGCCGACAAGACTATCAACGACATCACCTTTGCTCCGGGCCACATGATTGTCGCCACTGCCTTTGGCTTTATCGACTTTGACGACGAGAATTGGACTGTCAGGCGCAGCCGCAATTTCGGCACAAACGTGCGCTGTGCGGCAATCGTGGGCGAGTACATCGTGTTCAGCGCTAACAACCACATCTACTTCGGCTCAGCGGCAACTCACTATGAGACGCTGACCGAGATGCGGAGTGTGGAGCGTAACAATGGTGTGATAATGCCCATCGACAACACCACGTTCTTCATTAACGAGGGGTATGTCTATAAGGCGACAATCAGCGATGACAACGTCACGTTTTCAACGGTGCTAGACCGTACGCCTATAGATTTGCAGCCTACTCCCGACGGATATTTGGCCAATTTTTCGGGCAAGGCATACTATTACACCATTGATAAGACGACCTACGCCACCACTCGTGTGGAAGCCACCGAGGGTACGCTCTATAGCCAGTCGCCACAAGGCGACGGTACCATCTGGTCTCTGAATGCCGATGGCCTGCGCGCCGGTGACGCCGAGCCGTTCATCCCCACGTCTTACGGCATCGCCACCACACCGTTCTACCTCAACTACAACGAAGCGGAGCAGAAACTCTATCTCGCCTCAACCACCGACAATGCCGTGCTGCCCAAAGCCGAAGTTGGCGCCCAAACCGAGGTGTACACCCTCGATGGCAACGGCCGGTGGAGCGACGTCACGCCGCCGGGAGTGCCCGAGGACGGTATGGGAAACCACGCGCTTGTGTTCTGCCCCGCCGACCCGTCAACCTATTTCTTCACCACACGCCACCGGGGCATCTGTCGCGCACGTGGCGGCGAACTCACGGCGTGGTTCAATGCCGACAACAGTCCGATGGGCCGCACGCGCGAGTTGGCATTTGACGCTCAAGGCAACCTCTGGGCCGTGGATCCCAATCCCGGTTCAACCGGCGCACCCAACGTTATCGTGCTGCCGCGCGCCAAGGTGCTGGCCAACGATGTCAAACTCAGCGATTGGGTCACACCCACCATCGCCCGCGTCGAGGGCGCCTCAATCAAGCGAGGAGCCATCGTTGTGGGACAAGGCGGCAACATGGTCTTCTCGCCGGGCGGATACCTGGAGCAGGTCACATTCTGGCAGCCCGACGCTTCCACAATGGCCGCTCGCAACCATGCCACCTACACGAGTTTTACCGACCAGGACGGCCAAACAGTGAAGTGGGAGTATGTCTACTGCCTCACTGCCGACCGCAATGGCATCGTGTGGATGGGCACCTCGGCCGGCGTGGTGAGTTTCAACCCCTCGCAGGCCTACGCCAGTGACTTCCGCATCAACCACATCAAGGTGCCGCGCAACGACAACACCGGCACGGCCGACTATCTGCTTGACGGTGCAACCGTGACCTGCATCGCTGTCGATGCCTCCAACCGCAAGTGGTTGGGCACCAACGGCAACGGATTATATCTTGTCAGCGAGGACGGCACCCAAATTCTCAAGGAGTTCAACACCTCCAACAGTTATCTGCCCGGCAACATAATCTATAGCGTGGCCTGCAACACGAGCAACAACTCGGTGTACGTGATGACTAACAAGGGCCTGGCAGAATATATCAGCGACAGTGGCGGCACACCCGATCACGAACTCGACAACCTGCTGGTATATCCCAATCCGGTTAGGCCCGACTTCATGGGGTTGATCACCATCCAGGGTCTGCGTGCCAATAGCATCGTCAAGATTGCCGATAGCAGCGGCTTGGTCATCAAGCAGTTCAAGAGCGACAGCGGCACCGCCACGTGGGACGGCTGCGGCTTGGACGGCAACCGCGTGAGCACAGGTGTCTACTATATCATCGCCTCATATAGCGACAACGGCGGCAGTTCGCAGCAGGCTATCACCAAACTCGCCATCATCCGATAACAGACCATTGTCTTAGAAATCCTATAGAAAAACAACGAAAAACGAGATATGGCCGATGAAACGCCGATGATGCGGCAGTTCAACCAGATAAAGGCGAAGCACCCCGACGCGGTGCTTCTCTTTCGCGTGGGCGACTTCTATGAGACCTATGCCGCCGACGCGGTTGTCGCCGCCGAGATACTCGGCATCACACTCACACGCCGCAGCAACGGCGCCTCGGGCAACACCGAGATGGCCGGCTTCCCTCATCACGCCCTCGACACATATCTGCCGCGACTGGTGCGCGCCGGCAAGCGCGTGGCCATCTGTGACCAACTCGAAGACCCCAAACTCACCAAGAAACTCGTCAAGCGAGGCATCACCGAACTTGTCACCCCCGGCGTGGTGGTGGGCGGCCCGATCCTCGACCGCAAGGAGAACAATTTCCTGGCCGCAGTCCATCCGGCCAGGCGCAGCACTCCCTCTTCCCTCTCTTCGGTCAACCGTCAACCGTCAACGGTCAACTTTTCACCAACGGCCAACGGTCAACCGTCAACCGTCAACGGCCTCAACCGCGTTGGGTTGTCGCTGCTGGACATCAGCACCGGCGAGTTTCTCGCCGCCGAGGGCACGCGCGAGTATGTGGGCAAACTATTAGAGAACTTCGCGCCCAAGGAGGTGCTCATCGAGCGCTCCACACGGCGACAGTTTGTCGAGACCTTCGGCAACCAATATCTCACCCAGGAACTGGACGACTGGGCCTTTGTCGAGACAACGGCGCGAGAGAGGCTGCTGCGGCACTTCGAGACGCAGTCGCTCAAAGGCTTCGGAGTCGAGGATATGGACCTGGCCATCGTCGCCGCGGGCGTGATAATGCAGTATCTTGACCTCACGCAGCACACCCAGTTGGCCCACATCACGACGCTGTCGCGCATCGAGGCCGACCGCTACGTGCGTCTGGACCGCTTCACCGTGCGCAATCTGGAGTTAATCAAGCCTATGAGCGACGACGGCAAGTCGCTTTTAGACGTGCTTGACCGCACTCTCACCCCCATGGGAGCCCGCATGATGCACCGGTGGCTGCTCTTCCCGCTCAAGGAGCGCGACGCCATCGACAATCGCCTGGAGGTCGTGGAGCAGTTTATGCGCGACAATGCCGCCCGCGACGTGCTCGTCAAGCAACTTGAGGTTATCGGCGACGTGGAGCGACTGGCCTCGCGCGTGTCGACGGCACGCGTCACGCCGCGCGAGATGCTGCAGTTGCGCGCCGCCCTGCGCGCCGTGGAGCCCGTCAAGGCAATGTGTGACGACTCGTCGAGCACCGTGCTGCAGGCCATGGGCGACCGCCTGAACGAGTGCCGCCTGCTCAGCGACCGCATCGAGCGCGAGGTCAACCCCGACGCGCCGAATATGGTGAACCGCGGTAATGTGATCCGCGACGGTGTGGACCAGACGCTCGACGAACTGCGGCACATCGCATTCTCGAGCAAGGACGTGCTCATGCAGATGCAACGCGACTTGAGCGAGCAGACGGGTATTCCCAGCCTCAAAATCGCCTATAACAACGTGTTTGGCTACTATATCGAGGTGCGCAACACCCACCGTGACAAGGTGCCGGCCGACTGGACCCGCAAGCAGACGCTGGTCAACGCCGAGCGGTATATCACCGCCGAACTCAAATCGCTTGAGGAGAAAATCCTCGGTGCCGAGGAGCGCATCCTCATCATCGAGGGTCAACTCTTTGCCTCATTAGTGGCCGCCGCCACCGAGTATATCCCCGCCATTCAGGTCGACTGCAACGTGCTGGCGCAACTCGACTGCCTGCTATCGTTCACGCGCGTGTCGCTCGACAACCGCTACAACCGCCCCACGCTGAACGATGGCACCGGGCTCGTTATCACCGCCGGCCGCCACCCCGTCATCGAGTGCCAGTTGCCGCCGGGCGAGCGGTATGTGCCCAACGACATCAGCCTCGACAGCGAGCGGCAGCAGGTGATGATTATCACCGGCCCGAATATGGCCGGTAAGTCGGCTCTGCTGCGCCAAACGGCGCTAATCACGCTCATGGCGCAGATTGGCTGCTTTGTGCCGGCCGAAAAGGCCGAAGTAGGCATCGTCGACAAAATCTTCACCCGCGTGGGCGCCAGCGACAACATCTCATTGGGCGAGAGCACGTTTATGGTCGAGATGACCGAGGCCGCCTCAATTCTCAACAACCTGAGCGACCGCAGCCTTGTGCTCTTCGACGAATTGGGACGCGGCACGAGCACCTATGACGGCATCTCCATCGCGTGGGCCATCGTGGAGTATATCCATGAGCACCCCTGCCGCCCCAAGACGCTCTTTGCCACCCACTACCACGAATTGAACGAGATGGAGAAGTCGTTCAAGCGCATCGTCAACTACAACGTGCAGGTCAAGGAGATTGACGGACGGGTGGTGTTTGTGCGCACTCTGGCCAAGGGCGGCAGCGAGCACAGTTTCGGTATCCACGTGGCCAAGTTGGCCGGTATGCCGCCCAGCATTGTGGCGCGCGCCGGCGAGGTGCTCAAGCAACTTGAGCAACAGGCCAGCCGTGGCGAGGGCGGCAAGGTGACCGTCACGCGAGATCTGGCCGACGTGGCCACCCACCGCAGCGGCTACCAACTCTCGCTGTTCCAACTCGACGACCCTGTGCTGGAACAAATCCGCGACGAGATTATCAACCTCGACGTGAACAACCTCACGCCGATCGAGGCTCTCAACAAACTCAACAGCATCAAGGGCATCGTTACCGGCAAGCATCTGTGATTGTTCTCCCCCACCCCTCCTGAAGGAGGGTGAGATAAATTCCTAAGAAACCTTATAATAATTATGAACAAAAAACGTGTTGTGAAATATATCGTGGTTGTGGCGCTGCTGGCGCTCATAGCCATCATTCTCTTTAACGACATCAAGACCGACAGCCTCTCGTGGCAATGGCTGCTGCCACTGGTGATTGCGGCGGTGGTGGCCGGTGGCTGGGATGTGGACGGCAATGGCGATGGCGCTCAAGCCGAGCCTACCTATGATCCGCAGACGGGCGGCCTGAAGGAGCGCCTGGGCCGCGTGAAGGCCACGCGGTGGGTGCGCTTCGGCATCGTCAGCGCCATCTTCCTGGCGTGGGTCGTGTGGCTTGGCAACCCCTGGGTGCTGCTCGCCTGGCCGCTGCTGGCCGACATCTACCTCACCCAGTTTATCCCCTGGACGTGGTGGCGAGGCGTGAAGAATACCGCCCTGCGCACCGTCATGGGCTGGGTGGACGCCATCGTCTACGCCCTCGTGCTGGTATATTTCCTCTTCCTCTTTGTGGGGCAAAACTACCAGATTCCCTCATCGTCGCTCGAGAAGACTTTGCTCACCGGCGACTTCCTTTGGGTCAACAAGATGGTGTACGGCCCGCGTGTGCCGCAAACGCCGCTCCACTTCCCGCTGGCCCAGAACACGCTCTTCGGCTGCAAGAGTTACATCGAGTGGCCGCAGTTTGAATATCACCGGTTGAAAGGCCTGCGCTCGGTGGAGCACGGCGACATCGTCGTCTTTAACGTGCCCAGTGGCGACACCGTTGCCGTGAATATGCCCAATCCGGACTACTACACCCTGTGCTTTGAGGTTGGCGCCGAGCGTCTTGGTGCCGGCGCGCCGCGCGAGGCCATTATGCAGGCCGGTCGCGAGTATATCGCCGCCCATCCGCAGCAGTTTGGCGAGGTGATTACGCGTCCAGTCGACCGCCGCGACAACTATGTGAAGCGCTGCGTGGGTCTGCCGGGCGACTCGCTCGCCGTCAAGGACGGCCGCGTGATTATCAACGGCGTGCCGGAGACGCTGCCCGCCGCCGTGCAGTATCTCTACTACATCGAGGCCACCGCGCCCATCGACGACGCCACCTTTGAGCGCCTGGGCATAGCCGTCGACGACCGCCATCTCACCGACGACCGCCACGGCTACATCATTCCGCTCACCGGCGAGATGGTCAAGCAGTTGCAGGCTCTGCCGCAGGTCACAACCATCACACGCAGCGTGCCCGGCGAGGTCGATGCCCTGCTGTCCTACCCCGTCGGCTACAACATGGGCTGGACCCACACCGACTACGGCCCCATCTGGATTCCCAAGCGTGGCGCCACCATCGCGCTCAACGCCGAGACGCTGCCGCTCTACGAGCGCTGCATCCGCGCCTACGAGGGCAACACGCTCGAGCGCGGTGCCGACGGTCAAATCCTCATCAACGGCAAGAGGGCCACGTCCTACACCTTCAAGATGGACTACTATTGGATGATGGGCGACAACCGCGACAACTCGCTCGACTCGCGCTACTGGGGCTTCGTGCCCGAGGACCATATCGTGGGCACACCCAACGTTGTGCTCGTCTCCTTTGACAAAGACAAACCTCTCAACAACGGCGGCCTGCGCTGGAACCGCGTCTTCATCACCCCCAATCCTGACAAGCGTTGAGGACCCGGGGCCACCCCCACTAAAGGAGGGTTTGCACAAGTCAGGATAATTGGCGAAATCCGCAATCTAATAAAGGTTGACCATCGACCATTGACCGTGCGTTGACATTTTGGTCAACGGTCAACCTTTCAAAAAAGACATGAAGAAGAAAACGATGGAGGAACTCCACAGGCTCACCGTGGAGCAGAGCCTCGCGGCAGAGAAACTGCCGGTGACTGTCGTGCTGGACGAGGTGCGCAGCGAGATGAACGTGGGCTCGATTTTCCGCACGGCCGACGCGATGGGCATCGAGCGCATTGTCCTGTGTGGCATCACGCCCGTGCCGCCGCGTCCCGAAATCCACAAGACCGCTCTTGGTGCCGAAGAGGCGGTTGCGTGGGTCCACTACGCCACCGCGATTGAGGCGGTGGAGGCGTTGCGGCAACAGGGCTACGTCATTCTCGCCGTGGAGCAGGTGCACGGCAGCGTCAGCCTCGAGCGGTTTGTGCCGCAGCCCGGCGTGCGCTACGCCCTCGTGCTCGGTCATGAGGTGAAAGGCGTCAGCCAAGCCGTAGTCGATGCCGCCCACACGTGCCTCGAACTGCCGCAGCGCGGCACCAAGCACTCCATGAACGTGGCCTGCACCGCTGCCATCGTCATGTGGCACTTCGCCACATCCAACATCTAACGTTAAAGGTGGGCGGACACCGCCACGCCCACTAACGACCGTTTGCAGCCACCCCGTGGCTGCCATCTAACATCTAACATCTACTATGCTTGAAACAACTTTACCCGGCTTGACCAAGTGGCAATTCTATGCCATGGTAACGACCCTCTTTATCGTGGGAGTCGCCTATTGCTGCGTCCAATTCCGCCTCGCCTTCCGCGACACGATTGACGACTGCACGTATGACCAAAAGACAACTGACCGCAACTCAAAAATCGGTTTGGGACTACTGATTGCGATGGCCTTTATATCCTATTTCTTCCTGCCGTCGCTCTACCACTCCATCATCAACGATGTGTCGGCGTCTGTCGCCGAAACCGTAGTGGATGTCGGCGCGGCAGCCATCACCGGCGGCGACATCGACACGAGCGCCTACTCAGTCGACCTCAAGGGCCTCATCTGGGGCTGGCCACAAAACAGCGACCTCGCGTTAGCCGTCTATGGTATGCCGCTATGCGCCTTCCTGTTGGGAATGTGCCTCTATATCGGCATGGCGCAGCCCTCGCCGGTGAGTATGGGCAAGAAAGCGCTCAAGGTGTTGCTGCAGGTGGCGTTGCTCGTTGCCCTGCTGTCGTTCAACAACCTGCATTACTTCAACGGCGGCGAACTCGCCCTGGTTGCCGGCAGCATCGCCGCCAGCGTCGCGCTCTACTACGTCACGCGCGCCGATGAGCGAGACCTCGCCAACCCGCCCCAAGCGTTCCTTGACAAATACCAGGACGTCCTGCCCCCTCCCCTGCCCGGCCAGGACGAGTAATGCCCTCCCCCAACCGTGTCTCCCCTCCCCACTCGTTAGCGTCAATTCACGTCTATGACAACATCAATTCACGCGAAACAATTTTTACCGAAGTATTGCTATTGTGTCGGCAAAAAATTGTAATTTTGTGCATTGAAATGCATAAACCTTAACGAAACGATATATCCGCATGAAAGGTATAAATGTCACAAGCGAGATAAAACCGCTACGGAAGGTGCTGCTGCACCGTCCCGGACGCGAGTTGCTCAATTTGACGCCCAACACGCTGGAAGAACTCCTTTTTGATGACATCCCCTATCTCAAGGTTGCCCAAGAGGAGCACGACGCTTTCTCGCAGACGCTGCGCGACAACGGCGTGGAGGTCGTCTATCTGGAGGACTATATGACTCAGGTGCTCGACCTCAATCCGCAGGTGCGCGAGGGCTTTCTGCGACAGTACATTGCCGAGGCCGGAGTGAGAGCAACGCGTTATCACGAGGCAATTTACGACTATTTGAGCGACATCAAGTCAAACAAAGAATTGGTGCTCAAGACCATGGAGGGCATCGCCCTGCACGAGTTGCCGCTTCGCAATCACAACATCCGCAGTTCGCTGGCCGATATGGTCAAGGGCGAGAGCCGCATCGTGGTCAACCCGATGCCTAACCTCTACTTCACGCGCGACCCCTTTGAGAGTATCGGCACCGGTGTGGGCATCAACCGCATGTACTCCACCACGCGCTGCCGCGAGACAATCTATGCCGACTACATCTTCCGCTACCACCCCGACTTCATGGAGGTGGAGCATTACTACGACCGCACCCGCCCCTTCCACATCGAGGGCGGCGATGTGCTCAACCTCAATGAGCACACTCTGGCCGTGGGCATCTCGCAGCGCACCGAGCCCGACGCCATCGAGCGGTTGGCAAAAAATATCTTTGCCAACCGCCATGCCACCATCGAGACTATCCTTGCCATACGCATTCCCGAGAGCCGTGCGTTTATGCACCTCGACACCGTTTTCACCCAGGTGGACCACGACAAGTTCATCATGCACCCGGGCATCCTCGGACCGCTTGAAGTCTTCAAAATCACCCCGGGCAAGAACGACGACCGCGTGAAAATCTCGCGGAAGCGTGAGACTCTCGCCGACATCCTCGCCGAGGCCCTCGGCGTGGAGAGCGTCACCTTGATTGAATGTGGCGGCGGCGACCGCATCTCGGCCGAGCGCGAGCAGTGGAACGACGGCTCCAACACCCTCTGTGTAGCCCCGGGCAAGGTGATTGTCTATGAGCGCAACAACGTCACCAACGCCATCCTGCGGGAGCAAGGCATTACCGTGCTCGAAATCCCCAGCAGCGAACTCTCGCGCGGCCGCGGCGGCCCCCGCTGCATGAGCATGCCCCTCTGGCGAGACTGACGCGTCCCGTGTGCAGCCTCCTTGTGGCTGCACCCAAAAACTAACGATTAACGACTAACAACAAACGACTAAAGATTATGCCAAGAAGTTTAGCGGGAAGAAGTTTCCTGAAGTTACTCGATTTCACAACCGACGAGATTAAATATCTGCTTGAACTCTCCAAGGATTTCAAGCGCATGAAGCGTTCCGGCACGCCCCACAAATGGCTCACCGGCAAGAACATCGTGCTGCTGTTTGAGAAAACGTCGACGCGCACGCGTTGCTCGTTTGAGGTGGCCGGCAACGACCTGGGCCTGGGCGTGACATACCTCGACCCGGGCTCGTCGCAGATGGGCAAGAAGGAGTCGCTCGAGGACACGGCCAAGGTGCTGGGCCGCATGTATGACGGCATCGAGTACCGCGGCTTTGACCAGCAGATTGTCGAGGACCTCGCGCGCTATGCCGGCGTGCCCGTGTGGAACGGTCTCACCACGCAGTTCCACCCCACACAGATGCTCGCCGATGTGCTCACCATCGAGGAGAACTTCGGCCGCTACAAGGGCCTGAAAATGGTCTTTATGGGCGACGCGCGCAACAACGTGGCCAACTCGCTCATGGTCGTCTCGGCCAAACTGGGCATAAACTTTGTGGCCTGCGGCCCCGCGGAGAATATGCCTGACGCCGAACTGGTGGCCACCTGCCGCCGTATTGCCGACCAGAACGGCAGCACTATCACCCTCACCGACAATGTGGAGGAGGGCACGCGTGGCGCTAACGTGATTTATACCGACATCTGGGTGTCGATGGGTGAGCCGGCCGAACTGTGGGAGAAGCGCATCAAGTTGCTCAGCCCTTATCAGGTGAACGAGGCCGTGATGGCCAACGCCGCCCCGGACGCCATCTTCATGCACTGCCTGCCGTCGTTCCACGACCTGGAGACAACCATCGGCCGCGAGATTTACGAGAAATTCGGCCTCAAAGAGATGGAAGTCGCCGACAGCGTGTTCCGCGGACCGCAGTCGCGTGTCTTTGACGAGGCCGAGAACCGTATGCACACCATCAAAGCCGTCATCTACGCTACCCTCAACTAATTACTAATTACTCAAGTGAACAAACGAATAGTGATTGCCTTGGGCGGCAACGCCCTGGGCAAGACGCCCGAGGAGCAACTGGCTCTGGTGGACGGCACGGCCTCAACCATCGTCGACCTCGTTGAGGAAGGATATGACGTGGTCATCGGCCACGGCAACGGCCCGCAGGTGGGCATGGTGAACCTCGCCTTTGAGTATGCCGCCGGCCACGGTGGGGGTACTCCGGCAATGCCATTCCCCGAGTGTGGCGCGATGACGCAAGGCTACATCGGCTACCACCTGCAGCAGGCCGTGACGCGCGAATTGGCGCGGCGCGGCATCAACCGCCCGTGTGCCACAGTGGTCACGCAGGTTGTCGTGGACGGTGCCGACGAGGCTTTCCATCATCCCACCAAGCCCGTGGGTATGTTCTACAGTAAAGACGAGGCCGAGCGCATCGCCGCCGCGACGGGCTACACCTTTGTTGAGGACGCCGGCCGCGGCTACCGCCGCGTCGTGCCCTCGCCCATGCCCGTCAAGATTGTGGAACTGCCCGTGGTGGAGCGCCTCGTCGAGGCCGGCACGGTGGTCATCACCGTGGGCGGCGGAGGCATCCCCGTTGTGGAAAACGCGCCGGGCGACTACACCGGCGTGGCGGCCGTTATCGACAAAGACCGCGCCAGCGCGCGCCTCGCCCTCGACCTCGGTGCCGATATGCTTGTTATCCTCACCGCCGTCGAGAAGGTGTCAATCAACTACCGTCAGCCCTCCCAGCGAGACCTCGACCGCCTCAACGCGGCACAGGCGCGCGAGTACATCGCCCAAGGCCATTTCGCCCCCGGCAGTATGTTGCCCAAGGTAGAGTCCTGCCTCGACTTTGTGGAGCACAGCCACGGCGGCACCGCCCTCATCACCTCGCTCACTACGGCCCGCGCCGCCCTCCGGGGCCTCACCGGCACCCTAATCGAGGACCGATAGATAATAAGAAAAAGAAATAGAACAGAAGATAGGGTGAGTCATAACTGAATTATGGCTCACCCTCTATCACAAGCAAATAGTCTGAGGTGTCAAACTATTAACTTAAAAAATACTATTCTCGTCTCCATAGACGATTAATAATCCATTTTTTTGGATATGTAATTTCAAACCATAACCATGTGAAAAGAGCGATCGCGGCAAAAAGATAGCAATATATATAAATATTCACTTCGGCATAGGTCATGCCCACTCTATCGGCAATCGCTATCAAATCATTCTGGCAAGTCACAAATTGATAATGCACCATTTCATATGGCTCTACCTCGAGGAATTCATAATGATCGTAAAATTGATTGGTCAACTTAAAGAACCAAATGGCAACGGAAGATGAAGCCATAAGATTTAAAATAGTCCAAAATGACATTTTCTTTATCCAATTATAAATTGCGGCAATAAGGACAGCCGCAATCATGATACAACAAAGGGCTGGCCATAGATAGATACACACATAGACGCTAATCTCCTCATAATTAAAGCCGAATGCAACTCCAATTAAGAATAATACTCCGCAGAGTGCTTGGAAGATAGATTCCATAAGTTGAATAATTATTTTACTTCAAACTTTACAATAAACCATCGCATAAACCATCGCAAAATGGAAACACCGATTATCATAAGGCAGGGTAGGATAGGCAACGACAAAAGAATTATCAGCAGTCCTTCTAAAGACCCCCATCTATTCGTTTGGGCTATCATTTCAAGAATAATGACACCCATATCAACTATTGTTTTAATAATAGTCTCCATAATGATAAGAAAATAATTAAAATAATCATGAGATGATATAATGTGTTAATGCAAAAAATATGCCAAAATGTAAATGGATTACTCAAACCAACTTTCGGGCAAATACTTTGCTGCAGGCTCAGGTACAATAGATTCTAATATCCTCCCGGTTAAACTCTATTGTGGAGGAGAATAACGCATTGGTGTGTATCCTTATGGATTACCCATTCCAGGAGGAATAGTATCACCGATATATATCGGATGCCAACCTGGTGCATTCACGGGAAAATCCCATAAATTTCAGCGAAAATCTGAAGTGGCACTTCAAAATTTCAGCGAAAATCTGAAGTAGTACTCCAAAAATTCAGCGAAAATATCTCCGATTTTTATGGCATGTTTCCCGAAAAATACTTATCCTAAAATCCGCAACCTTAAATATAGTCACGAAAATTTTCAAGATAAAAGTATCGAGTTGCGGAATTCAGGCTTATGTCTAAGAAATCAATCTCCGGTGGCGAGCAGAATTTCGGCAAGGGCGTCGAGGCCGGCCGAGGCACCGGCGCGAATGTGTTTGTAGCCTAAATTGACGGCCGACGGCACATCGCCCGGGTCAATGACGTAGCGCGCGGCATTCCAGTGTGGCGCATGGAGCAGGTCGGCGGCCGGCGTGACCAGGAGCGACGTGCCGATTACCACAAAAATGTCGGCGCTCTCCACCAGTTCCGTCGCCCGGCGAATGTTCGGCACCGGTTCGCCGAAGAACACCACGTAGGGCCGCAGCCGCGAGCCGTCGGCCGCTTTCTCGTCCATTCCGATAGGCTCCGTCAGCGGCTTAGGGCGGATACAACGCGGGTCATTGGGGTTGTTGATGCCCGTCACGAGAGCCAACTGCCCGTGCAGGTGCAGCACACTCGTCGAACCGGCGCGCTCATGCAGGTCGTCAACGTTTTGTGTGATGATGTCCACGCGGTAGTTGTTCTCCAACGCCGCGAGCACTTTGTGGCCGTGGTTAGGCTCCACGGTGGCCAGTTGCGCCCGCCGCGCGTTGTAAAATTCAAGCGCCGCCTCACGGTTGCGCCTAAAGCCGCTCACGCTCGCCAGTTCCATCGGGTTGAAATTGCGCCACAGCCCGTTCTCATCGCGAAACGTCGCGATGCCGCTCTCGGCCGACATCCCCGCCCCCGTCAACACCACCAAATGCTCCATAATATTAAAAATAAGTGTGTTATATTTTATGCAAAGATAATTATAATACTTTTATAAAACAATTTTTTATAAAAAGTCATCGCTTACCGTTAACCGAAATAGCAGCGCACGGTAGAGTGTCAACGGTAAACTTTTGCCACGCGTGGCCTGCGCGGCCCGGCAGAAGCCGGCCTGCAGTGCGAGTCCCTGACGGCTTGTTAGAGCAAGGAGGCGTCGGGGGCGAGGTAGCCGCTGCGGTCGAGGTTGCGGTAGCCGATGGCCTCCATGATGTGTTGGGACGTGACACGCTCGCTGCCGGCGAGGTCGGCGATGGTGCGGGCAACCTTGAGGATGCGGTCGTAGGCTCGCGCACTCATGTTGGCGCGGGTCATCACATCGCGCAGTTTCTTCAGCCCCGCCTCGTCGGGCTCGGCAAATTGGTGGAGCATCGCCGAGGTCATCTGGGCGTTGCAGTAGATGCCCTTGTAGGATGCGAAACGTTCGGCTTGGATGTTGCGTGCGGCGATGACGCGCTGGCGGATGGCGGCGCTTGGCTCGCCCTTCTCGCGGCTTGAGATGTCGTCGAACTCAACGGGCTGCACCTCGATTTGCAGGTCGATGCGGTCGAGCAGCGGCCCAGATATCTTGCTCATGTACTGGCTGCGCTGGTAGTAGGTACACACGCATTGCTTGTGGGGGTGTCCGTAGTAGCCGCATGGGCACGGGTTCATCGAGGCCACGAGCATAAACGAGGCCGGGTATTCGGTGGAATATTTCGCCCGGGAGATGCTGATCACGCGGTCCTCGAGCGGCTGCCGCATCACCTCGAGCACGCCGCGCGGGAACTCGGGCAACTCGTCGAGGAAGAGCACGCCGTTGTGTGCCAGCGAGATTTCGCCTGGTGTGGGGTAAGAGCCACCGCCCACGAGGGCCACCGGCGAGATGGTGTGGTGTGGCGAGCGGAACGGGCGCGTGGTCATCAGCGTGGTATCGCTGCCGAGTTTGCCGGCCACGCTGTGGATTTTGGTCGTCTCGAGTGCCTCTTGGAGGGTGAGTGGCGGCAGGATGCTGGGCAGTCGCTTGGCCATCATACTCTTGCCGCTTCCCGGGCTGCCCACCAGCAGAATGTTGTGTCCGCCGGCACATGCCACCTCAAAGGCGCGCTTGACGCCCTCCTGGCCTTTGACGTCGGCAAAGTCAAACGGAAAATCGCCCTGGCGCGCGGCAAACTCGGCGCGTGTGTCGACCACTGTCGGCTCTACTGATGGCACGCCGTTGAGGATGTCAACCACCTGGGTGAGGTTGTCCACACCGTAAACGGTGAGGTTGTTGACCACGGCAGCCTCGCGGGCGTTATCGTGTGGCAGGATAAAGCCGTCAAGCCCCATCGAGCGTGCCACGATAGCCATAGGCAGGGCGCCGCGAATGCGCCGCACGCTGCCGTCCAGTCCCAGTTCGCCCATGAGCATATAGCGTCCCAGACGATCCATGCTCACGTTCTCGCTGGCGGCCATGATGCCGATGGCAAGCGGCAGGTCGTAGGCGCTGCCTTCTTTCTTGACATCGGCCGGCGACATATTAATCACCACCTTGCGCCCCGGGAAGCGTATGCCCGACTGCTGCATGGCGCAACGCACGCGCTCGCTTCCCTCCTTGACAGCGACATCGGGCAGGCCCACGAGGGTATAGCCCACGCCGGTGTCGACACTGACCTCGATATCGACGCGGATGGCGTCTATGCCGCGTACAGCGGCTCCAATGGTTCGTGCAAGCATTGCGGTTGTTAAGATTGGCCTCCCCCCCACCCCTCCTAAAGGAGGGGGGCTTGCTGTTGCTATAGGGAAGTATACTAATAGATGTTAGATGTTAGATGTTAGATGGCCGGCGCCTGGGGGCGCGGCATGGCCAACCCCCAGTGCTACGTGCTACATGCTACTAATGGTCGCGGTTGATGATATAGTCAAGCAGTCCCAACAGCAGCGGTGTGACGGGGTTGCCGGCGTATGGGTCGAGCAGCGTTGCGGCACGGTATCGCAGGTTGTGCATCACACTTTGGGCATAGTCGATGCCGCCGGCTCGCTTGGCATAGTCCACCAGTCCGGCGATAGCGGCCTCGTCGAGGTTGCCGTCGGTGATGAGTTGACGCATGGCACAGGCCTCGTCGGTGTCGTGACCCAGGGCGTGGATGAGCGGCAGGGTGAGTTTGCCCTCGCGAAGGTCGTTGCCGGTGGGCTTGCCCACTCCGGCCAGGTCGTAGTAGTCGAAGATGTCGTCCTTGATTTGGAAACAGAGGCCGAGCAACTTGGCGTAGGACGTGAGCACCCGCATGGTGTCGTCGTCGGCGCCGGCGGTGATACCGCCAACGGTGACGCAACTCACGAAGAGTGACGCCGTCTTGCGGCGGATGTTGTCCATATAGGTATCTTCGTCGATGAGATGCCGGCGCGCGGTGTCAATCTGGTTGATCTCGCCTGTGGACAGGTCGCGCCCCATGGCGGCCAGCGATTGCAGCACGCGAGGACTGCCGGTATGGACGGCCGCCTGCAGGGCGCCGCTAACAAAAAGGTCACCAATGAGCACCGCCACGTGGTTGTCCCACACGCTATTGATGGTGGGATTGCCGCGGCGGTTGCCGGCCTTGTCAATCACATCGTCGTGGATGAGCGACGCGTTGTGCAGCATCTCGATGGCCGCCGCGCCGTAGAGCACGGCATCGGTGATGTCGCCAAAGAAGCGCGCGCTCAGCAGCACCAGGATTGGGCGCAACTGCTTGCCCTTGGTGCGCAGGTATTGAGTGACGATAGCGTTGGTCATCATGCTATCGCTGCGCAGGGTGTCGGCGATGATGTTGTTCAAGCGAACGATGTCGTCGCCCAACATCCGCCGTATTTCATCCATTATTGTCATGAGTGCAAAGTTACTAAATTTCTCACGAAAAAATCCGAATTTTTCCGAAAATATATATTATTCCGCGACTTCCCGTAAAAATCAGGCAGTCATCTTCTCTATGAACGTTTGAGGGGTGTCTCACATCAGTTCGATGGCGATGTGGGCCGCGGCCTCGGCATCGGCGAGGGCGTTATGGTGATTGGACATTGGATGGCCAATGGCCGCCGCAACGGTGTCAAGCCGGTGGTCCGGCAACTCGGGCATTGCCCGGCGCGAGGCTTGTAGCGTGCAGTAGAACACCAAGTCCGGCCAATCGATACCGTAACAGCGCATCACTGCTCGCAGGCACGTCTCGTCAAACGCTTTGTTATGCGCCACGAGCGGCAGACCGGTGATTAACGGCCGGATTTGCCGCCACACGTCCGGAAAAACCGGCGCCGTGTCGGTATCCTCGGGTCCGAGACCATGCACGCGACGACACCAATAGTTGTAATAATTGGGTTCTGGCTTGATTAGGGAGTATAACTTGCCGCTGATGGTATTGTCACGCACAATAACAACGCCAACGGCACAGACGCTGGTGCGCTCACTATTAGCGGTCTCAAAATCTATAGCGGCAAAATCGGTCATTTTTCCTTTGGGAGTTCGTCAAGGATGCCGAGTCTGTCAAATATCATGTGGAGTGTGACACGTTCAGGAGCCTGAATTGTGCCATCGGACTCGGCAAGGCAGATAAGCCACGTGGCAATTTCACACTTCACTGCCGATGAGCAACGTTTGAGAGTAGCCAAGGCCAACTCCAAATCAAACTTTTTGCCCAACTCAAAAGCGTCAGTGCCTATTCTCTCCAACTCATTTATATCGTTGAAAAGGATAAACTCGGTGGCATCGATATTGTCATCGGCATTAATCACCTCAAGCATGAGACTGACAAATGCCGCTTTTTTGTTTAGGCCCAAGTGTTTCAGTGCCATGGCTTGCTGGATAATGGGAAAATAGCGTGCCCACCGTCAGGCCGGTGAAAGATACAGACCCGGAGGGTGGGCACGCGGTATAGTTAACTGCTGCTTGAGGCTAATCAGAAAGGCAGGTCATCGGTGCTGCCGCCATCGGTGAGGTCACCGGCGGCAATGGGGGCACCGCTGATGGCGGGAGCGCCCAGGTCAACAGGGGCGGCACCGGGCGCGGCACCGGCCGGTGCCGCGGCGCCATCAACCTTGACGGCACGCCAGCCGCGGATGTCGGTGTACCAGCGGCCGTTGAACTCGCGACTCTCGATGTCAAACGACAACGTCACCGTGTCGCCCACCTCAAGCGGATACTCGTTGACGCGGCTACCAAAGAAGTCAAACACAAACTTCTTGGGATATTGAGAGTTATTCTCGTTGACTTCCATCAGATATAATTGTTTTTGCCACTCGTTGCCTGCCTTTGAAGTGCCTTTCTGCAACTCGAACTTGTCGATAATCTTTCCGGTAACTTCCATTGTGAAAACTTGATAGATTTATTAACGATGTTATCTAATTGTTAGCAACGGCAAAGGTACACAAAAATCATAAAACAGAAAAATTTTTTTGACATCAGATTGCCAAATTTCTGTCTCGCGATTTGTGATCACGCTGAGCAACTGATTTGCCGTCAAGCATTAACGTCTTCCATTGCATTGAGCAACTGCTTGAGGTCGGCACGGATAGCCTTGAGGCGGTCGATGACCTCAAACCGCTTGTCAATACCGTCGCGGTTGACACGCAATTGGGCTTGGGCCGCATCAAGTTTGAGCCCTTTCTCCTTGACAAGATAATAGATTTTGCGGATTACCTCAATATCGGCCGGCGTATAGAAACGCACATTGCGGGCATTGCGACGGGGCTTGACAATGGTGAACTGTGTCTCCCAGTAACGCAACGTCGATTCGGGAATACCCAATAACTCGGCCACATCACCAATGCGGTAATATTTCTTCTCAAATTTCTCCATTGTTAGTCGATAGTTATTTATTTAGCCATACGGTAAAACATTCGGCACCATGCGATTGCATAAAGATATACATCTATATAGAAAGTGCCGTTGAGCAAGTTGTGGACACGCGCCGGCACGAGCGCGTCCACGGGGATAATCCCGAAAAAGATTAGCATTGCCCAGAATAGCACGCGGTCAACGAGCGTATGACGCTCCTGCAGGCTATACCACAACATATATCCGGCAAGGGCGATAATATAAGTGTGGGTCTCTGACGAGTCACCGAAAACGATAATCCAACCCATGAGCACCGCCAAGGCCGTAGCCCGCCACGTGAAGTCGCTCCAGTTGCTGTGGCGCATGAAAAAAAACACGATTATAGCACCCACGGTCACCAACTGCACGATGCGGTAGTGACTGAGCAGCAGGTTGAGCGGCCATGTGTATAGCAGTGAGGCAAATGAGGCCGCGCTCTGATGCTGTGATAGCATCGCCCACCAGTCCAGATAACACGGCACGAGGCCGGAAAAACCCACCTTCAACGCCGGCAAGGCAAGTAATGCCACACCCGCCACAACGGATATGCACAGGTTGCGCCACACCTTGGGATAGCAGAACAACATGAGCAGTTGCACGATGCCGTACACTTTGGTTGTGGCCGACACCATGATTAGCAACACCGCCCAGCCGCTCTTGCCACGCTCCATCAACGAGTAGGCAAACAGGAACACATAGGCCACCACAATGTTGAACTGGAAACAAAACACGCTCTGTTCCAAAATCAACAACAAGAAGAGGTAAATCTTCACCTTCCACGCGTCATATCGCGACGGCAGTGTGAACACAGCCGTGGTGAACAGCGCCACGTTGGTCAGGTTCCACACAAACGGCCCGAGCCACTTGGGCAGTAACGCGAACGGCAGATACAGCACCGAGAACACCGGCGTATAGAGAAAGTAGCGGCCATGATCGTCTACAAACCGCTGCGTGTATGGGCTCACACCGTTCCAGAAGTCGAGCGTGGAATCTGTGAACACCAAGTAATTGGCGTAGCGCAGGCGGAACGTCTCGAGAGCCGTGGCCACGATGGCCACCACCACCGCCAGCACCACAGAGGCCGTCCGCGGGTTCCGCTTTATCAATTCACAATTCATAATTCACAATTAATTGACATGCTCGCGGGTGCCGTTATAGGAATTGATGAAGTAGCCCGGACGGCCTTTCACCTCGTTGAACACTCGGCCCAGATACTCGCCGATGATGCCCAGACTGAGCAGTTGCACGCCGCCCAAGAAGAGCATCGTTACCATAATCGTTGGATAGCCCTGGACAGGCTCACCATATACATTAGTGACAATAATGATATAAATAAGATAGATAAATGCCACTAATGACACTATCAGTCCCATCACCGAAGCCATGCGCAGCGGCGCGGTGGTGTAAGACGTGAAGCCGTTCAGCGCGAGGTTCACCAGCGCCATCAGACTCCATTTTGACTTGCCCTGCTGACGCTGCTGCTGCTCATAGGTTATACCCTTTTTGTGGAAGCCAATCCATGAGTACATGCCCTTGGTATTGCGCTCCACCTCGCGCATGCGCCGCAGCGCGTCAACACACGAGCGGTCCAGCAGCCTGAAGTCACCCGTGTCACGCTGGATGGGTATGTTGGTGAACGACTGCAGCAGGCCGTAATACCACTGCGATGTCTTGCGCTTGAACCACGTCTCACCACTATTCTTGCGCGTGGCATACACGTCGTCGTAGCCCTCTTCCCACCAACGCAGCATCTCCGGAATCACATCAACCGGATGTTGCATGTCGGCATCCATTATAATCACACCGTCGCCCGTCGCATAGTCAAAACCGGCCATCATCGCGATTTCCTTGCCGTAGTTGCGCGAGAGGTCCACATAACTATAATGCGGATCCTCGTTGTGAAGCCTGATCATCTGCTGCAGGGTGTTATCGGTGCTGCCGTCGTTCACCAGCAGAAATTCCCACTCATATGCCGGGTTGTCGCGCACCACGCTGTCCATGCACTCCCGCAGCCTGTCCATCGAAGCCTCCTCGTTATAAGCCGGCAATATTATTGTCACCTTCTTCATAACACACGATTCACATAGTCGGTAAATGTGGCAAACTCAGCACCATCGGCTCTAAACATATCGATAAGGCGGCCCAAACGCCGCGCCATCTCGTAACCGCTGTTATGTGTCACAGTGTAAGGCAGGCGCCACTCGGGATGGTCGCCCAGGGCGAAAAACTCCCACGGATGGAAGTATGTCACAAACAAGTCGTCATGGCGATGGGTCCACCGGCATAGCCGGTGATATAGCCACTGCGGATAATGGTGGCAAGCCAACCAGAAGACCGGCAGCCGCAGCCACGGGCTCACCGATGCCGGTATCTGTAATATACTTCTCTGCTTGAACGGCACACGCGGCATATTCAAATGCATATAACGCCCGGGAATGAATGTGGGGTGCAACGATGAGTTGTAGACATATCCGGCGCGCTCCAACTCGTCACCATCCACGGCAAACATGCGCGGCTGCCGGTAACCGGTCACGGTGACGCCCGTCAAACGCTCCAGGCCCACCTTGGATACCGACGGGTCAGTCGCTTGAGGATGAGTGTGATCCACTCCGTGACTGGCCACCTCGTGACCCTCGGCAACGATGCGCCGCATCACCTGTGGAGCATTCTCGGCAAAGGTGAGCGTGCAGAAGAAAGTTGCCCTCACCTCGCCATGTGCCTTCAAAACATCCAAAATGCGCGACGTGCCCTCTATCGACACCGGCATCGCCTCCTCAATCGGGATGTCGACACCGTGCTCGCGAGGCACGTCAAACTCCTCGGTGTCAAAACTCAGCAATACCATTATCTACTTGGCGACTATAGTGCGCAACTCAGCCGGAGTGTAACTGATTACCATAGTGCGACGGCTTTGCGCACCCTCAAACATATAGTTCACATTCACCCCACACTTGATGCACAACTCCACAAAGCGACCCATCGGGTTACCCTTCTCGGCAACGCTTTTCTTGATGCTCTCGGCCATTGAACGGCGCATCTCATCGCGTTGAGTCACTATGTTCTTGAAATCCATCTGTCGCTCATCCACTCCGTACAGGTAGTAGAACTCTCTGCCTTCAATATAGTTGTTGGCCAGCAGCAAGCCGGGCATCAACTCCTTTGGAAAATCCTTTGCCTCGTCGGCAATCAATTTTTTCAATTCTTGATAATTGGGGTCGGCGGCAAGGCTATCGCGCACATGCTTCACAATGGCACTGTCACGCTCAGCGGCTTGACGCATACTATCGATGCGCGCCTCATTGGCCACGCTGTCGGCCGTGGTGTCGGCCGGCTTGGCGACACTTCCATCGGCATTGCCAATGCCATTGCACGCAACCGTTGCGGCCAGAGTGGCCATCACCAACAATTTACCAATTTTGTCTCTCATTATTATGTAATTACTGATAATTTACTACTAATAATTTATTTCATCGCGCAATGAAAAAAATTCACCGCGTCTTTCATTTGTTCGGTGCACACTGCCACCAGCACGCCATCGGCGGTATAAACGGGACTGCCGAGCAGGTCGGCGGCCGAGTGTCCGCTACCCACGTCAACAAGCAATTTATCACCGACACATTGCACCACGTGAGCATCAATGCGTGTGGTGCGGTAACTGTCGTTGCTCCTCACCGTTGACAGCAGATGCACCTTGTCGCCAACGGCAACCGTGACATCATCACCGCCTCCAAAGCCAAGCAATCCATTGCCGGGCATATCAAACACCGGCACGCTTGCCGGCGTGATGCCTCTATTCAGTTTCAACTTCACAATATCGGCATCGGCGGCTGAGCCCGGCATCACGACACATGGAATGGTATCGGCACTATTCGGGTCTAAAGGAATATTCACCATGCGCACTGTCACGTGGCTCACGCAGTCAAACTTCACCTGCGCCGGATCCAACGCCTTAAGGCGCTCCAACGTCTCGCGGGCGGCACGGATATCGGCCATCAAGTCACGCTGCCGTTGTTTGAGCCGCTCCTCAAGACCCTTGACGCGCTCCACTATCGAGTCTGATTTGTCAATGTAATAATTATCGTTGATGGAATCCTCAAGCGCGCGATATGCCCCGGCACGGCCGCGCTGCTCGGCCTCAATCCAAGACGCGAGCCTGTCTATGAGATCCTGCACACGCAACGGCTTCTCACCGGCCGTGGCCAACTGAGGTGACACCAAGCGTGATGCCGTGACAAACAAGCCGCTGTCACTTACGGCGGCAGCCACACCGGTCACAGTTTGCAACTTTACACTGTCGCGTTCAAACGTGAGATTGTCAAACGCGTCGGCGCCAACACCACTAAAGTAGAGCGTCTGCCCGTCGGGCATCCGCAACCGGTAATAATAGTTATTGGTCAGCGCCACCACACCATTGGAAAGTTCATCAAGCCGTTGGCCGGGATGCAACAGTCTGTCAATAGGCTCCTTATATTTCAAGTAGCCATAGGCGCCACCGCCAAGCAATCCAAATAGTAATATTGTGTAAAAAATCTTTTTGAACATCTGTTATCTTATTTCACTTCACAAGAAAACGTTTAGTCACATAGGACATGAAAGTTTCCTTATACAGGTCACCAATGGGAATAGAAGCCTCGCCGTCACCTTGCAGTGCCACATGGCTGCGCGTCACCTCAGCAATCTTGTGCAGGTTAATGATATAACTGCGATGGATGCGCATGAAGTAACTGCCACACAGGCGTTCCTCCATTTTCTTCATGCTCATCAGCACAGTGAGTGGTCGCTTATAGTCTTCAGTGTAAATCTTCAGATATTCACTCATGGCTTCTATATAGCGGATGTTCTGCAACGATAACTTCACAATTTTATAGTCCGCTTTGACAAACAAATCGCCGTCAGTCTCATCAGCCGCCTTGTGAAGCAGTTCCACCTGATGTGACACCTTCTCAACAACACGCTTGAATTCCTCTAAATCAAACGGCTTCAACAGATAGTCCATCGCACCTGCCTTAAAACCATCGATGGCATACTGGTCGTAGGCCGTCGTAAACACCACGATGGGTTTTACCGGCAGACTCTGCACAAACGACAGTCCGTCTTGATCGGGCATATTGATGTCCACAAAAATAACATCAGCATCATTCTCAACAAGCGCGCGCTTCGCCTCGGCGGCACTATTGCAAGCGGCCACCAACTCCACGCCGGCCACCTGTGCCGCATAGTTCTTAATTTGCAACAAAGCCAACGGCTCGTCGTCTACAGCAACACACTTTAACATAGTCGTTAGTATTAAACGTTAGTCGCCTTTACCACACCCCTCCTAAAGGAGAGGGCGGGAGAGGACAATCAATAATGGAAACTGCTACCGCCCAAGAACTCACGCAGCAGGCTCGTGCTGGGTATCTCCTTCTCGTCGAGCGGCTCAAAGTAACTCAAGAACTTCAGTAACCGGTAGGCCTCGCTGTATTCGGGCGAGTTGACCGGCACCTGACGCAGGATTGGCTCGGCATAGTTCTTCATCACCGACAATTCAAAGAGCAAACTCGAGTTAAACATCGCGTCGGCATTCTCGTGGAACGGCATAATCCACTTCTCCTCACCGCGGCGCACACTCGGCCACATAGCGATGGTGGCCTGAGCGCTATGACCACGGTACTTGTAGTCGCGGATGATGCGGCGCAGCAACCGGTTGTCGTAGGTTCCAATCCAGTTGTGGTCGTCGATGCTGAGCGTGGTGAGCGAACTGACGAACAAGCGGAACTTTTGCTCCTCGGGTATCTGGCGCGTCAGTTCCGGGTTGAGGCCGTGAATGCCCTCTAATAGCAGAATATCGTTCTTTTCCAAACGCAGTTTGTTGCCGCGATATTCACGCTCACCGGTGGTGAAATTATACGTCGGCAAGGCAACTTCCTCACCGTCCAGCAAACGCTTGATGTCGCTGTTGAACAACTCCAAGTCGAGGGCATAAAGTGACTCATAGTCATAGTTGCCGCTCTCATCCTTGGGAGTCCTGTGACGGTCAACGAAGTAGTTGTCAAGTTCGATAACCTTTGGAATTATATAATTGGTGAGTAACTGGATTGACAGACGTTTGCTGCTCGTGGTCTTGCCACTGCTCGACGGACCGGCGATTAGCACCACGCGAGCACCACCCTTGTGATAACGCTCAGTAATCTCGTCGGCTATCTTGGCAAACATCTTGTTGTGCAACGCCTCGGCGACATTAATGAGCAACGACGCCTGATGGTCGTTAATCACCTTGTTGAGCGTGCCCACATCATCCACACCGATAATGTCGTTAAACTTTACATAGTCGGTAAACGCTTTGAACAACTTTGGCTGCGCTACGGCCTTGGCGGGAACCGTCGGGTTGCCGCGGTCCGGACCCATCAATAACATACCCTGCTCATACGGTACAAGGTCAAACACCTTCAGATAGGACGTGCTCGGCACCAACGGGCCATAGAAACTGTCGATAATATCGTCAAGTTTATAATAGGCTGTGTACAAGTCACCTATGGTACTCAATAGCCTCACCTTATCATTTAATCCTTGCTTGCGGAACATTTCAATCACGTCGGTCGTCAGCCGCTCGCGACGCTGAAACACGATGTCCTTGTCAATAATCTCGGCCATACGGGCCTTGATTGCCGAAATTATCTTGGCATTCATCATCTCACCGCCGTTGTGCTTGAGACGACAATAATGGCCGTTGCCAATCGAGTGCTCTATCGTCAGCCGCTTGCCGGGATACAGGTCGTTAATGGCTTTATAGAGCACCATGCACAGCGAGCGCGTGTACACCCTATAGCCGCTGTTGCTTGTGATATCAAGAAACTCCACCTGCCGCGGACCGTAAATCTTATAATGCAGGTCCTCGTTACAGTTGTTAACGTAGGCACACAAAGCCGTGAAACCCAACCGCTGCTTGATTGTCTCAAACACGCTGAGCAGCATCTCACCACCGTCAACGTCTATATACTCACCGGTGTTTTTGCAGTAAATCTGCAATTGGTCGTCAGTCATATCAGAAAAGAGGAAGTATCCAGAAAAATATAATAATGAATATAGAGCCAACAATGCCGGCAACGCGGCGGAACTCATCACTCGGCGCACGGCCGGTCACCATCTCGTAGGCGATAAACAGTGCTTGCCCACCGTCCAACGGATAGACGGGAATAAGATTGAGTAGCGCGAGCATGAACGATATATACCCCACATTGAGCAGCAGCGCGGGCATGGGAAGCCCCACCAACCACCATAGGAACACTGCCAATGCCGTGACAAGGTTGAACACGATGCCGCCAAGCGAAATCAGCAGCCGCTGCCACGGCGCCTTGCTTGACAGGCTCGACGGCGAATATGGCCCGGCGTCATAAAACTGCGTCACACCGCCAAGCGGCAGCAAACCCAGCACCCAGCGTGTGCGGCGCCACGAGTCGGCGGGCGTCGAGGAGTCTTTCTCAGGCTCGTAGGTCACCATCGGGAAAAAGAACACCTGCACCTCGAGCACCCTCACGCCCATCGCCTTGGCGATGAAGTAGTGTCCAAACTCATGGATAAACACCACCACCGCCAGCGCCACTATCGACATCAAACTCCACATAATCCTTTATTGGTTTAGAGGTTGAGAGTTGAGGGGTTGAGCCTTGCACTATCGCGCTCGGGGATAATTGATTTGTCTCAGGAACGGCCAGACCTTACATTTATTCCCAATCGCTATCGCGATTGGCTCAACCTCTCAACCCTCAACGCTCAACTTTTTTTTAGAGGAGTGACTTCACGCAAGCCTCAACCTCGGCGACAGGTGCCGTGGGCTCAAAGCGGGCCACCACCTTACCCTCGCGGTTAATCACAAACTTGGTGAAGTTCCACTTTATGTCGGGCTTGGACGCATAGTCAGGGTCGGCCTTGGCCATCATCTCGGCCAGCACCTTGCCGATGGGATGCTCCAGGTTGAAACCCTCAAAGCCCTTCTCACTCTTGAGATAAGCAAACAGAGGCGACTCGTTCTCGCCATTTACCTCCACCTTCTTCATCTGCGGAAACTCGGTGCCGTAGTTCAGTTGGCAGAAACTGTGAATCTCCTCGTCACTGCCCGGAGCCTGGTTGCCAAACTGGTTGCAAGGGAAGTCAAGAATCTCCAATCCCTGCTCTTTATACTGCTTGTAGAGAGCCTCCAACTCCTCATATTGCGGAGTGAAGCCGCAGCGTGTTGCCGTGTTCACTATCAGCAGCACCTTGCCGCTATAAGCCTCACCCAGGTTCACCTCGTTGCCCTTGCGGTCAAGCACGGTGAAGCCGTACACATTCTCTTGTGCCATAATCGTCGTAATTATTGATAATATAAAAGTTAGTAAAAATAATATTCTTCGTCCCATCTAACATCTAAAATCTAATTACTATATTCCAGCATCCGGCGGATGGGCACCACAGCGCGGCGCGCCACCTCCTCATCAACCTCGATTGCCGGGGCCATATACAACAACGAGTTATAAAGTTTCTCGAGCGTAATCATCTTCATGAAGTTACACTCGTTGCAAGCACACGTGCCGTCCTCGGGAGGTGCGGCGATAAATGTCTTGGACGGGCAACGGCGACGCAACTCGTGCATGATGCCGCTCTCGGTAGCCACAATAAACTCATCTGCCTCATCGGTAACGGCAAACTCCAACAACGCCTGCGTTGAGCCTACCTTATTGGCCAGCAGGCGCACAGGCCGCGGACACTCGGGATGCACTAATATCTTGGCAAACGGATGCTCACGTTTCAGTTCCAACAAACGCTGCAACGAGAACTGCTCGTGCACGTGGCACGCACCGTCCCAAATCAACATCTCACGACCGGTTGTCGCGGCTATATAATTGCCCAAATTGCGGTCCGGGCCAAAGATTATCTTCTCGTCTTTTGGCAGACTGCTCACTATCTTCAACGCGTTGCTGCTCGTCACCACAATGTCGGTAACCGCCTTCACCGCCGCGCTCGTGTTCACATAACTGATCACAGTGTGGCCCGGATGAGCCGCCACAAACGCGGCAAACTCGTCGGCCGGACAACTGTCGGCAAGCGAACAGCCGGCATTCACGTCAGGCACAATCACAGTCTTATCGGGACACAATATCTTGGCCGTCTCGCCCATGAAGTGTACGCCACACAACACAATCACCTTTGCGTCGGTCCGGGCCGCCTTTTGTGCCAGCGCGAGGCTGTCGCCAATCTCGTCGGCAAGTTCTTGGATTTCCGGACGCTGATAGTAATGCGCCATAATCACGGCGCCGCGCTCGCGCTTGAGGCGCGCAATCTCGGCACGCAGGTCCAGCGACGGATCAACGGGCGCGTCCACATATCCTTTGTCCACGTTCATATTATTATTATTTATTTTTAATTTTTTAATAATTAATTTTTTTATGTTGATTTTTATAGCCTGTGAATTTGTTGAATAACTTTATGTTAAAAATATTGCATTTTAACTTGTTAAA
>CAMHQD010000002.1 GCA_946187345.1 uncultured Porphyromonadaceae bacterium | reverse complement strand
GGATTGTATGTTCACATCCCTTTTTGTAAGTCGCGGTGTTACTACTGCGACTTTTACTCTACCACCCTCGGCCAACAAGTTATCAAACGATATGTTGGCACCGTGCTTGCCGAGGCTCAACTGCGAGTTCATGAACTTCACACTCAGCCCATAACGCTCTATCTCGGTGGCGGCACACCATCTCTAATGCCCATCCCACTTCTTCAACAACTTGTCAACGGATTAAATGAGGCGCTACAATGCAAGATGCTTGACGTTAATGGTGTCCGTGAGGCCACAATTGAGGTTAACCCCGACGATGTTACGCCCGACTCGGCCCGCGCTTGGAGATGTATCGGGTTTAACCGCATCAGTATGGGGGTGCAGAGCCTTGTCGATAGCGAGTTGCAGGCTATCGGTAGGCGTCATTCTGTCATTCAAGTTATTAATGCGGTCTCCACGCTACGTGCCGCAGGTTTCGACAATATCAGCCTTGATCTTATTTATGGTCTGCCGGGGCAAACGATTGACTCATGGCGTAGTAGCCTCGAGGGTGTAATTGCCTTGCGGCCGCAGCATATCTCGGCTTATTGTCTCAGTTATGAGCCAGGCACGCTCTTGTGGCAGAGGCTTGAGAGCGGCGATCTCAATGAGGCAAGCGATGAGACCTGTGAGGCTATGTATAACATTCTGCTCGATGTGACTGATAACATCGGTTACAAACACTATGAGATTAGTAACTTTGCCCTGCCAGGGTACTACGCTCGTCACAATAGTTCGTATTGGGACAACACGCCTTATCTTGGCCTCGGTGCCGCTGCTCATAGTTACGACGGGACCTCCCGCCGCCATATCAATCCTGCTAACATCTTTGAATATCAACGTGAAATACTTCACAAAGGAGTGGTAGCCGGTGAGGATGACATTCTGGGCACCGAACAACGATATGAGGAAATGGTGATGTTAGGTTTGCGTACTGTTAGAGGCATCAATTTGCGTGCGATGGCTTCAATATTGGGCAATGACTACAGACAACGCCTACTCGACAATGCCGCTCGACACTTGGCCGATGGACTACTTCGCAAGGTCGGTGACTGCCTTGTGCTTAACCGCTGTGCCCTATTCCGCTGTGACATGATAGTTCGCGACCTAATATAATATAAATATTATATGAAAAATTTAAACCGTTACTTGAAGGCTCAGGCCGGAGATGTCTATGAGACAGCGTTGATGGAGGTGCGTCAAGGCAAGGCCATCGGTCATTGGATCTGGTTCGTTTTTCCACAGATGCTCGGTCTGGGTGATAGCGGCATGAGCAAATATTACGCTATCAATGGTAAAGCTGAGGCTGAAGCATATCTTGCCGACCAGACCTTGGGAACCCGGCTGATGGAAATATCTACCGCTTTGCTTGAGTTGGAGGGGCGAACGGCAGTACAGGTGTTCGGTAAACACGACGCAGCCAAACTGCATTCGTGTATGACACTATTTGACTCTGTCCGTCCAAACGATGTGTTTGCTGCTGTGCTTGAACGCTATTTCGAGGGCAGCCGTTGCGTGACCACTATCGAACTGCTCAATGCGGCAACACCGACTCCTCAACCGATGGTTGCCCAAACTGCTACAACATCCGGTTCCTCTGCGCCTGAGGTTGCGCAGCCACGCAAGCGTTCCCTATGGAGGCGTGTGACAAACTGGTTTAAGCATTGATGCCGTTTGGTGATAAAAAATAACTAATTCGCCGAAATCAAAGAAATAGTATCATTTTTTTTTGGTAATTTTGCAGTTAAAAGCATTAAAATGCAAAATATCAACGATATGAAGAAGAATATATTTATAGCGGCATTGGCTCTTGTGAGCATTACCGCGACAGCCGAGCAGACGCTCAATGTGTGGACGAGTAACGTGCGTTGGGCGTTCCCGGCCACCGACGTCGGTGAGATGCAATATGCCGATGGAACGTCCCTCACCGTAATGGGCAAGACATTTGCGGTGGCCGACATCGATAGCATTACCGTTAATGACGACGCTGTGGTGGAGGGAAATATTCTTGTCTCCTATAGCGGCGAGACGGCTACTGTTGCCATTGCCGGCAATATAGCCTCTACCATCACCGCCAGCGTCGAGGGTGCTCACGTGACAGTCAACCAAGACGCGACGGTAGCCACAGAGTATGTCTATACCCTGCAAGGCACCAGCACCAACGGCTCGTTCTACACCGATGGCTCCTATAAGATAACGTTGGCCCTCAATGGCCTGACGTTGTACAATCCGAGTGACGCGGCCATCAATGTCCGCAATGGTAAGCGCATCGCAGTGGAACTTGTCAGTGGCACCACCAATACGCTTTCTGACGGCACCGGTGGCCCTCAGAAAGGTTGTTTTGCGGTGAAAGGCCACACCGAGTTTAAGGGCGGCGGTACGCTGAATATCACCGGCAATACAGCCCACGCCTTCTGGGGTAAAGAATATGTTGAGGTGAAAAAGACCGTTGGCGCCATCAATATTCTTGGCGCCGTGAAAGATGGCTTCAATATCAATCAATATTACCTGCAGAGTGGTGGCACAGTCACCATTCAGGGCACCGGTGACGACGGCTTGCAGGTAAGTTACGAGACCGACGACAATGACGTTATCCTCGAGGACGCTGAGAATACCGGCAGTATCACGCTCGCCGGCGGCACGTTGCGCATCATCATGACGGCCGACGGCGGCAAGGCGCTCAAGGCCGAGGGCAATATCGACACGAGTGGCGGCACGCTCAACATCGTGCAGAGCGGCAACATCGTTGTTGACGGCAGCGACATCAGTTATCCCACCAGCGTCAATGCCGGCGGCAACATTAATATCACTGGCGGCACCGTGACCATCGAGAACTCCGCCGCCGGCGGCAAAGGCCTCAATGCCGATGGCGACATCAATATTAACGAGAGCAACGCCACAACGGTGATTGACGTGAAGGCTAACGGCAAAGGAGGAACCGCCGAAACCAGCAGTTCCTCCACCGGAGAAACGGCCAAATCCTATAAACTATATGTTTCCCTGCCGCAAAACGGCGGCGGGGGAGGCGGCCGACCGGGTTCTGGAGGTAGCGCCTGGAGTAAGGTTTACCTTTACAAGAGTGACGGCACACTGGTGCAGCAACTCACAAGTTCGGTAACCAAATCCAATGGCGTGTCAAGTGCCTCTTTTTATTATTATGACTTCGGCTCCGCCACTTCCGACACATATTACTTCAAGGCTGACAACTACACCATCGGTGGCGGTTGGGGTGGCGGCACCACCTACACTATCCGCAGCATCGAGGTGAGCGGCCCTACCGATGGTACTGACGTCTATTACACCATCACTAACAGTTACACCACCAGCGGCAGCACGCGCACTTACCAGGTGACCAATGTCACCGGCACCTACGGCGGCATGAGCGACACCAGCGAGGACACCGGCACCGGCTATAATGCCAGCGGCATCAAGGCCGACGGCAACGTCACCATAGCCGGCGGAATCGTCACCGTGGCCAATAGCGGCGCGATGAGCAAGAGCATCAAGAGCAAGGCAACGGTGAGTGTCACCGGTGGCGACATCACCCTCACACCCTCTGGCGCGATGATGGTTATCAATAGTGATGCCGGCTACAGCAGCGGCGTTAAGGCGTTAGACTTCGTGCAGAGCGACGGCTCGCTCACGATTAACTCGAGCGGCACGGCCGGCAAAGGCATCAGCGTCAATAACGATATGACCGTGAGCGGCGGCATCCTCAAGGTGACCAACACCGGCGCTGGTCAGTATGTGGGCAGTGCGCGCTACACCGCCAAGGGCCTTAAGGCCGACCGCAACATGTCGCTCACCGGCGGTACGATTACCGTTGCGACCACCCAAAACGGCGCCAAGGCAATAAAAGTCAACGGCGCTTACACTCAAGGCACAAGCGACGGCAATGGCCCAACGCTGACGCTTTCCACCCAGGGCTCACGCTTTACCAATGGCACAAGCACCGGCGGTGGCGGCTGGGGCGGCGGTATGGGAGGCAAGACCACCGGTCAAGGCGGCGCCGCCAAGGGGCTTAAGGCCGAGGGAACCGTCACCATCCTGGGCGGCACCACCGAGGTGAGCACCAATGCCGACGGCGGCGAGGGCATCGAGAGCAAGACAAGCGTCACCATCAGTGGCGGTCAGCACTATCTTGCCTGTTACGACGACTGCATCGGCAGTAACGGCAACATCTACTTTAATGGCGGCGTTACCGTGTGCTGGAGCAACGGCAACGACGCTGTCGACTCCAACTCCGGTCGCAGCGGTGCCATCACCATCGGCGACGGCGCAGTGATGGCCTATAGCACGCGGGGTGGTGCCGAGGAAGGCTTTGACTGCGATAACAACAGTTATATCCAAATTACCGGCAAGGGTATCGCCATCAGTGCCGGCGGCAGCCAGGGCGGTGGCGGCTGGGGCGGCAGTTCGTCCATCAGCAATGCCGCGCAAGGCTATTACCTGAGCACGTCCTCACTCAGTTTCAGTGCCGGCCGCTACTATGTGTTGGGTGACAGCAGTGGCAAGAACCTGGTGACATTCTCCTTCCCGAGCACCGTCTCGAGCAGCCTTAGCCTCTTCACGGCAACCGGTATGGTGAAGGGCAGCAGCTACAACGTGCGATGGCTCACCTCTGCACCCACCGACGCCACAACCGCTTTCCACGGCATCTATTTGGGCAGTTCCACCACGGCTTCCAGTAACAATCAATTAACCACATTCACCGCCCAGTAATTAGGGAGAACTCCCCTATCTATTTTCATATTAATCTCACTAATCTCACGAGGCCCCTTCCTGCTTTTATAAGATGAAGGGTTATTATATCTTAAATATAATATGTGAGATTGGTGAGATTAGTATGTAAATTGACTTTTTTCACTTTTTTTTATTTTTTTTTTGGTGTGTGAAAAAATCTTTGTATTTTTGCCTTTTGATGTGAGAAGCGCTCACCAAAAAGATCGTTTTGGGCGCTGAAGTAATGTACTTTTTAATGTCTTATTGATTATGGAACCGCGTGATGTGGCTGCTGGAGCCGAACAACTTGACCAGCAGCAAACCTTGAACAACGAGCCCGCAACCGCGCCACAGGCGAGCGAGCCCGAAGCGAACATTGTGGACAACCAACCCGCCGTTGAACCTGCCATTGAAGAGCAACCGCTCAACGAGGAGCCGGCCGCCGAGCCGGTGGCAGATGAACCTGTCGCAAAACCGCACTTCACGGGACTGAGCAAGCAGGAACTCGTTGAGGCATTGCGACAAGCGGCAGAAAAGCCTGTATCGCAGAGCCGTGAAGAGGTGACTGCCATCAAGGCTGCCTTTTATTCCATTATTAAGGAAGAAGAAGCAACAGCCCGTCAGGAGTATGCCGACGAACATGAAGGCTCGTTGGAGGGTTATGAGGTCGCACACTGCCCCGAAGAGGAGCAAGTCACAGAGTTGCTTAACGTAATCAAGGAGAAGCGCGCCGAACTGCTTGCGGCCCAGGAAGCACAGCGCAACGCCAACCTTGAGCGAAAGCGTGCCATTATTGATGAGATTAACAGTATAACAGCTGATCCGGACAACATCAACCGACAGTTCCAACGCGTGCAGCAGTTGCAGTCCGACTTCAAGGCCATCGGTGAAGTGCCGGCCACTGCCGCGACCGAGATTTGGAAGTCATTCCAACTCGCCGTTGAGAAGTTCTATGATTTGCTAAAGATTAATAAGGAGTTGCGTGACTATGATTTCAAGAAGAACCTTGAGATCAAGCAGCAACTTTGTGCCGAAGCCGAGGCTCTCGACGATGAGCCTGATGTCGTCATCGCCTTCAAGAAGTTGCAGGAACTCCATGACAAGTGGCGCGAGACCGGACCTGTAGCTAAAGCGTTGCGTGAGCCACTTTGGGCACGTTTCAAGAACGCCAGTGCCGTCATTAACAAGAAGCATCAAGCATTCTTTGAGCAGCGCAAGAGCCGCGAACGAGAGAACGCCGATGCTAAGATGGCCCTCTGTGAGGAGGTCGAGCAGGTATCGACCGATGGATTGAACACATATGCCGCATGGGACCAGGCCACACAAGTTATCATTGGCTTGCAAGAGCGTTGGCGCAAACTTGGCTTCGCTTCCCGCAAGGTGAACAATGAACTCTTTGCGCGCTTCCGTAAGGCATGTGATGATTTCTTCTCACAGAAAGCCGCTTTCTTCAAGAAGATGAAAGACGAGTTGGCAGACAACCTCTCACGCAAGATCGCTCTCTGTGAGGAAGCTGAGTCACTTCAAGACAGCACCGATTGGCGTGCAACGGCCGAGCGTCTCACCGAGTTGCAGAAGCAGTGGAAGACAATCGGCACTGTAGCCAAGAAGCACAGCGACGCCGTGTGGAAACGCTTCATTGCGGCTTGTGACCACTTCTTTGACCGTCGCAAGAAGGATGCCTCAAGTACCCACAGCGCCGAGCATGAGAACCTGCGTCTCAAGCGGGATATTATCGCTCAACTCAAGGCTGCTCTTGAGGAGACTGATCCCCAGGAAGGTGCCGAACTGGTGCGCAATCTCATGAGCCAGTGGCAACAGGTGGGACATGTTCCCTACAAGGAGAAAGATGCCGTCTATGATGAATATCGCGCCATCATTGATGAGGCTTTTGAAAAGTTCTCGATGCGTCGCGGCGACAGCCGTCCGTCTCGTGGTGAGGGACGTCGTGAACCGCGCCAGCCCCGCGAGCCGCAAAGCGAGCGTGAGCAACTTGTGCGCCTCTATGAGGCTCGCCAAAATGAACTCAAGACCTATGAGAACAACATGGGCTTTCTTAACATTCAGTCAAAAGGCAGCAACTCCCTGCTTAATGAACTTGAACGCAAGGTGGCGCGCCTGAAAGAGGAACTTGAGAAACTTGAGCAACGCATCCGCGACCTTGATGAGTAATTGTTATTGTCCTCTCCAACCTCAGTAAGGAGGGGACAATAAGTTTTGAGAAGTGAGAATTATTTGAATTCACAGAGTCTCAAGAAATCTTTTGAAAAACGCCAAATGAACGGAAAGCAACGTTACGGCAGATTTATAGGATTATTGTTTAGCACCGTCGACCTGGCGGTGCTAAACATCTGTTATTTTGTCACGCTTCTCATTACAGGGCGGGACAACCACTTTGCCGATGACATCGTGTGGCTATTTATCAACCTCGCGATGCTCGTTGTTTTCTACTTTTTTGGTAATGTGCATAAGCGCCGCGTCCTTAACGCTGACCTTGTCGCGCTGCAAGCGCTCAAGAGCGTGTTACTCCACGCCGCGATTGTGTTGAGTGCTTCCGCGCTGGTAAGTGGCTACGACATCGGTTGGAAAACCGCCGCTTGGTTTTACGGAATGTTCACTGTGAGTCTCGCCGGCTGGTGGCTTTTATCAAAGCAGTTGCTTAAAGCCTACCGCACGCGCGGATTCAACTATCGTCGGGTGGTAATCATCGGTGGCGGCGAAATTGGTAGTCGATTAGTGAATGAACTTACCAGTGATGTGGCCTATGGCTACCGCATTCTCGGTTTTTTTGATGACAATCCGGTGTTTGCGAGCGTCGATGGTTACAGGGGTACGCTCGATGAGGTGGAAAAATTTGTTCAAGACAACCTCATTGATGAGATGTATTGCGCTGTTCCCGATACAGATAAGGATAATGTCACACGCATGATGCGCATCGCCGAACGTAATGCCGTGGACTTCTATTATGTTCCGCAATTCGGTCCGACTGTCAAGCGACAATTTGAGTTATACAATATCGGCAATGTGCCGCTCATGGCCATACGTCCCTATCCACTCAGCGGCACCCTCAACCGCGCTGTCAAACGCTCCTTTGACATCATCGTCAGTATATTCGCAATCATTCTGATCCTCCCGTTCTTCCCGTTCATCGCGTTAGGTATCAAATTGTCGTCACCGGGACCGATTTTTTTCACGCAGAAACGCACCGGGTACCGCGGACGCGAATTTGATTGCCTCAAATTTCGCACTATGCGTGTCAATGCCCAGGCCGATACGCTGCAGGCCACAAAAGACGATCCACGCAAGACTCCATTCGGCAACTTGTTGCGTCGCACCAATATAGATGAGTTGCCACAGTTTATCAACGTGCTTCTTGGAGATATGTCGATTGTTGGGCCCAGACCTCATATGGTGAGACAAACCGAAGAATACAGCGCTCTGATAGACAAATATATGTTGCGCCACACCATCAAACCCGGCATCACGGGTTGGGCCCAGGTGAACGGCTTCAGAGGACAGACTGAGGAACTGTGGCAAATGGAAAAGCGCGTAGAATATGATGTGTGGTATGCTGAGAATTGGAACTTCATGCTTGACCTCAAGATTATAGTTCTCACGATTATCAACACATTCCGTGGCGACAAGAACGCCTTCTGACAACACATTTACATGAAAGAACGGGCACTCGCACTGCTGCGCCGGTACTACGGTTACGACTCTTTCTACCCTAAACAATGGCAGGTGATTAGTCATGTGCTCAATGGTGGCGATGCTGTTGTTCTCATGCCCACAGGCGGCGGCAAGTCGCTTTGCTACCAGATGCCGGCCCTTCTTATGGACGGTGTTGCGATTATCGTGTCGCCATTGCTCGCGTTGATGAAGGACCAGGTTGATGCTCTCATGCAGAGTGGCATTCCGGCCGCGGCAATTAATAGTCAGCAAGACGAGTACACAAATCGCGGAATTATAGCCGGTGCTATCGCCGGAAACATTAAGTTGCTATATATATCGCCGGAACGTCTCATCGCTGATTTGGACACTTGGATTGCGAAATTAAGAATCTCCCTATTCGCTATTGATGAGGCGCACTGCATCTCGCAGTGGGGTCATGACTTCCGGCCGGAATATACCCAACTGGGTACGCTGCGTGAGCGTTGTCCCCACATTCCGATTATCGCCCTCACAGCCACAGCCGACCGCGTGACGCGTGACGACATCTCCCAACAACTTGGTATAGGTGACGCCAAGTTGTTCATGACCTCTTTTGACCGTCCTAACATTTCGCTTAATGTCGCTCATGACTTAAGCGGCAAAGTTAAGCAGCGAGCCGTGCTACGTTTCATTGAACGGCATCGTGGCGAGAGTGGCATCATCTATTGCTTGTCACGAAAGACAACCGAAAGTGTAGCCGCGACCTTGCGTGCGGCCGGCATCAATGCCAAGCCATTCCATGCGGGCATGACGACCTCTACCAAGTTGACCACCCAGCGAGAATTTATAAACGATGAGGTGCCTGTCATTGTGGCTACAATAGCCTTCGGGATGGGGATAGACAAGAGCAACGTGCGATGGGTAATTCACTACAACCTGCCAAAGAGCATCGAGAGTTATTACCAGGAAATCGGACGTGCCGGACGTGATGGCGCCCCGGCTGAGGCTCTATTATTTTATAGTTATGCTGACGTGATACAACTTTCTCAGTTTGCCCGTGATTCCGGTCAGAGTGAGATTAATCTTGAAAAACTCACGCGTATGCAGCAATATGCCGAGAGCCGTGTGTGTCGCCGCCGTATTTTACTCAGTTACTTCAACGAGCGCTTTGACCACGATTGCGACAACTGCGATGTGTGTCACGACCCTCCGGAACGCATTGACGGCACTGTACTCTCACAGAAAGCGATGAGCGCCATCGCACGCACCGGCCAAAAGATAGGAATGACAACCGCTATTGATATTCTGCGGGGCTCCAAGCGCGCCGATGTGGCCGCGGCCGGTTACGACCGTTTGCCAACATTTGGAGTCGGGCGCGACACACCGTTTGCCGTATGGAAAAGTTATATTCTCCAAATGATACAATTGGGACTGGTTGAGGTGGCTTATGACGAGAACAATCACCTGAAGATAACGGATTTTGGTCGAGAAGTGCTTTTTGGTAAACGATGCGTTGAGTTTACGAAATTTGAGCCTCATGCCGAAACAACAAAGGCTAAACGAGGAACCCGACGGCAAACAACAGACCGGACAACGCTTGAAGGAATACTTAACCAAGAGCCGCAGGCCGTGATGGATAAGGGACTATACGAGACGCTGCGACAGACACGTCTCGCTATCGCGCGCTCGCGCGGCATCGCTCCTTACCTCGTTTTCAGTGACAAGACGCTTGCCGACATGGCGACGCGCCAACCGACCACACGTGCCGAATTCTCCACTGTTTATGGTGTCGGTGAGGCGAAGTGTGAGCAATATTGGCGGGCTTTCACCGCCGCGGTTGTCAGGCACATTGGCGGCAGATAACAACTTCATGGAAAAAGGCAGGTTGTCGGACCACTCCTGGTGGACACGGCGACCTGCCTTCGCATTGTTAATTGGTACGATAGATTAATTAATCAGATAGTTAAGCAATCTCTATGATGATTCAGCGTTAAGTTGTGCGCAATCGTTTTTTTGAAGGTTTTCACGTTATTAATTAAGGCCTTGAGCCTGCCTTTGCTCGCGGCAGGTTCAAGGCCTAATATAAAACGTCAGATGATGCCTTGGCCCATCATAGCGTGGGCTACCTTCATAAATCCGGCGATATTGGCACCCTTCATGTAGTTCATATATCCGTCGGGCTCCTCACCGTAACGGCAGCACTGGTCATAGATGTCGGCCATAATCTGGTGGAGGTTCTTGTCGACCTCGGCCGCTGTCCAATAGATGTGCTGCGCGTTCTGGGTCATCTCGAGGCCTGAGGTGGCGACGCCACCGGCGTTGACGGCCTTGCCCGGAGCATAAACCATGCGGTTCTCAATGAAGTAGTCAATAGCCTCGGCTGTACAACCCATGTTGCTCACTTCGGCAACCAGCAGCACGTTGTTGGCGTGCAGTTGCTTGGCATCGTCAAGCGATACCTCGTTTTGGGTGGCGCAAGGCATAGCGATGTCAACCTTCTGCTCCCAAGGCTTGCGGCCGGGGAAGAATGTTGCTTCGGGGAAGCGCTCGGCATAGGGGGCACACACGTCGTTGCCGCTGGCTCGGAGCTCAAGCAGGCAATCAATCTTCTCGGGAGTGTTGATGCCGGTCGGGTCGTAGATGTATCCGTCAGGACCGCTGATGGTCACCACTTTGGCGCCAAGTTCGGTCGCCTTGGTGACGGCACCCCAGGCCACGTTGCCAAAGCCGCTCACGGCCACGGTCTTGCCCTGGAAGTCGGTGCCCAGGCGCTTGAGCATGCTCTGCACATAGTAGCATGCGCCAAAGCCGGTTGCCTCGGGACGGATGCGCGAGCCGCCAAACTCAAGGCCCTTGCCGGTGAGTGTGCCGGTGCACTCGCGCGTGAGTTTCTTATACATACCGTAGAGGTAACCGACCTCGCGTCCGCCAACGCCGATGTCGCCGGCAGGCACGTCCATGTCGGGACCGATGTTGCGCCACAACTCCAGCATGAAAGCCTGGCAGAAGCGCATAATCTCGGCGTCACTCTTGCCTCGCGGACTAAAGTCGGAGCCACCCTTGGCACCGCCCATCGGGAGGGTGGTAAGAGCGTTCTTGAACGTCTGCTCAAAACCGAGGAATTTCAATATTGACAGGTTGACCGAGGCGTGGAAACGCAGACCACCCTTATACGGGCCAATCGCGTTATTGAACTGCACGCGGTAACCCAGGTTTGTCTGCACCTCACCATTGTCGTCAACCCATGTGACGCGGAATGTGAAGATGCGGTCGGGCTCAACCATGCGCTCGATGATTTTTGCTTTCTCAAACTCGGGGTGCTTGTTGTACTCATCCTGCACGGTGAGCAACACCTCGCGGACGGCCTGGAGATACTCCTTCTCGCCGGGGTGCTTGGCCTCGAGGTCAGTCAAGATTTTCTCAACATTCATGACTCTGTTTTAGATTTTAGATGCCAATATTTGTTGTTTGAAGTTTAATAATTGTGCTACCCGTCAGTTGTGCGGGTTTGCACATGGCAAAGGTAACTCATTTTTTCGGAATTACAACATTTTTTGCCGATTATTTTCAAAAAAAGTGAAATTTTTTTACCTCTCGAAATCTTTTTTTGATGGCCTTTTTTAGGTCATTTTTGCTCAACGAGTGTCAAAATAGTTAAAAACTATAACATATCTCCATAATTTCTATTCGTTTCGCAAATAATCAGTATCGTGAACTACAAATTCACAACTCAGACTGCTTAGACAAAAAAGAAAGGCTATCGCTTGTCGTTTCGCGCAAAAGTAGTAACTTTGCCGTGACTGAATTTACAAAACCATATTATAAAATAACAAATGATATGAAGAAACACAATTTCTATGCCGGCCCGTCTATCATGAGCCAGTACACTATCGACCACTGCGTCGATGCTATCCGTGACTTTGCTGGCACCGGCCTGTCGATTCTCGAGATTTCGCATCGCAGCAAGGAGTTCAGTGCCGTAATCGAGAAAGCCGAGCAGTTGTTCAAGGAGTTGCTTGACATTCCCGAGGGTTACCGTGTGCTCTTCCTCGGCGGCGGCGCGAGTTTGCAGTTTGCCATGGTGCCGATGAACCTGTTGCGCACTCGCGCGGCTTATCTTGACACCGGCACATGGGCTAACAAGGCCATCAAGGAGGCAAAACTCTTTGGTGAGGTTGAGGTCGTGGGCTCTTCCAAGGCGGACAACTACACTTATATCCCTAAAGGATATGCCGTGCCCAAAGACGTTGACTACTTCCACATCACCACCAACAACACTATCTATGGCACTGAAATCCGTCACGATATGGACGTGCCGGTACGCATGGTGGCTGATATGTCGAGTGACATCTTCTCTCGTCCGGTCGATGTGTCAAAGTATGACCTCATCTATGGTGGCGCGCAGAAGAATGTCTCCCCCGCCGGTGTTACGTTTGTCATTGTGCGCGAAGACGCTCTTGGTCATGTTGATCGTATCTTGCCCACTATGCTCAACTATAAGACCCACGTTGATAAGGGCTCGATGTTCAACACCCCACCGGTGTTTCCCATCTATGCCGCCTTGCAAACTCTCGAGTGGTATAAGGAACTCGGAGGTGTCAAGGAACTGCAACGTCGCGATGAGGAGAAGGCCGCCGTACTCTACGACGCAATCGACCGTAGCCGTATGTTCATCGGCACCGTTCGTCCGGAGGACCGTTCTATAATGAACGTGTGCTTTGTGATGAAGCCTGAATATAAGGAACTTGAGGCCGAATTCCTCTCCTTGGCCACAGAGCGCGGCATTGTCGGCATCAAGGGGCACCGCAGCGTGGGCGGCTTCCGTGCCTCGCTCTACAACGCGCTGCCGCTCGAGAGTGTTAAGGTGCTGACCCAAACTATGCACGATTTTGAAGCAACTCATTAACGAATAGTCCTCCCCCACCCCCTCCAAAAGGAGGGGGCGACTATCGACTAACAACTAACGACTAATTATGAAGATTTTAATTGCAACCGAGAAGCCTTTTGCTCCAGTAGCGGTGGAAGGCATACGGCAAGTGCTTGAGCAGGGTGGTCATGAGGTGGCACTGCTTGAGAAGGGGTCACACGAAGACTTGGTGGCCGCCGTAAAGGACGTAGTCGGCCTGATTGTGCGAAGCGATAAGGTGACTAAAGACGTGTTTGATGCCGCACCGCTGCTCAAGGTGGTTGTGCGTGCCGGTGCCGGATATGACAACATTGACCTCGCTGAAGCCACTGCCCACGATGTGTGTGTGATGAACACTCCAGGCCAGAACGCCAATGCTGTCGCCGAACTTGTCATGGGTATGCTCGTGACGCTCGTGCGCAACCGCTATGACGGGACCAGCGGCACTGAGTTGTTGGGTAAGACGCTGGGCATCCACGCCTATGGCGCGGTGGGACGCAACGTGGCGCGCATCGCTAAAGGCTTCGGCATGAAGGTGAGTGCGCTCGATCCGTTTGTGGCCGATGATGTGATGCTTGCCGATGGCATTCAGCCGGTGCATAGCGTTGAGCAACTTTATGCCGAGAACCAAATTGTCAGTCTTCACATTCCGGCCAACGACCAGACACGCCGTTCCGTGACTGGTCAACTACTCGCCTCTATGCCCACGGGAGCAATACTTGTCAATGCTGCCCGCAAGGAAGTGATCGATGAGGTTGGCTTGAAAGAAGTAATGGCAAACCGTGCTGACTTGCGTTACGTCGCTGATGTTAAACCCGACATCGCCGACGAGTTGCAACAACTTTACCCTACTCGCGTGCTTTTCACTCCCAAGAAGATGGGTGCTCAAACTGCCGAAGCCAACATCAATGCCGGCTTGGCAGCGGCTCGCCAGATTGTCGATCATCTTGCCACCGGTTGGAATCGTTTCCAGGTAAACAAGTGATTAAGAAAAACTCAGATTAATAAAAGAGATAAAAGAGCAAGTGTTTTTGCTCTTTTATCTCTTTTATTATAAAAACGCAAAGCGCGGTTCAATCAAACGCTATGAGAACAAAGCCTTGAGTAAATCACTACGATGTAAACGGCGCAGTGAAGCGGTAATTTCGGCCCTATACTTGGGATCATACCAAAAGAAATAACGACGTTGGGCAAGTTTTTCATCTTTACCGTGCGCACAATATACTGGCTCAAGCGTGTATGGATGCATACCTGTATAAAACGTCTCCGTTGAGACGGTCATCGGCGTGGGAGTGAAGTCTTGTATTTGCTCTAAGTGGAAATCTAATTGACGCGTTATAACTGCGAGTTCTGCCATGTCAATTTCCCTGCAACCGGGATGAGAAGAAATAAAATATGGAATGAGTTGCTGACGCAGGCCGTGTTCATGGTTAAGACGGTCAAACAGTGACTTGAAACGTCTGAAAAGTTCAAACGAAGGTTTGCGCATCACTTGCAGCACAGCATCGCTGGTGTGCTCCGGCGCCACTTTCAGACGGCCGCTTACGTGCCGCAAGATTAATTCTTCGTTGTATCGACGATTTGCCTCGTCAACGCGTTTGTCACCGGTGCGATGCATCGAGAGGTCGTAGCGCACTCCACTGCCGATAAACGATTTCTTCACCTCAGGCAAGGAGTCAACGCTATGGTAGATGTCAAGCAAGGCGCTATGGTCTGTGTTGAGGTTGGGACATGGCTTTGGGTGTAGGCACGACGGACGGGCGCAGCGTCGACATAGTTCAAGGTTCTTACCACCCAAAGCATACATATTCGCGCTTGGTCCACCCAGGTCGCTGATATACCCTTTGAAGTCTTCCATCGCTATTACTTGTCTCACTTCGCGCATAATGCTCGCTTTGCTTCGTGAAGCAATAAACTTGCCTTGATGGGCACTGATTGTGCAAAAGGCGCAGCCGCCAAAGCAACCGCGATGCAGGCACACCGAGTGGCGAATCATCTCATAAGCGGGAATGTGCTTACCGTGGTATCGCGGATGAGGCAAGCGGGTGTATGGCAAGTCAAACGAAGCGTCAATCTCTGCGGTCGTCATCGGTGGATTGGTGCGGTTCACCTTGATGGCCACGTCACCGGTGGCTTGCCACAGATCATGACCATTCCAAAGGTTGGCTTCGGTCTCAACGATGCGGAAATTGTGAGCTTGCGTGCGTTTGTCAGCCATACAACGCTCAAACGGAGCCAATAGCACGTTGTCATCGTCGTCGCGAGCAGGCAGTTCAGACAGTGGACGACGCACAACGGTCTGCGGCACATCGCTAATCGTGTCCACGCTCTCCCCTGCCGCCAATCGTTTGGCAATCTCGAGTATGGGTTTCTCACCCATACCGTACACCAGGATGTCTGCCGGACTGTCAATTAGTATTGAAGGCCGCAGCCTGTCTTGCCAGTAATCATAATGAGCCACACGCCGCAAGGATGCCTCGATGCCGCCGGCGATAACCGGCACGTCGGGCCACAACTTCTTAAGAGCCTCGCTATATACAATGGTCGGATAGTCAGGACGCGCACCGGCGCGCCCATCGGGTGTGTAGGCATCATCGCTGCGGCGGCGGCGAGCGGCGGTGTAGTGGTTGACCATGCTGTCCATCGCTCCGGCGCTCATGCCGAAGAATAGACGTGGACGACCAAGTTTCTTGAAATCACGCAGATCATCGCGCCAGTTGGGTTGTGGCACAATCGCTACACGGTAACCATGCGCCTCGAGCACACGGCCAATCACGGCAATTCCCATCGACGGATGGTCGATATAAGCATCGCCGCTAAAGAGTATTACATCAGCCTGGTCCCATCCCAGGTGATCCATCTCCTTACGTGTGGTTGGTAACCACTGTCCTTCTATCCTCAATTTAGCAGTTGTTTATTGTTTCACTCCTTACTCTTTTTGTCCAGTTTTTCCTGTAGTTTTAGTATCTCATCACGATATTGTGCAGCCTCAAGGAAATCCATGCGGCGAGCAGCGTCAATCATCTGCAACTTCAAGCGGTCAATAGCCGTTTGTAGTTGGTTGCTATTCATGTACGGTACCACAGGGTCTGCCACCATACCGGCATTGGCACGGTCAAATTCGGCAGCGACCTGCTGTTGAAGTGAACTGAGTGCATCATTGTGGCGGCGTTCAGAGTCCGAAGTCGCTGCAACGTTGCTCTCATATCGGCGTGCGTGTTGTTGTGCCTTGTCGCTACGTTGAATGTCGGTGTCAACACCGATGATTGCCTGTCGAGCCTTTACTATGGCCTGTGGCGTGATACCATGCTCATCATTATATTTCATCTGCAATGAGCGTCGTCGTTCGGTCTCATCGATAGTGAGACGCATACTTTCTGTAACTGTGTCGGCATACATGAGTACGAGGCCGTTTAGATTGCGAGCTGCCCGGCCGGCCGTTTGAGTGAGGGAGCGTCGGCTACGCAGGAAGCCCTCTTTATCTGCATCGAGGATAGCAACAAGCGACACCTCTGGCAAATCCAAACCTTCTCGAAGCAGGTTCACACCCACAAGCACATCGATAGCCCCGGCACGCAAGTCGTCAAGAATCTGGATACGGTCTAACGTGTCGACATCACTATGCATATACGCGCAACGGATATCAAGTTTGGCAAGGTAGCCGGTAAGTTCCTCAGCCATACGTTTGGTAAGTGTTGTCACGAGGGTACGTTCGCCGTGCTCAACACGCACTTGAATCTCTTCTATGAGGTCATCAATCTGATCCTGTGACGGCCGCACCTCAATTTTGGGATCTAATAGGCCGGTGGGACGAATGATTTGCTCAACTATGACGCCTTCACTTTGTCGCAACTCATAGTCGGCAGGAGTTGCACTCACATAGATGGTTTGGCCTGTAATAGCCTCAAACTCGTCGAATCGCAGCGGCCGGTTGTCAAGGGCGGCCTCGAGACGGAAGCCGTAGTGCACAAGATTAGTCTTGCGGGAACGGTCGCCACCGTACATGGCACGGATTTGCGGTACGGTAACGTGGCTCTCATCTATAATCGTCAAGAAGTCTTTTGGGAAATAGTCTAACAGGCAGAAGGGGCGTGCACCGGGCTTGCGACCGTCAAAGTAGCGCGAATAGTTCTCTATGCCAGAGCAATACCCCACTTCGCGTATCATCTCCAAGTCATAGGTGACACGCTCATATAGACGCTTTGCCTCGGCGTGCCGCTCTTCGCGGCGGAAGGCCTCCACCTGGGTGCCGAGGTCGACGTCTATCTGGCCGATAGCACTTGACATATGCTCCTTGGTGACCACAAAAATGTTTGCCGGGAAGATGCGGAAACTCTCTACATCCTCAGTTGGCAACTGACTGACCGGGTCTAACAACTGCAAACTCTCAATCTCATTGCCCCAAAAACTCACCCGCAACATCATGTCGGCATCGCTCAGGAAGACGTCCACAGTGTCGCCCTTGACGCGGAAGTTCCCCATCTTAAGTTCCACCTCGTTGCGTGAATAAAGAGCGTTCACCAGTTTGCGCAGAAACTCATCACGACCGATGTTATCACCAACCCTGACGGTAATCGATGTGGCTGCGATGTCGTCGGGGTTGCCCATGCCGTAGAGGCAACTCACCGAACTCACAACCACGATGTCGCGACGGCCGCTGAGCAAGGCTGTCGCGGTGGCCAGACGCAAGCGCTCGATTTCATCGTTGATGGCCAAGTCTTTCTCAATATACTTGTCAACGCTTGGAATGTAGGCCTCGGGCTGATAATAGTCGTAGTAACTCACGAAATAGTGGACGGCATTCTCGGGAAAGAAACTGCGCATCTCGGCGTAAAGTTGTGCCGCAAGCGTCTTGTTATGGCTCAGAATGAGCGTTGGACGTCCGGTGCGGGCAATCACGTTGGCCATGGTGAACGTCTTGCCGGAGCCGGTCACTCCAAGCAATGTCTGGTATGGAGTGCCATCGTTTATACCGGCCACCAGTTGGTCAATAGCTTGCGGTTGGTCACCCGTAGGCGCATATGGAGAGTGGAGTCGATATTCCATTTTATAATTATTGATAGCTGACAGTTTACCGTTTACCGCAGCGCCAATCCACGGTTAACGGTCCACGGTCGACGGTAAACCTTTATTGGAACTGCAAAGATACTATTTTTTTCCGAAAAAATTGATAAATGATAACCGGCAAACGCAGACTTTTAATTTCCTTTTCAAAAAAAAGGGGATTTTTGAAATTTATTGAAAACTTTTTCTTAATTTTGCACTTCACATTAATGCGCGTATCACATCGAAACGTCAAAGCGAGCAACGGAATTTGTCATCTTTTGCATCGAGAAATGTTTCACCTGCACAACATGAGCGATGCCTATATCGTGGATGAGATTATGCTCGAACTGCAAAACAAACAACAATTCAAGAAATCAATATTAACAATAATACTTCATAGTTATGAAAATTAAAAATTTACTTCTGCTCGCGGCGACAACATTGTTGCTGGCAGCCTGCGGCTCCACCAAGGAGGTGCCCTACCTGATCGACGCCTCAAGCCTGTCGCAGAGCGCGCTCAACAACGCCGCCCGAAACATGGACCAACCTCTCGCGCCCGGCGACTTGATTCAAATCAACGTCTCCTGCACCCAGCCCGAACTGGTGAAAATGTTCAACAAGACTGAACTTATCGGCAACACGAGTAACCTAAACAACTCAAGCAACGAGAACTCCATCTACTACTATCTGGTGGACAGCAAGGGCAACATCGATTTCCCGGTGCTCGGCAGGCTGCACGTGGGCGGCATGACAATCAGCGCCACAAGCGACTATATCACCTCGCAGATTTATCCCAAATATATCACCGAGCGACCCGTGGTTGAGGTGCGCCTCCAGAACTTTAACGTGTACGTCCTTGGCGAAGTGAAGCAGCCGGGCCGCATCAAAGCGCCCAACGGCCGCCTCAACATCCTCGAGGCCCTCTCGATGGCAGGCGACCTCACCATCCAGGGACGACGTGACAACATCATGATTGTGCACAACAATAGCGACGGCACTCGCGAGGTGCGCCGCGTCAACCTCAACGACGCCAACCTGCTCGTGTCGAGCGACCTCTACCTGCGCCAAAACGACATCGTCTATGTTGAGCCCAACGCCAGCAAGGCTCGTTCGAGTTGGCAAGTGCCGCCGGGTCTAACGCTCGCATTCTCATCGCTGGGCGTTGCCCTTTCCATCGCAACCCTCGTCGTAACACTCACTAAATAAAACAGATGAAAGCAATATTTGCAACAATGGCGCTCGCTGCAGTCGCGCTGATGGGCTGCAGCGGAGCGCAGAACAGCGGTGAGCAGCAAGTTCCCGCAACCGATAGTATCCAACCCGCCAAGAAGATTCTCGTTGCCTACTTCTCGGCAAGCGGCGTCACACGCGGCGTGGCAGAGCGTATGGCAACCATCCTCAACGCCGACCTGCACGAAATCGTGCCCGAGCAACGCTATACCGACGCCGACCTCGATTGGCACGACAAGCAGTCGCGCAGCAGCCTCGAGATGGCCGACAAGAGCTCGCGTCCCGCAATCAAAGACGCCAAGATTGACGGCATCGACAAATACGAAACAGTCTTTATCGGTTTCCCCATTTGGTGGTACACCGCCCCGACTATCATCAACACCTTTGTCGAGGCAAACGACTTTGGCAAGGCACGCGTGATACCGTTCGCCACCAGCGGCGGCAGCACCATCGACAAGGCCTGCGCCGACCTCAAAGAGGCCTACCCCACCGTCAACTGGCAACCCGGCTATCTGCTCAACGAAGCCACCGACGACCAACTTGCAGCCCTCGCCAAGTAGCCGTCCTGTTGCTTGATTAGTATTATAGGAGTTGTGTGCAAAACGGCCATGCCGTTTTGTCCAATCAAAACAAATAAGACATGATCTACAATTCATTGACCGACCTCATCGGCAACACCCCGTTGCTCGCCTTCCCCCTGCAAGCCGGCATGCACGCCCGCCTGCTGCTCAAACTTGAATGTTTCAACCCGGGCGGCAGCGCCAAAGACCGCATCGCCTTGGCCATGATTGACGATGCCGAGCGGAAAGGAACCCTGCGCCCCGGCGCAACCATCATCGAGCCGACAAGCGGCAACACCGGCATCGGCTTGGCGTGGGTAGGTCGCGCGCGCGGCTATAAGGTAATCCTCACTATGCCCGACACGATGAGCACCGAGCGGCGTATGCTTCTCAAGGCAATGGGAGCGCAACTTGAACTCACACCGGGCGCGCAGGGTATGCGAGGAGCCATCGCCCGGGCAGAGGCGCTCCGTGACGCTATCGATGGTGCGGTAATCCTCGGCCAGTTTATCAACCCCGCCAATCCTGCCATACACGAGCGCACCACCGGTGAGGAAATCTGGCGTGATACCGATGGGCAAGTCGATGTGTTTGTCGCCGGAGTGGGCACCGGAGGCACCGTGAGCGGCGTGGGACGTTGCCTGCGCCGCCACAATCCCAAGGTTGAGATTGTCGCCGTGGAGCCTCGCTCGAGCGCAGTACTCTCAACCGGCGTGGCCGGTAGCCACAAAATACAAGGCATCGGCGCCGGATTTGTGCCCGACACCTACGATGCCGCCGCCGTGAGCCGTGTGGTCACCGTCAGCGACGAACAGGCCGCCGACGGCGCGCGACAAATTGCTGACGCCACGGGCGCTCTCACCGGCATCTCCAGCGGTGCCGCCTTTGCCGCGGCATTTGAGATAGCGTGCGACCCGCAGTATGCCGGCAAGACTATTGTCGCACTCTTGCCCGACACCGGCGAGCGATACCTCTCCACCGCCCTATTCTAAATTCAAAACGGCGAGGCCGTTTTGCACTCCACTATTAAGGATATTCGTTAACTGTGGGCGGGCACCGCCCCGCCCACAGTTAACGGTAAACCCTTTCAAAAAATGGACTTTGAAAATGTAACGGCAGCACTGGCGGCCCTCAGCGACGCCGAAGATCGATTGGGCATCAGCCATCACACCGCCACACCCAACATCAACGCCGTGGCCGAAATGATGGCCACCATCCGCCGTGTGATGTTGCCGGGCTTTTTTGACATTGAGCGAGCCAGCGACGTGTCGCGCCTACATCATGTTGGAGTCGACATCGAACACATCGCGCGCCTTGTCAGGCAGCAAGTCGCCTATTCGCTAATCTTTGCCGGACGGCACGACTGCCCGGAGCGGTGTAGTGAGGCCGACGATATTACAAAGCAATTTGTTGAGTCGTTGCCCGCCGTGCGCGACTTGCTGCTCACCGACGCCGAGGCCGTTATGCTCAACGACCCCGCCGTTTCAAACATTAACGAGGTGTTGCTCAGTTACCCCGTCATCACTGTCATGCTGCATTACCGCGTGGCGAATACGCTTCACCGCCTTGGAGTGCCGGTGCTGCCACGCATTATCACTGAGATGGCCCATAGCGCCACAGGCATCGACATCCACCCCGCTGCCACCATCGGCCACCACTTTGCCATCGACCACGGCACGGGCGTTGTCATTGGCGGCACGGCAGTTGTCGGCAACAATGTTATGCTATATCAAGGCGTGACACTTGGCGCGCGCAACTTTGAGCGCGACGACGAGGGGCACCCGGTTGACGTGCCGCGCCACCCCATTCTCGAAGACCGCGTGGTCGTCTACAGCAACACGTCAATTCTGGGACGCGTCACCATCGGCCATGACTCAATCATCGGCGGCAACGTGTGGCTCACGCGCGACGTGCCGCCCCATTCCGTCATCGTCCAGGGCAAGCCCATCGAACGCCCCACTTTCACCGGTGGCGCCGGCATCTAATAAGAGTGGCCCGCAAAACGGCCTCGCCGTTTTGAAAAAAGGAGTGGGGTGCAAAACGGCCTCGCCGTTTTGAAAATCAGATGACGCGCATCACGCCGAGGATGCCAAGGATGAGCAATCCGTAACGCAACACTTTGCCAATGGTCATCGCCAAAAGGACGATGCCTTTATTGGCTCGCAACAACCCTAAGGCAACCGTGATGGCACTACCCAAGATTGGCAAGAACGCAAAGAAGGCCATCCACGCGCCACGCCGTTCCACCCATCGCTGCGCCCGCGCGAGTTTCTCACGACTCACGTGGGCGTATCGCTCTATCCACTCCATCTTTCCCAACGACCCCAGCCAATAACACGTCATGCCACCGCCAACGTTGCCAACGGTGGCCCACACCAGGCACCACCACGGTGACAGATGCAGTTTAAGGATACACGCGCTAAGCACCAATTCGCTGCTTAGTGGCACCACACTGCCGGCGATGAATGCGCTCAGGCACAACCCGGCATATCCCCACTGAATGAGAAACTCCAATTGAAAAGTTGACCGTTGACCGTTACTTCGTACTTATTTGATGATGTTGCCGAGCACGTCGCGGATGACTGTGCGTGTGGCGGCACTCGTCGCGTTCTTTGCGACGCGACCGGCAGCCGTGCGCCCGGTTGTCTTGCTCTTCTTGCCCGTGATTTTGTTGCTCACTGTGGTGCCAATCAATGTCGCGATTGTCGTTGTGATGGCTGTGAGGATGGCTTTCCACACCCGTTTGAGCATCGACGGCTTCTTATCGTCTTTCTCCTTCTGGGCCAGTTCCTCGGCAGCCTCAGCCTCCTCGGCCTGCAGGCGGGCTTCCTCTTCGCTCTCGGCAAGCAGCACCTCAAAGGCGCTCTCGCGATCCTCGGCCTTGTCATACTTGCCATATATGCCTGAACTCTTGATGGCATCCAACCGCTGACCCTCGCTGATGGCTCCAATCTGGCTTAACGGGAACAGGATTTTGGCACGTTCCACCACTGTGGGTGCGCCCTTCTCGTCAAGCACGCTGACAAGCGCTTCGCCGGTTTCAAGATTCATAATAGCCTCGTCGGTCTTAAACGCAGGGTTGGCGCGGAACGTGTCAGCGGCCGTCTTCACCGCCTTTTGATCTTTGGGCGTGAACGCGCGCAGGGCGTGCTGCACTCGGTTGCCCAACTGGCCCAAAATCACATCGGGAATATCTGTTGGGCTTTGCGTGACAAAGTAGATGCCCACGCCCTTGCTGCGGATAAGGCGAATCACCTGCTCAATCTTGTCGACCATCGCCTTGCTCGTGCCGTCGAAGAGCATATGCGCCTCATCGAAGAAGAAAATCAGTTTGGGCTTGTCCAAATCGCCCACTTCGGGCAGCGTCGAGTAGAGTTCACTCATCAGCCACAACAGGAAGGTCGAGTAGAGTTTGGGCTGCAACATCAACTTGTCGGCGGCAAGGACACTCATTACTCCCCTGCCGTCTTGAGTCTGTAGTAAATCCATGATGTCAAACTCAGGCATACCGAAGAACTTATCGGCACCCTGATTCTCAAGCGACAATAGCGCGCGCTGGATAGCGCCCACACTCGCAGTAGACACGTTGCCGTACTGTGTGGTGTACTGTTTTGCATTTTTAGCCACATAGTCGAGCATCGCACGGAGGTCCTTGATGTCGTCCATCAGCAAGCCACGCTCATCGGCGATGCGGAACAAGATGTTTAGCACGCCGGCCTGCGTTTCATTCAATTCCAGCAGTCGTGCCAGCAGGTCTGGACCCATCGACGAGATGCGGGCTCGCATCGGATGTCCCTGCTCGCCATACACGTCGTAGAAGCGTACCGGGCAACCGGCATACTGTGGGTCGCTAATCTCAAACTCGGGCATACGCTTCTCGATAAAGCCGCTCGTTTTGCCTGGCTGACTGATGCCGCTGAGGTCGCCCTTCATATCGGCCATAAAACAGGGCACGCCAAGTTGGCTGAACGTCTCAGCCATCACTTGCAGGGTAACGGTCTTACCGGTGCCCGTCGCTCCGGCCACGAGGCCATGACGATTGGCCATACGGGCATTGATACTGATTGGGCCATTCTCGCTATGGGCGATATAGAGCCCCCGTCCTTCTTTCTCGTACATAGTAGTTTATAATCTGTCCTCACCCTTCCACCTCCTAAAAGAGGGGGCATAGGTTCCGGTTATTAATAATATTCAATTAGTTTTGTGCAAATGTACAACATTTTGGTGAAATAACAATCACATCAACCATATTTTATTATATCATCTTTTTTCATTAACTTTGCACTTCTTAATTAAAATAAAAGATTATGTATCTGCACAACGTTATTTTCAAACTCATCGGCACTGCCGAGGAGCGTCGCGCTTTGGCCACACGTTTTGCCGCGGCAATCAATGCCCTTAAAGGTCAGATTGATGTGATTGTTGACGTGCGCGCCGGTGTGAATATCAACCCTGCCGAGCAGGCCGACGTGATGCTGACGGTGACCGTACGCGACTTCAACGACATTGCCACCTACTCAAACCACCCTGCCCATCTGGCAGCGGCCGCGCTGCTCAAGGGACACGTTGACACGCGCCTGTGTGTCGACACGGAGATATAACTGACATCTAAGATTTAACATCTGTCATCAAAGAAGATGTTAAAAAATAATTTTACGGATTATACGAAAAGTTTTACGTGTTTTTACGTGAGATAATCACACTTTTTTTGTATCTTTGCAAACTAAAACGATATAAGCCTTATCAAACTACACTATTATATTCATACTAAGAACAATTTCATCAAATTGCTATGAGCAAGGAAAAGAAATTCATGACGTGTGATGGCAACCAAGCCGCCGCACACATCAGTTATATGTTTACTGATGTGGCAGCGATTTACCCCATCACTCCGTCATCAACGATGGCCGAGCACGTTGACGAGTGGGCGGCCGCAGGTCGCAAGAACCTGTTTGGCGAGACGGTGACAGTGCAGGAGATGCAGAGCGAGGCCGGTGCGGCCGGTGCCGTCCACGGCTCGCTGCAGGCCGGCGCATTGACAACAACCTACACCGCCAGCCAGGGCTTGTTGCTGATGATTCCCAACATGTACAAGATTGCCGGCGAGTTGCTACCCGGCGTCTTCCACGTGTCGGCCCGCACTTTGGCCAGCCACACGTTGTGCATCTTTGGCGATCACCAAGACGTGATGGCCACGCGCCAGACGGGCTTCGCCATGCTTGCCGAGGGCAGTGTGCAGGAGGTGATGGACCTCGCCGCTGTGGCTCACCTGAGCGCCATCAAGGGGCGCGTGCCGTTTGTCAACTTCTTTGATGGCTTCCGCACCTCTCACGAGATTCAGAAGGTCGAAGCGATGGACATGGAAGACCTGCGTCCGTTGCTCGACATGGACGCCGTGAACGCTTTCCGTCACCGCGCCATGAACCCCGACAAGCCCGTCACACGCGGCACCGCCGAGAATCCCGATGTCTTCTTCCAGCACCGCGAGTCGAGCAACGACTACTATACCGCCGTGCCGGCCATCGTGGAGGACTACATGAAGAAAATCAACGAAATCACCGGACGCAACTACGGCCTGTTCAACTATTATGGCGCCAAGGATGCCGACCGCGTGATTATCGCCATGGGCTCGGTCACCGAGGCCATCCGTGAGACCATCGACCACCTGATGGCTCAGGGCGAGAAGGTTGGTCTGGTGGCCGTCCACCTCTACCGTCCATTCTCGGCACGCCACTTCCTGGCCGCCGTGCCTAGCACCGCCAAGCGCATCGCTGTGCTCGACCGCACCAAGGAGCCCGGCGCAACCGGCGAGCCTCTCTACCTCGACGTGAAGGACTGCTTCTACGGCAACGAGAACGCCCCGCTCATCGTGGGCGGACGCTACGGCCTCGGTTCAAAAGACACCACTCCGGCCCAAATTCTCGCTGTCTTTGAGAACCTGGCGCTGCCCGTACCCAAGAACCAGTTTACCATCGGCATCGAGGACGATGTGACTTTCACATCGCTGCCGATGAAAGAAGAGGTCGCCATGGGCGGCAGCGGCATCTTCCAGGCCAAGTTCTACGGTCTGGGTGCCGACGGTACTGTGGGCGCCAACAAGAACTCGGTGAAGATTATTGGTGAGAACACCGACAAGTATTGCCAGGCATATTTCTCCTACGACTCGAAGAAGAGTGGCGGCTTCACCTGCTCTCACCTGCGTTTTGGCGACGAGCCCATCCGCAGCACCTATCTGGTGACCACGCCCAACTTCGTGGCATGCCACGTCCAGGCCTACCTACACATGTATGATGTGACACGCGGCTTGCAACGTGGCGGCACATTCCTACTCAACACCGTGTGGAACGCCGAGCAGTTGGCCAAGAATCTGCCTGCAAAGGTGAAAAAATACTTTGCCGACAACGACATCACTGTCTACTTTATCAACGCCACCAAGATTGCGCAAGAGATTGGCCTCGGCAACCGCACCAACACCATACTGCAGAGCGCGTTCTTCCGCATCACCGGCGTGATTCCCGTTGAGTTGGCTATCGAGCAGATGAAGAAGTTCATCGTCAAGAGTTATGGCCGCAAGGGCGAGGATGTTGTCAACAAGAACTATCAGGCTGTGGACCGCGGAGGCGAGTACGAGCGTCTGACCGTAGACCCCGCATGGAGCCAGTTGCTGCCCGAGGGCGAAGCCCACGACGACGCTCCGGCGTTTGTCAACAACGTTGTGCGCCCCATCAACGCCCAGGACGGTGACCTGCTGCCCGTGTCGGCGTTTGCCGGTCGCGAGGACGGCACATGGGATCCGGGCACTGCCGCCTACGAGAAACGCGGCGTGGCAACATTTGTCCCGATGTGGAATGCCGAGAACTGTATCCAGTGTAACAAGTGTGCCTACGTCTGTCCTCACGCCGCCATCCGTCCGTTCTTGATGGACGAGGCCGAGGCTGCAGCGTCGCCGTTCAAGGCCGAGGATAAACTCAAGGCTATCGGCAAGGGTCTCGAGGGACTGACCTTCGTTCAGGTCGTCGACGTGCTCGACTGCTTGGGCTGCGGCAACTGTGTGGACGTCTGTCCGGGACGCCGTGGTGCAAAGGCTCTCGAGATGGTGCCGCTGATGGGCCATGAGGAGGACCAGAAACTCTGGGACTACGCCATCAAGAACGTCACCACCAAGCAACATCTGCTCGACATCCGCGCCAACGTCAAGAACTCGCAGTTTGCCACTCCGCTCTTTGAGTTCTCGGGTGCCTGCTCGGGTTGCGGCGAGACGCCTTACCTGAAACTGATTTCTCAGTTGTTTGGCGATCGCGAGATGGTTGCCAACGCCACAGGTTGCAGTTCGATTTACTCGGCCAGCGTGCCTTCAACGCCTTACCGCACCAACGACAAGGGCCACGGTCCGGCATGGGCCAACTCGCTGTTTGAGGATTTCTGCGAATTCGGCATGGGTATGGCTATTGCCGACGAGAAGATGCGCGACCGCGTGAAGGCTCTCGTGGAAGAGGCCGTCAGCGCCGACACTGTTGCCGGCGACGTCAAGGCTCTCTACAGCGAGTGGCTTGAGAACTTCAACGACGGCCCGAAGAGCCGCGAACTTGCCGACCGCATTCTTGCCGCTATCGAGCACAGCGATGTGCCGGCCGACGTGGCGGTGCGCGAACTTGGCCAGTTCCTGGTCAAACGCTCCCAGTGGATTGTCGGCGGTGACGGTGCCAGTTATGACATCGGCTTCGGCGGTCTCGACCACGTGATTGCCAGCGGCAAGAACGTCAACATCCTCGTGCTCGACACCGAAGTGTACAGCAACACCGGTGGCCAGTCGTCAAAGGCGACGCCGATTGGTGCTATCGCCAAGTTTGCCGCTGCTGGCAAGCGCGTTCGCAAGAAAGACCTCGGCCTGATCGCAACCACCTACGGCTACGTCTACGTCGCACAGATTGCGATGGGTGCCGACAACGCCCAGACTCTCAAAGCGCTGCGTGAGGCCGAGGCCTACGACGGCCCGTCACTCATCATCGCCTACGCGCCGTGTATCAACCACGGCTTGAAGGCCGGTATGGGCAAGAGTCAGGACGAGGAGGCGCGCGCCGTTGCGTGCGGTTACTGGCACCTGTGGCGTTACAACCCCGCATTGGAGGCCGAAGGCAAGAACCCGTTCCAACTCGACAGCAAGGAGCCGCAGTGGGATGACTTCGAGACGTTCCTCAAGGGCGAGGTGCGCTACGCGTCGGTGCTCAAGCAGTATCCCGATGAGGCCGCTCAACTCTTCGACGCCGCCAAGCAGGCAGCGCAGTGGCGATACAACAACTATCGCCGCCTTGCCGCCCAGCAGTGGGGACAGGAGTAAGCGCTCCCATAGACGATTATGATATCTCCCGCTAAACTCATTAATCCGTGTAATTAATGAGTTTAGCGGGAGATTTTTCTCTCGTCATTGAAAGCGGATTGTACTCTTGACGCCTTTCTTGAACTAAATTCAAGAGTGAAGGATAGAGAAGATGAGTTCACGCAGAAGGTCATACTCGTTCTGGCGCGAACCGATGCCTTTGGCACGAGTGTCACAACGGCGGATATATCCGATGATATTGACGAGGGCACGTTTGGTGTAGTTGCGTGCCGCCTCGCGGAATTTGTCGACCCTCCACTGAGACTTTGTGCCAGTGATAGACATCAGCGCATCGACAGATTGATCGCGGGCGGTGGCAACAAGCAGCACGTTAGAGAAGAAGCCGAATAGCATACTGACTGTGACAACAACCGGGTTGTTCTTGGGGTTACGCTCAAAATATGCAATGATGCGGAATGCTTTGGTTGCGTCACGGGTGCGTAATGCGTCCTCGAGTTCGAAGTTGTTGAAGTCCTTGCTGATACCGACATTACGCTCGATGAGTTCAGGTGTGATTTTGCGGTCATCTGCAACGAGAAGGCTAAGTTTATCAAGTTCACCAAACATCCTTGAGAGATCCGCACCGATAGAGTCCGCAAGCATCTGTTCGCTCTTGGCGTCAATAGAGCAACCGAGAGAAGTGACGTATGATGAGATTGCCGACCGAAGGTCACGGTCAGAGCGTAACCGGGGAGATGAGAATACAACTCCGCTACGCGTATTGCGCATAGCCTCGGTTAAAGGCTTGGACTTCAAATCCCCTCCTTTATGACAAATAACAAGGACAGTTGTCGCGAGAGGCCTTGAGGCATAGTGTTGCAAGAGGTCAAGGTCATCCTTGTGACCGGGCTGCTTGGCGATGAGTTGTGCCTCGCGCAATACCACAACACGTCGTGGCGCGAAAGTCGGGTACTGCTTTGCGGCTGTTATGACATCGGCCACACGCGCCGTGTCACCGTAGAACATATTTAGGTTGAACTCCGGCTCGCAATCTTCAAGCGCTTTCTGGACGATGAGTTCCTGCAACTTGTCGATATAATAAGGTTCCTCGCCTTGCAGTACATAGATGGGACGAAACTTGCCGCTGTTGACCTCTGAACGCAGTGAGGCGTATGTGATATTTTCTTTTTTTTCGGCCATAAGGTTGGTGGATAAGCCAATTTTTAATTAACTTTGCAAAGTTAAATAAAAGAAATGGAACTTAACCTGCCGAGATACGATTTTAACATATCAAAAGATGAATGTGGACGAGCGACAATTTGGGATAGGCTTCGTCGCAAGTATGTTGCATTGACGCCCGAGGAATGGGTGCGACAGCACTTCACGCGTTTTCTTATTGAAGAGCGGGGATTTCCTGAGGGGCTGATGGCGAATGAGGTGTCCCTGACTCAAAATGGCATTCATCGTCGTTGTGACACATTAATTGCCGACAAGACCGGTGAGCCGCTCGCCATTGTGGAATATAAGGCGCCGAGCGTGGCGGTGACACAACGCACATTTGACCAAATCGCTCGATACAATATGGTATTGCGGGCTAAATTTCTGATGGTCAGCAACGGCATAACACACTATTGCTGCCATATGGACTATAAGACGAATAACTACCATTTCTTGCCTGACATTCCGTTTTATCAGTTATTAGCGAACGATGAATGACTACTTGAATGACCTGAACGAGCAGCAGCGCGCGGCGGTGGAATATCTTGCCGGGCCGCAACTCGTAATCGCCGGCGCCGGCTCTGGCAAGACACGTGTGCTGACATACAAGATTGTGCATCTGTTGCACAACGGCTACGCTCCATATCGCATCATGGCACTCACGTTCACCAACAAGGCTGCGCGCGAGATGCGTGAGCGCATCGAGACTTTGGCTGGCGCGGATGTGGCTCGGCAATTGTGGATGGGCACATTTCACTCGATTTTCGCGCGCTTGTTGCGCGTTAACGCCGAGCGCATCGGATATCGCCATGATTATACAATATATGACACGAGTGACTCAAGAGCGCTTGTGAAGATGATTGTGCGCGATATGCAACTTGATGAGAAGGTATATTCACCAAGCGTGGTGTTTGATGTGATTAGCGACTGTAAGAACAAACTGCTGTCACCGGCAGTGTATGCGGCCGACAATGACTTCAGGGAACGTGACAACCGAGCCGGAAGGCCAATGATGGCCGCCATATATCAGGCATATGTCGATCGATGCCGCATCGCCGGCGCGATGGATTTTGACGACCTTCTTTTCAATACCAATGTGCTACTGCGCGACAATCCGGATGTCGCCGAGAGATACCGCGAGATGTTCCGGTATATTTTGGTTGACGAATACCAAGATACGAATTTTGCCCAACACATGATTCTGTTACAACTCAGTGGCAAAGACGGTATGCTCTGTGTGGTGGGTGATGACGCTCAATCAATTTATTCATTCCGCGGCGCGAATATTGATAATATACTTCAATTACGACGTTTCTACCCATCGCTGCAAACATTCAAACTCGAGCGTAATTACCGTTCGACCCAAAACATCATTGACGCGGCTAATTCCCTTATCGCCCACAATGAACACCAAATTCCAAAACACATCTTCTCGACCAACGAGCGTGGCAGCCTTATCGAGGTGGTGCGTTGCTACAGCGACTATGAGGAGGCATACATAGTCGCAAACCATATAGTGCGGGTGAAATCCCAAACCGGTTGCTCATATAGTGACATTGCTGTGCTGTACCGCACCAACGCACAATCCCGCGTGCTTGAGCAGGCCCTGAGCACCGGCGGACGGCGCGATAGTCACGGTAATGTGCGCGACGCTATTCCCTACCGCATCTATGGCGGATTGTCGTTCTACCAGCGAAAAGAGATTAAGGATGCGGTGGCATACTTCCGATTAGTCACCAATCCTGACGATGATGAGGCTCTGCTGCGAGTGATTAACTATCCGCCACGCGGCATCGGTGACACCACAGTGGGCAAGTTGCGCGACGTCGCTTTCCGCCACAACGTCAGTCTGTGGCATGCTGTAACGAATGCTGATGAACTCGGGTTGCCTGTTAATGCCGGAACCAAACGCAAACTTGCAGAATTTGCCAATCTCATTAAGGATTTGGGCGAAGTCGTCACAAATGGCGAGGATGCTTTGCAGGCCGCCAACAAGGTTATTGAGCGTACCGGATTGATGACACTGCTCTGCGGAGACAAAACACCAGAAAACATAAGTCGTCAGGAGAATTTACGGGAACTTATCAATGCGGCTGCCGACTTCGTGCGCGGCAAGCAAGAGGAGGGTCTTGATGGCGGTGTGGCGCTGGCTGATTTTCTGGCTGAGACTTCGTTGCTGACTGACCAAGACGAAGATAAGAACGCCGATGACGACCGGGTGACACTGATGACTGTACATGCCGCCAAAGGTCTGGAATTTGCCCACATAGTAATCGTTGGCGCGGAGGAGGACCTGTTCCCGTCATCCATGTCTGTCGAGACTCAGCATGGGGTTGAAGAGGAACGGCGGTTGATGTATGTGGCTATCACACGAGCCAAGACGTCTTGCATGATTACATATGCCGAACAGAGATCTGTATTCGGCCAGCAGAAGCGCTGTGTAATGAGCCGCTTTCTGCGAGACATCGATGCGCGTTTCCTGCAGGTGGCGCGACGATGGGATAGCAATGACACTACAGATCGGTTCCTTGACCGGCCGGCTCCGCGACGCCGAGTTGAGTTGAAATCCGCCGCGCCGTACTCACCGCCTCGTCGTACCATATCTACGCCTTCATCACGACCGGCAAGCCATTCGGGACTATACCGCACCCACACGGCGGCCGAACTGGCAGAGGGAATGGTGATAGAACACGAGCGGTTCGGCATCGGGGTGATTACGGCATTAGACACCACGAGTCATGATCCCCAAATTACCGTTGAATTCGGCCAACTGGGTCAACGTCGTCTCGTGCTTAATTTTGCCAGATTCCTGATAAAATAAATTGAAAATATGGAGACACCATTTTATATTGTATATGAGAATAAGTTGCGGCGCAATCTTGATGTGATTACCGATGTGGCGCGCCGCGCCGGGGTGAATATCATCATGGCGTTCAAGGCCAACGCATTGTGGCGCACATTTGGAGTGATGCGCGAGTACGGAATCCGCTCCACGGCAAGTTCGGTAAACGAGATGCTACTGGCCAATGAGGAACTGGGATGCTTGGCCCACACATATTGTCCGGCCTATACCCGTAGTTCAATAGAGGCTTTCATTGCCGGCAGCAGCCACATTACTTTCAATTCGGTGGATCAGTATCTACGCTTCAAGTCGCAAATTGACGCTAATAATATTTTAAGTGAGAAGCGAAACAATGAGAAATGGCACCGCGTCTCGTGTGGCCTTCGCATCAACCCGATGTGCAGCGTTGTAGAGACCGATATTTACAACCCGTGCGGCGCTGGTTCGCGCTTCGGAGTGACTGCCGACAAGATTCATGAGTTGCCCGAAGGCATTGAAGGTTTCCACTTCCATGCCTTGTGCGAGAGCGACAGCCACGATTTGGAGAAGGTGCTTGATGCTGTTGAGCGTCAATTCGGGCAGTGGTTGCCTCGATTGAAATGGATTAACATGGGGGGAGGTCACCTGATGACCCGTAAGGGATATGATTGCGTTCACTTAGTGACATTGTTGCGAACATTCAAGGAACGCTATCCAAATCTTGAGGTCATCCTCGAGCCGGGCAGCGCGTTCTGCTGGCAAACCGGCGACCTTGTCGCCAGTGTGGTGGATATTGTGGAAAACAGCGACATCAAGACTGCTATTGTAGATGTCTCTTTTGCCTGTCACATGCCGGACTGCCTCGAGATGCCCTACAAGCCCGCCATAGCCGAGGCGCTTCCCGATGTGGACTATTCCAAGCCTACATATCGTCTTGGTGGAAACTCATGCTTGAGCGGTGACTTTGTCGGCGACTGGAGTTTTGACCATAAACTGCAACGTGGCGAGCGCCTCACACTGCTCGACATGAACCACTATACAACTGTCAAGACTACAATGTTTAACGGCATTGACCACCCGGCCATTGTTTTTCAACATTCCGATGGCACGCTTGAACTGCTGCGTCGCTTCACCTATGATGACTATAAGTCTCGCATGAGTTGACCGTAGCGCCGCGTCCGGTTTCCGGATTGTCAATGTCTCAGCTCTTGCGCGGCCTGTAGCAGTTTGTTATTGATGCGCTGGTAACGAGATAACTGCGCCGCGCTGAGGTCGCCTGAGCAATCACGGATGCGCTTGTCAAGGTCTTGCGCCTGCATCAGCAGTGACGCGTATTCGTTGGCGACACTGGCATCGCCTGAATTTATCTTTCTGATAACCGCTATATACTTGTCAACATATTTCTCGTAAGAATCAAGCAGACTGTCCCAGTCATAACTGCCTGTGGAATAATTGTTGTCATAGCCAAGATTGCCGGCATAGCCATAATAATCAGGCACACTTACCTCCGGGAAAATGGTCGGATTCTGCCGTAGGTTGGATAAGAAGCCACGCCCATCACCATCGCCGGCATTGTCACGCACGCTATCGGTGTGAAGTTCATACGTTGACCGCGTCGCATTGTAATTGACAAAATTGCCTTTGTAGCCAAAGGAGTTGCCAAAGTAGCCCGCGAAGTGGCCTGTGGGACGTCCTTCGGCATTGGTCTCGAACAATTCCAACATTCCCTCGTCGTTGAGTTTACCCTCAACGGTGAGCCCGTGATTCTTGCCGTATTTATCGTAATAATATATACCTTTCACGTTCTTACCCTTGATGTCAAGCACCATGTGGACACCGCCGCCACGTCCCACACGACCACTCAAGTAAGCCGTCTGGTCAACCGGCAGCAACACAACAGGCTCATCCTCTTGCTCAACCGATTCTTTCTCTTTTGTTCCGCAAGAGGCAACACAAACGCCGATAAACAAAAGGACTGAGTATTTTAATAAACCGCGCATAATTAAAAACATATTTTCTTTGATGCCGCAAATTTACAAAAAAATCGGATAAGAATCATAATGATGCATATGAAATTTATATATAACCATTAATCTTTTTAGTTAAATAATGTGGAAAATGGTGGTCAGTTGTCTGCATTTTTGTAATTTTGCAAATCTATTTGCGACAATCATTATGCATATCGACAATAAACGCAATATAGCTATTCTGGGAAGCACCGGCTCAATTGGGCGGCAGACGCTTGACATCATGGCCGAATATCCAGATTTGTTTGAAGTGGGTCTACTTGTGGCAAACAGTAGTGCCGCATTGCTTATTGAACAGGCCAAACGCTACCTGCCCCGTCGCGTTATCATTGCTCGCGATGACCTCTACCCCACAGTTCGTGACGCGTTGAAAGACCTTCCCATTGATGTGCAAAGTGGCGCTCACGCCATTGCCGAAGCGGTGACTTTTCCCGAAGTTGATACTGTAGTAACCGCTATGGTTGGCTATAGCGGCCTCGAGCCGACAATAGCCGCCATCAATGCCGGCAAGACAATCGCGCTGGCCAATAAAGAGACACTTGTGGTGGCCGGCGACTTAATCACGCGCCTACTGCAGTCTAGCAAGAGCGATATTTATCCGGTCGATAGTGAGCATGGCGCCTTTTGGCAATGCCTCGTGGGTGAGCGCCATGACGACATTGACCGCTTGTTGCTCACAGCAAGTGGAGGCCCATTCCGCACGATGCCACGAGAGAGGCTTGCTACAGTGACAGCCGCCGATGCCCTCAAGCATCCTAATTGGGCGATGGGCGCCAAAATCACCATAGACAGTGCGACGATGATGAACAAGGGCTTCGAGATGATTGAGGCGCGTTGGTTATATGACATTGAGCCGGATCGCATCACCATCGTTGTTCATCCGCAGTCGATAGTACATTCAATGGTGGAATTTGTAGACGGTTCCGTGAAGGCGCAGTTGGGCCTGCCTGATATGCACTTGCCTATCCGTTACGCACTCGGACTGCCTGCCGGCCGCTTGGCAACTCCAACCCACCGAATGACACTTAAAGACTATGCGTCGCTCACTTTTGAGGAGCCTGATCGTGAGAAGTTCCCACTCATCGATGTAGCGTATGACGCTGCTCGTCGTGGGGGCAATGCCCCGTGCGTGATGAACGCTGCCAACGAGATCGCTGTGGCTGCTTTTCTCGAGGGAAGTATCGGCTTTAACGACATCCACCGCATCATCACTACCACAATGGAGCGTGTGCCGTATATCGCTGAACCTACCTACGATGATTATGTAGCCACCAACACCGAGGCTCGCGCCATCGCCGGGAACTTGAAACACTAACAACTAACAATTAACGACCAATAACTAACGTCTGATATGAGTCCTTTTTGGGTAAAAGTCACACTGCTTTTATTATCTCTTGGAATGCTCGTCTTTGTTCACGAGTTAGGTCATTTCTCGATGGCACGCCTCTTTGGTGTGTGGGTTGAGCGTTTTTATCTATTTTTCCATCCGCAGTTTCAAATTATGCGGTGGAATCCACTGAAGCACAAACTGGAGTTTTTTGTGAAGAATGAGTCATCTGAAGGTTCGGAAGATTCTCAGATATGTGAAAGTTCGGAGCCCACAGAGGTGGAAATTAAAGCAAAACAGAGTTGGCGCGCCACAACATACGGCATCGGCTGGGTGCCACTGGGTGGCTACTGTCAAATGAGCGGTATGATTGATGAGAGCATGGACACTGAGGCTCTCAAGCGACCTGCCAGACCGTGGGAGTTCCGCAGCAAACCGGCATGGCAACGCCTGCTCATCATGGTGGGCGGTGTGTTGTTCAACTTTCTCACAGCACTGGTGATATATGCAGGCATAGTCTACACTCAAGGCGAGGCCTTTGTTAACTTCAGCGACGCCACATTGGGCATGGCCTATGGCCCGAGTGCCAAGGCTGTAGGACTTATTGACGGCGACATTCCGTTGGAGGCCGACGGACAGAAACTCACCCACCTCAATGCCGATGTAGTCAACCAAATTCTGACAGCAAAAACGCTAACCGTGTTGCGTGATCATCGTGACACTGTGAGAATAACGTTGCCTGATGATTTTATCTTCCGTGCCAACGAGGATGCCGAGCAGGGTCGAGCCTTTATCAGTTACCGCTTACCGGTGCACATCGCCCAGTTATCACCGGGTATGGGTGCAGAAAAAGCCGGCCTCAAACCCGGAGACCATATTGTTAGCGTGGGCGGCATCGCTACGCCCGACTTTGATGATCTCACTGCCGCTCTGGCACAATTCAAGGGCAAGGAAGTTTGTGTGAAATTCGTCCGCGACAGCAAAGCCGACAGTGCCATTGTAGCCATTGACGAAGCCGGCAAACTGGGTATCGCTCTGCAACCAATCACAGAATTCTATAAAGTTACACGCGTTGAGTACTCGCTTTGGGAAGCCATTCCCCGTGGCATCACTTTGGGCTGGACAACGTTAACAAACTATGTGTCTCAACTAAAATACATCTTTACCGCCGAGGGCGCAAAAAGCGTTGGCGGTTTTGGAACCATTGGCAGCATCTTTCCCGACACATTCGACTGGGTGCAATTTTGGAATATCACAGCGTTGTTGTCGCTCATCCTCGCGGTGATGAATATCCTACCGATTCCCGCGTTGGATGGAGGCCATGTATTGTTTGTGCTTGTGGAGTTGGTTACTTTTGGTCGTGTCAAGCCCAGCGACAAGTTTCTCGAGTATGCCCAATGGGTGGGTATGATTCTGCTGCTGGCACTGCTCATCTGGGCAAATGGCAACGACATCTACCGTTTCCTCATTAAATAAAGGTTGATTGTTTGATCTCGCGGCAATTTAACCAATTCTCGAAAATTCCTTAAAATTCTGATTCTGATAATTAATCTCATTTTAGGAATCTTCGGAACCTTAGAGTGAAAACTATAGCGTAAATGAAGACTATAATATTGCAAAAGGGGCGTGAAGACTCGCTGCTACGCTTCCATCCATGGGTGTTCAGCGGTGCCATAAAGACTCTGCCCGAAGATATTGAAGACGGCGACCTCGTGCGCGTGGCATCCATCGACGGCAAGGTGCTCGGTCTGGGCCATTATCAAGTGGGTAGCATCGCGGTGAAGATGCTCCATTTCGGCAGTGAACCGGTCGCTATTGACGAAGCGTTTTATGCACGGCGCATTGCGGCTGCATTAGTTGTAAGGCGTTCATTGGGCCTACTACGCGATGACAATAGTGCGTTCCGCCTGGTTCATGGTGAGGGAGACTTCATTCCGAGTCTTGTTGTTGATATGTATGGTCATACTGCCGTCATGCAAGCCCATTCGCCTGGCATTCACTTCGACCGAGATAAGATTGCGGCGGCATTGATGTCATTGCCCGATGGCCTCGTCAAAAATGTGTATTATAAGAGTGAGACCACTCTGCCATTTAAAGCCCAACTCGACCCTGTTAATGACTACCTCATTGGAGGCGAAGACGTTGATGATGTGGCGATAGAAAATGGTCTTAGATTCCATATTGATTGGCTCAAAGGACAGAAGACCGGCTTCTTTGTCGACCAACGCGAGAACCGCTGCCTGTTAGAGAGTTTCTCTTGTGGCCGGCGAGTCTTGAATATGTTTTGCTACACCGGCGGATTCTCGGTATACGCGATGCGTGGCGGCGCGACTTTGGTTAACTCAGTGGATAGTTCGGCCAAGGCCGTTAGCCTTACAGATGCAAACATCGCGCTCAACTTTGCTGATGACGGTCGCCATAAGTCTTTTGCCGAGGACGCGTTCAAATTTCTCGACCATATGGAAACCGGCGCCTATGATTTGGTGATACTTGACCCGCCAGCGTTCGCCAAACGCAAGAGTGCGCTACGCAACGCTCTGATTGGCTACCGTAAGATTAATGCAGCCGCATTGGCCAAGATGCCTGCCGGCAGTGTGTTATTCACTTTCTCATGTTCACAAGCCGTCAGCCGGGAGCAATTCCGCCTCGCCGTCTTCAGTGCCGCGGCGCAAGCCAAACGTCGTGTGCGCATCTTGCACCAACTCAGCCAACCGGCCGACCATCCAATTAATATCTACCATCCTGAGGGCGAATACCTCAAAGGGCTCGTCCTCTGGGTAGAGTAAAAGACACAATGATGATGTTGTGTATTGCAAGACGAAGTCTTGAACAATCAATGAACAACAATCAACGAAATATAAACTAATGAAAAGCAATGTTTTAATCGCCGCGGCAGTCGCGGCATCATCTATCACCGCTATGGCTCAACCCGCCGGTTTTGACTATCGCGTGGACCGCTTTGCCGACATCGAGGTGATGCGCTACTACGTGCCGGGCTTCGACAAGTTGTCGCTGCAACAGAAGACTTACATCTACTATCTCACCGAGGCGGCTCTGCAGGGACGCGACATACTCACCGACCAGAATGGTAAGTACAACCTCACTGTGCGTCAACTCACGGAACGTATCTATACCACGTATAGTGGTAATCGTGAGGACAGTAACTTCAAAGCGCTCGAGGTCTACTTGAAGCAAATCTGGTTTGGCAACGGTATCCATCATCACTATAGTACCGACAAGTTTACGCCTTCGTTCTCCCAGAAATTCTTTGACAAGCAGTTTGACCGCTTGAGCGATGAGCAGATGCCCGATGGCTACCAGAACAAGAAGCAGCGCGCTGAACTCAAGAAACTCATGCATCGCATCTTGTTCGAGCCCTCATTTATGGCCAAACGTGTCAACCAAGCCGATGGCGAGGATCTTGTCCTCACATCTGCCAACAATATGTATGAGGGCGTTACACAGAACGAGGTCGAGAATTACTACGCTCGCCTGCGCAATCCAAACGACCCCACTCCCGTGATGTGGGGCTTGAATTGCCGCGTGGCTAAAATTGACGGTCGCGTGGTGGAGCAACCTTATGTGGCCGATGGCCTCTACGGTAAAGCAATCACCAAGATTGTCTATTATTTGGGCAAAGCAAAAGAGTTTGCCGAGAACGATGGCCAGCGTGCCTATATTGATAAACTCATCGAGTTCTACCGCACCGGCTCACTCAAGGCTTTTGATGACTATTCGATTCTTTGGGCCGAGGAGACTAAGGGTGATGTTGATTTCATCAACGGTTTTATTGAGGTGTATGGTGATCCTCTGGGTATGACCGGTTCATGGGAGGGTATGGTGAACTTCCGTAATGGAGACGCGTCACATCGCACAGCCGTCATCAGTGACAACGCAGAGTACTTCGAGCGCAACTCACCGGTGGATGACCGTTTCAAGAAAGACGAAGTGAAAGGTGTTAGCGCCAAGGTAATCACCGCGGCTATCCTTGCCGGCGATAGTTATCCCAGCACGCCCATCGGCATCAACCTGCCAAACAGCAACTGGATTCGGGCTCTGCACGGTTCAAAGTCAGTCACTCTCGAGAATATCACTGACGCCTATGACGGTGCGGCTGCCGGTAACGGATTTAACGAGGAGTTTGCATATAGCGCCGCCGAGGTGGAAATGATGCGCAAGAATCTCACGCTTGCCGATAAACTCCACACTGATTTGCACGAGTGCTTGGGACATGCCAGCGGCAAGTTACTGCCCGGTGTTGACAAGAATGCGCTCAAGGCTTATGCCAGTACCCTTGAGGAGGGGCGGGCCGACCTGTTTGCACTTTACTACCTCGCCGATCCCAAACTGGTCGAGTTGGGTGTGATTACCGACCCCGAGACCTATAAGGCCGAATACTACAAATACATCATGAACGGACTAATGACGCAACTCACGCGCATTGAGCCCGGTAAGGATATCGAAGAGAGCCATATGCGCAATCGCAAGTTCATCAGCGAGTGGTGCTATGAGCACGGCAAGGCCGACAAAGTGATTGAACTTGTTAAGCGAGATGGAAAGACCTATGTTAAAATCAATGATTACGAGAAATTGCGTGGCCTCTTTGCTCAACTGCTTGCCGAGGTGCAACGCATCAAGAGCACCGGAGATTATGAGGCCGGCCGCCAACTTGTGGAAACCTATGGCGTGAAAGTGGACCCGGCCATTCATGCCGAAGTTCTTGAGCGCTACGCGCGACTCAACATCGCTCCCTATAAGGGATTTGTGAACCCCGTTTACGAGGCCGTGCGCGACGACAATGGCAACATCACCGACGTCACGGTGAGTTACGGCGAGGACTATATCCACCAGATGTTGCGCTACAGCCGCGACTATTCGCCGCTTACCATCAAACGCTGATAATGAGCGATAATACTGATCAATTACGACAATTGCGGCGGGAGTTTTTTGCCCGCCGCAATGGTGTCGTAGCGGATGCGTTGCGACAAGCTGGTGATCCTCATCGGATCATTACCGGATGTCTATTAGCTGATATAGTTGCCATCGCTCGCTCCACAGAGAAATCACGTGATGTCGCAGTAGCGCTATGGGCCGATGTCGATCACCGCGAGTGCCGACTGTTGGCACCAATGTTGATGCCACCTGATGAATTCTCAGCGATTGAGGCATATCAATGGATGGCAAACGTTGTCAGCCGCGAAGAGGCAGACGTATTATGCCAGCGATTGTTGCGATACCTGCCTTTCGCACATCGTTTGCTTGAGGCAGATACAACTACCAACCCACTGCTACCATATTTACAAAAGCGTTTAAGCGGCTGGCTTGAAGATTAAAGCGTATTGCCGTTTTGGAAAATATTTTCGGGTATTTTCGAGTATTTTCGAGAGAAAACTATTAAATTTGTACTCTGAAAGACAGATATAATGAACGAACCTTTCCTAAGATGATGAATATAAGGAGATTATATGCGCTATTCATAATTTCAGCAATTTGTTGCGCGACTGCTATCGCGGCAACTGTTGTGACAATATGCGGCGACAGATATGTGTGTTACACTGCTGTTGAGAAATCATCGTTGCATCGTGTCGGGCGTGCTCTTAATGTCTCGCCTGAGGTTGTGCTGCGCTATAATCCATGGGCTGAGGAGGGACTTGCCAAAGGTCAGACAGTGCTTGTGCCGGCCGACAAGTCCATGATACCCCCCGTTTCCCAAGCGGATTACCCCTCAGGTGTGCCGATGACATATACCTTAGGCCCTGATGAAAACATATACACAGTCGCGCAACGCTTTGACGCATCGGTTGAAGCATTAATTGCCGCTAACTCTTCTATCCCACCGGCAAACTACGAGGCCGGAGTGACTGTGACTGTGCTTCCACGGTCCGCCACACCATTCACTGTGGAACGCAAAGCGGTGAGTTTTGAACGCTACAAACTGCAAAATGGAGACTCTTTCTATATGCTCGCCAAGAAAAATGGCATTAGCGAGAGTGATATAATGGCCGCCAATCCCGGTATTGAGCAACTCAAAAAAGGAAAGTATATCCTCATTCCACGAGTTGCTGCCACCACCGTCACAGCATCGGCCGGTATGCTGAGCGAGAATGAACTGCGCAACTATTATGGCCAGCGCATTGATGCTCTCTATGCCGCAGCGCATCCCGCCAAACTAAAGAAAAAAAGTGATGGCAATAATATTGCTATTGTGCTCCCATTCCAGTTGAATAAGCCGCAACCACCACGTCAAGCATTATTATACACTGATTTCTACAAGGGTTTCTTGATTGCCCTTGATAGCATTCAGCGCCGCGGTGACGCTCCACGCCTTAACCTAACCGTGCTCGATACAGAACACAACCTTAATGTGACAGACAGCCTGCTCGCTACCGGCACTCTTGACAACATGGATGTGATTATCGCGCCTCTCGAGCCAAAACAGTTGGAACGTATTGTCAACTATGGCGCCGAGCATGACATTGCAGTGCTCAACTGCTTCGCTACCAAAAACGATGACCATCTTGTCAAGAGTAACGTGATTCAAGCCAACGTGCCGATGCCGATGATGACCGCTGGTGTTGTCAACTGGGTGGTAGAGACTATGCCTGAACGCTCTATTATCTATGTGACCGATAGTGGTGTGGAAGATGCCGAGGCATTCACAACGCTGCGCGACAATTTCGCGTTAACCGGTATTGAGACGCTGACTATTGATATCGGCTCAAATGAATTGAACTTCAGTGAACTGTCGCTGCAGATGCTGCCTGGCTCGCAATACTTGATCGTGCCATCCAATGGTAGCCGTTCATTGCTCAAACATATCTTGCCGGCAATCAAAAAGGCAAAGCAAGAACGCTATGACTGTGAGGTTCAACTGCTTGGCTATCCGGAATATGTCACTTACTTGAAAGATTTCCAGACAGAATTGCAAGACGTGGACACTTTCATGTTCTCCCGCTTCTTTAACTCCAATGGATACCGCACTCGAGACATCGAATTCTACTACAGCAAGTGGTTTAATGGCAGTATGTTGCTGTCTTATCCAAACATGGTACTTTATGGATTTGATACAGCGATGTGCCTCATGAGTGCATTTAACGAGGGAGACTCACTGGTTGACCACACGGAGTTGGTTAGCGGCATTCAGACGCCTTTCCGCTTCAAACCAGCCGGAGATGACAGTGGTTCGGGATATGTCAACGATGCCATTTGCATCGTTCATTTCACCCCGGCTCACACTATTGAAACTATAGTCAGATGACGGAAAACACCATTATATCTGTGACACGCCTTGTCATAGTCTCATTGATGGTTATTGCCTCGGCGGTAACAAGCGCACAAGAGCGCATCGCGAGGCGACTGTCCGTGGGCGGCCATGCCGGCATGACGTTGTCAAGAGTGCAGTTCAACCCCAGCATACCACAATCATTCCTTAATGGCATTATTGTAGGAGCACGGGTAAAATATGTCGAAGAGAAGCACTTTGGTCTCATCGGCGAGTTAAACTTTGTGCAACGCGGTTGGAAAGAGAAATTTGAGGGATACGATTTCGCGTATCAACACCGCACTACGCACATCAACCTGCCTGTGATGACCCATATTTACTTCGGCAGCGAACACGTGAGAGGCTTTTTTAATGCCGGACCTGAAATATCGTTTCTATTAAGCGATGCCGTTAGCGCCAATTTTGACTATACTAACGCCTTCACGTTGGATGGTTTCCCCGCTAACGTTCACTCAACAGACCAATACACGCAGTCCATCAAGAGCCGTTTTGAGTATGGTATATGTGCCGGTGTGGGAATGGAAGTCTCATTGCGCCAACGTCACTCGCTTACGCTTGAAGGACGCTTCACTTATGGCCTGAAGGATTTATTTCCCAACCACAACACCGACCCGTTCTCCGGCTCCTCATCACTGTCAATCGACATCACACTGGGTTACCTTTTTACTTTTGGCAAATAAAATGCGGTGGGTGGAATGAGTTCCGCTCACCGCCGGTAACAGTCAGCCTTTATCATTTATGAGGCAAGTGGCCTACTCAACGCGGTGGAGGTCATGCCCCATACGGGCTTTCTTGGTGTGCATATAGAACCGGTTGTATTCGTTAGGCTCCACCTCTATCGGGATGTTTTCAACAATAGTTAAGCCATAGCTCTGCAGGCCAAAACGTTTGACGGGGTTATTTGTCATCAACCGCATACGAGTCACACCAAGTTGCCGCAGAATATTGGCGCCCACGCCATAGTCCCGCTCATCGGCCTTGAAACCGAGATGAAGGTTGGCATCAACGGTGTCGTAGCCGTTTTCCTGCAGTTTATAGGCTTTGATTTTATTCATTAAACCGATGCCGCGGCCTTCCTGATTCATATAAACAATCACGCCACGTCCTTCGGCCTCTATCATTTGCATTGCTTTGTGCAACTGCTCACCACACTCACATCGCATGGACCCGAAGATATCGCCTGTGGCGCATGACGAATGTACCCTAACGAGCAACGGTTCGCCTGGTTGCCATTGGCCTTTGATGAGCGCTACGTGCTCTAAGCCATTGTCAATCTGCCGAAATGGAATGAGGCGGAAATGCCCATAGGCTGTCGGCATATCCACTTCAGGTCCACGCTCAACAACCTGCTCCGTAAGTAAGCGATATGAAACCAAATCCTTTATACTTACTATTGGCAGATTGTGACGCTCGGCAATCTGCTCTAATTGCGGCATGCGCGCCATCGTGCCGTCTGAATTAATAATCTCAATCAGCGCCGCGACCGGTTGCTTGCCGGCAAGCCGCATCAAGTCGACCGACGCTTCGGTGTGGCCATTGCGCTTCAGCACACCCAAGTCCTGTGCCCGCAGCGGGTTGACGTGACCCGGACGACCGAAGTCTTCGGCCTTGGACGTGGGATCCGCAAGGGCTCGGATGGTCATTGCGCGGTCGTGCATCGACACACCGGTGGTGCAACCTTTCAACGCGTCAACCGTCACGGTGAATGGTGTACCAAGCATAGAAGTATTGTCTTCAACTTGCATGGTCAGCCCCAAGTGACGACAACGCTCACTTGTCATAGGCACACATAGCACTCCCCTGCCCTCACTGAGCATAAAGTTCACCTGTTCCTCGGTGATATCCTGAGCCGCGATCACAAAGTCGCCCTCGTTCTCGCGATCCTCATCATCTACAACAATCACAAACTTGCCTTGCTGCAGTTGCTTTATAGCATCGTCTATCGTGTTCATATATGTTGTTTTATCATTTGAGTTCTAATCCTTGTCATCGGTCACGTCATACTCCATGTCGCGGCTGTAATCACCTTGAAGCACAGCGAGCATCTGGCTATTGACAGTGCGACAACGCCTCACTTCGCGCAGTAACATTCGCTGATGGTAACGGCCAAGCAAATAAACCGGCACACTCACCGGCACAAAAGTCATTATCAGCATCGCCAAGCGGTTATTTTCCACAGGCCGCGATACCAATCCTTGGCGCAGCGACGGATAGTCCATCGCTTTAGCCAAAACCATTTGGTCACGTGAGTTAGACAAATAGTCCACAAGCGTATCAAGTTCTTGAGAGATGGCCGTCACACGATCGGCATCAAATCCGTCACGAAAATAGGCGGTAAAAGATTGTGGTTTGTCGCCGAAGGATGAGAGGAATTCATCGCATCGTGTATCAAACGCATGGACTCGACTCACCGCTTCAGTTATGTCCACCTCGTTAATAATAACCTCCTTGAGCTCAAGTTTGCGCACACGAGACATACCTGTTATCTTTCGCCACCACTTGATGTAAGTGTCGGCATCAAGCACCGCACTGTCATTGACTGCCTTGTAGGTCAAGAAAGCGCCTAACGGCGCAAGTACCGCCGAACTTAACCATACTCCCTGCCACACCGGCCAACGGGCCTCACGCGCCAACTTATAGCCGGTATTATCAATAATATAGTAGATTACAAATAAAATAACAGACATCACAATCGGCATACCCAAACCACCCTTGCGGATAATAGCTCCAAGTGGCGCACCGATAAAGAAGAAGATGAGGCAGGCAAGCGAGAGCGTGAATTTCTTGTGCCACTCGATGTTGTGGCGTCGAGCGACGAAACTATCATCGTTGATAACATAACCACGGAATTCACTCTCGCCCAGCATAGATCTTGCCATTGACACGGCGTGGGTCATTACTGATCGGCGCGCCGTCGGCGACGACTTGGCAAGCAGTGTGTCGAGCGTTGCGTATGGCATCGCGGGCACAGGCGGTAATGGCTCGTCATCTACAACACTGTCGCGGAACACCGGTCGTCGCAACGGCACACCACAGATGCGCTGACGGTGAAGTTCATTGCTGATCTCGCCTCCAATGCTGTCAATGCGACGGTTCACGCTATCAATGGTCTGCTGCAACTCGACAATGTTCTTGCCAACGTATTGCTGCTTCATCGCCTCATCATCCATGCGCGTGAATGTCGCGTCATAACTGACCACAATTTCCTTGTCATGGAATGTCTCTCGGCGATATAACGGGCCTTTCATGCCACCAGCGCCACTTCCGGAGCCCATATCCTCATACCAGTTGCCATGATACAGATTGAGCAGCAAGTGCTGCTTGTCTGGCGTCATGGACAGGCTTCCACTATCGGCGGCGACAATGCGAGGATATGTTGTACCACCTCCACTGACGTCATAAATTAACACGCCATAGAGCATATTGGTCTGCTCATCCTTTTGTTTCACATATAGGTTGTAACCGGGGATTTGGGTGTACACAGTCCCTTCGGGAATATCTATCGTAGGTGATTTTTGACGCATTGAGAACATCAACGTCCACATCTTCACCTGCACTTTGGGGCCAATATCGTTCTGAAAGAAAAATGCTATCACAGCCACAACGACCATAAGCCACACCAATGGTTTCATCACTTTAATCAGTGAAATTCCGCTCGACTTCAATGCGGTGAGTTCCACGTGCTCGCCGAGGTTACCGAATGTCATCAGCGATGCCAACAATACAGACAATGGCAGCGCAAGTGGCACCATCGTCATTGCCGCATAGAAAAACAATTCAGCGAGCAAGCCGATACTCAAACCCTTACCAACCAACTCATCGATGTACTTCCACACAAACTGCATCATCACGATGAAGAGGCAGATGAAGAATGTCATCATGAACTGCGGCAAGAATGTCTGCAGCATGAAGGTGTATAGTCGTTTGATGCGTGGCATTTTAATTCTTTGATGCACAATTCACAATTTAGCCAAGCGCGGCGAGCATCTGGTCAACGTCCATACGCGACTGGATTAGCACTTTGCGCGGTTTGCCTCCGGTTGCCGGGCCCACGATGCCCAATGCTTCCATCTGGTCCATAATGCGACCGGCGCGGGCAAATCCCACCTGCAGAGCACGCTGCAACGACGACGTGCTCGCCGTATCGCCACGCAACACAAGGTCAAGAGCCTGATCAAAGAGCGGGTCCCGGTCACGCACATTAACTGGCTCGCCGTTGCCTCCGGCACTGTCCGTTCCGCCCACATACTCAGGCAACTCAAACGTCTGCTCGTGGTAGATGTTCTTGTCGGCATCCTCCTGCTCTTTGATAAACTCGCATATTTTTTCCACCTCGGGAGTGTCAACAAACGGGCACTGCAGGCGTGTGGTCTCTCCGTCAACCTGGAAAAGCATATCACCTCGTCCAATCAACCGCTGTGCGCCGCCGGTATCCAGAATGATACGGCTATCAACAAGCGCGGTAACGGCAAAGGCCACTCGTCCAGGAAAGTTCGCTTTAATCAGGCCGGTGATGACCTGAGCCGACGGACGCTGTGTGGCGATAATCATGTGGATGCCCACGGCACGCGCCTTTTGCGCGATGCGCACGATAGGAGTCTCCACTTCCTTGCCACTGGTCATAATCATGTCGCTGAACTCGTCAACCACAGCCACAATATATGGCATGAAGTGATAGACTTTGTCACCATGCTCGTCACGCACCTCACGCAACTCTCGTCGCCACTTGTCATTGTAGTCCTGCACGTTGCGCACATGCACTTGTTCAAGGACTTCATATCGGTTCTCCATCTCTTGCACGAGGCAATTGAGTGTGTGCACCACGCGGTCAGTATCGGTGATGATAGCCCTGTCTTCGCCGGGTGCCTTCGCCAAGAAATATTTTTCTATGCCGGCATAGATGCTGAACTCAACACGCTTGGGGTCAACCAGCACGAGTTTGAGTTCGCTGGGACCTTTCTTGTAGAGCAATGAAGTGATGATTGCGTTAAGGCCTACACTCTTGCCCTTGCCGGTTGCGCCGGCAACCAGCAGGTGCGGCATCTTGGTAAGGTCAGCGACAAACACCTCGTTGCTCACTGTGCATCCCAAGCACATGGGCAATTTTGCCTTACTCTCCTGGAAGGCCTTGCTTGCAAGCACTTGACGCATGGGCACCACTTGCGGATCGCGATTGGGGATTTCAATACCTATGGTGCCGCGTCCCGGCATTGGGGCTATAATGCGTATGCCAATAGCCTTGAGGCTGAGTGCTATATCGTCTTCCAACCCACGTATTTTGCTGATGCGCGTGCCGTCCTCCGGCACTATCTCAAATAGTGTGACAGTCGGGCCTACATGCACCTCAATGCTCTTGATAGCAATGCCATAATTACCAAGAGTGGCGATAATGCGCTGTTTATTATCTTCTTGCTCCTCGATGTCAACACTATTTGTGTTGATGGTACGGTCGGCAAGCAGGTCAAGAGTGGGAAATTTGTAGTGTATGTATTCGCCTGTCGGGTCACCGGGATTGGTCGGCTTGCGAGCGGTCACAATGTCGGCCATCTTACCGTGCTCCATCTCGGGTTCACCGGTCGTGGCGCCACCATCGGCAACAGGTTTTGATGACATACGGGGGCGCTTTTTTGACTGTTGTTTATCAATGTTGTCGTCGGCGGCCTCATTGTGTGTCGCCGACTCCTTCCGAGGGTCCACCACAGGTGACGTTTGAGGTTCTACATTTGCATCAGACTTTGGTATTGCGCTTTGGAATTTATCTGAGTGAGGCTTGTCAGGATGTGTTGTGGGGGCCTCATCATCGGCGTCAATGTAGTCGTCTCCACGCTCGTTGTCATCGTCTGGCGAATCGCCATCGGTTGTCCTATGCCGGTCAATGATACCTTTCATGCGGTCACGCAGGCTAAGCAACATCTTAGAACACACATATACCCAAATGACAAACAACAGAACATTGATGGCGATCATGCCGAACCACTTTACAAGTCCATAAAGCCATTTATTCACAAAGAAACCGAAATAGCCACCCCATGGGAAAGTGCCATTGCCGATGCCAAATGTGACTGCTCCGATAATGACGGACCAAACCACGATGCTGATGAAGGCGACCATCGAGTAATGGAAGAAATGTATCTTATCTCGCCCACGCATCATTCTGTATCCAACCACAATGCTCCATACAACGAGCACAAAGGCTGCCAAGCCGACACCATCGGCGATGAAGAAACGCGCTAACCATGCGCCCAGTGCGGCACCGGCATTCTCAATCTGGTCCGGCTCCGCAGCATTCTCAAGCACTGTGTAGTTATCGACACGGCTCTGGTCGGCGATGTCGGTAAAAAAGAAAGAGATGAAAGACACGGCGAGAAACATACCCGACAACGCAAGCGCAAGTCCTGTGGTTGACCTCACTGCGGTACTTGTAAAGAACGCGGCCACGCGCTGCCATATGGTCATCTGGCTGTCGCGCTGCGCCTGCTTGCGACGTTCTTCATTCTTGTTCTCTTCACTCTGTCGTGCTCCAGAAATATCAGGGTTGGAGTTAAATATATCTTTAGCCATATTGAGAATCTATACAGGTTGTGAATTTAGGTTCAAAGTTACTACTTTCACAACAACCACACAACTGATTTAACATTTTTTGTGCTTAAATGCGACAAAAACGGACACGACATCACGCGCCCGTTTTCTGCTATTAGTTTACACAATCGTCAGATGCCGATTGTAACGTGTTCTATCCAAATAGTTGCGATACCCGCCAGATAACCTAAGAAAGCGATTAAAGAGATGCGCTTGAGGTACCAGAAAAATTCTATTTTCTCGATACCCATTGCTACAACTCCTGCAGCTGAACCGATGATGAGCAGGCTACCACCAACGCCGGCCGTAAAGGTGAGCAGATGCCAGAAGAGGCCGTCTTCGGTAAAGAATAGGGCGTAAGCGGCATCCATGGAACTGATAGTGGCGGGGTCAGAGAACATTTTGATGCAGGCGGACACAAGCGGCACATTATCTACAACGGACGACAAAACGCCGATTGAACTGGCTATGATGTACGGCTCATGAATGGACTCATTCATGATGCGAGCGATGTCACCAAGAATACCGACTTGTGAGAGTGCGGAAACACTCATGAGGATGCCGAGGAAGAACATGATTGTAGTCATATCAATATTGCGTATGCACTGCGACACACGACCGCCAAGTTTCTTGTCAATCTTGAGGAGTTTGATTACAATCTCGGTGAGCAGCCACATGACGCCAAGGGAGAGGAGCATACCCATGAAAGGAGGCAGCCCGGTCAGTGTCTTGAAAATCGGCACAAAAACAAGGCATATGACACCTGAGACGAGTATCCAGCGGCTTAAATGTGGATGCTCGGCGGCAAGGCGATTGGTGTCCTCACGGTGCTCAACGGTCATGATTTCGCCCTCTTTTACCCAGCGGCTCGCGATCCATACAGGCACAATGACGGAGACAATGCAAGGCACAATTAATGCGGTGATGAGTTTGATTGTAGTGACCTTATCGGCCATCCAAAGCATAATGGTAGTGACATCGCCGATGGGCGACCATGCGCCGCCACTATTTGCCGCGAGAACTATAACGCCGGCAAAGAGCCATCGCTCCTCCTTGTCGCTGAGCAATCGGCGCAACATCATTACCATGATGATGGTTGTGGTCATGTTGTCGAGCACTGCGCTCATAAAGAACGCCAACGCGGAGAGTGCCCACATTAAGTGCACTTTGTTGTTGACCTTGATGTGGTCGGTAATGAAGTTGAAGCCGCCATACCGGTCTATGATTTCGACAATAGTCATGGCACCGATAAGGAAAAATAGAATCTCGCAAGTGTCGCTAAGCTGATACAGGACATGCTCGTGAACATCGTGGCTGCTATCGCCACTCATGGTGGCATATATGGTCCATAGCAAGGCACACATGATCAAGGCAAACGTCGCCTTGTTTACCTTGATGGGATGCTCACAAGCGATAAGAATATAGCCTGCGACAAATATCACAATCATTGCGGTAATCATACCTCAGTTTTCTGTTTTTTCGTTTTTATATATCAACGAATGCGGTCAGCGCTTTCGATAAGTTTTTTGTCGGCAATTACTCCACGACGGCCAAGCCAAACGAGCACAATAGCCGCTGGCAAGCATAACGTCCAAGGCGAAGGCGTAGCACCATCATTGCTGGAATAAGTGAGATAAGCATCCTTGCATATCAAGGCCAGTAAAGATAACTGAATGAGCAATGTGACGGCGCAGATAGTGGCTTGACGCCTAAGGTTGCGGTAACTGAATGTGGCTATGACACAGAGGATAAAAGCAAGGATTGCCAGAATCGCGTTAACAATGCCGATATGCAGGTTGAAAGCGTTGTTGATAATACTTGAGCCGGATGGCAAAAATAAGAGCAATGCCATCAGCGTAGCCGCAAGTAGTAGGTAAACAGTTTGAATGCGTTGAAGTACCATAACGCAATGCGATTTCAAAAACGGTTAAAGAATAGGATTGGGCTTAAAATGCCTTAAAACTCATATCTAATGATTTGACAGAGTGAGTTAGCGCGCCAACGCTAATATAGTCAACTCCACACTCACCATAGTCACGCAAGGTGTCTATAGTAATGCCACCGCTCGATTCAGTCTCAACCCGTCCTGCTATCAGTTCAACAGCACGACGAGTGTCCTCAACAGTGAAATTGTCGAGCATGACGCGGTCAACACCTCCATGATTGAGAACCTGCTGTAACTCATCGAAGTCGCGCACTTCAATCTCAATCTTCAAGTTCTTGCGATTATCGTGACACCAACTATGTGCGGCTTCGATTGCCGGCACAATGCCACCGGCAAAATCGACATGATTATCCTTGAGCAAAATCATATCAAACAAGCCGATACGATGATTGTGCCCGCCACCAATGGCGACAGCCTCTTTCTCAAGCAATCGCATTCCGGGCGTGGTCTTGCGGGTGTCAAGCACAAGGGTCTTTAATCCTTCAAGCCGTGCTTGATAGCGCGCTGTTGTTGTCGCCACACCACTCATGCGCTGCATGATGTTGAGCATCAAGCGTTCTGTCTGCAGCAATGAGCGGACGCGACCGGTGACCACAAAAGCGATGTCACCGGGCTTGACCCGTGCACCGTCAGTTATAAACACTTCGCAGTGGAGATCGGGATCAAAACGTTTAAAAACACGCTTGGCTATCTCAACGCCAGCCAGCACGCCTTCTTCCTTGATAATCAATCGTTGGCGACCTATAGCATCTGCCGGTATGCAACACAATGTAGTGGCATCGCCATCACCGATGTCTTCGGCAAAAGCGAGGTCAATGAGAGCGTCAATTAGTTCGTCTCGAGTTTTCATAGCAATATAGTAACTTTCAGAAAAAGTTTGTTCAAATTTTCTGCAAAGTTAGTGCAATTTTTCCGAAATATCACTAAATTTGCAGCACCAAATTTAGTGAATTAATGAAATTTTTCCTTATTGCCGTCGGTCGGACTGCCAATATAGCCGTTAAGTCGTGTATTGACAACTACTTATCACGATTGAAGCATTATGCGCAAGTGGATGTGCACATCATTGCAGACATCAAGGATAATCGCAATATGAGCCGCGACCAACAGAAAGTAGCCGAATGTGAACGCATCTTGCGAGTCATAGAGGCTGGCGATCGTGTTGTTCTGCTTGATGAGCGTGGCCGGCAGCCAACCAGCACCGAATTCGCCACACAACTCCAGAAACGCATGGCGAGCGGCCTGCGGCGTCTCGTTTTTGTTATAGGTGGACCATACGGCTTCTCTCAAGCACTTTACGACCGTGCCGACAGTCAACTGTCACTCAGCCGCATGACATTCAACCACGAGATGGTAAGGCTAATCTTCATTGAACAATTATATCGTGCGTTCACAATTCTTAACAACGAGCCATATCATCATGAATAATGCAAGATTAATTACAAATCATTATTCACAATCATCAAATATGAAAGAGATTTATCTTGCCGGAGGATGCTTTTGGGGCGTTGAGCATCTGATGAAACAACTGGATGGAGTCGTTGACACAACGACCGGCTTCGCCAATGGCAACTCCGACATCATTGCCCCCACTTATGAGGAAGTTTACACTGACGCGACCGGCTATGCCGAAACTGTACGCGTCGTCTACAATCCTATGGTAATTGGCCTTGACTCGTTATTGGGGATTTTTATGATAGCCATTGATCCGACAAGCGTCAATAAACAGGGGGAGGACGAGGGAACGCGCTACCGCACAGGCATCTATTATATAGACCCGAGTGACCTTGAAATTATTCAGCGTAAGATTGATGAGACCGCTGCACGATATAATCGTCCCATCGTTGTAGAGGTTGAACCGTTACGCAATTTTGTCGCGGCCGACGAGCGCCATCAAGATTATCTTGACAAGAATCCAGGCGGATATTGCCACCTCTCACAGGAACTATTTGATTTGGCTCGCCGCCTACGCAAATGATATTATTGTTATTGGAATGAACTTCATCATAGAAACAGGGATAACATCCCGTTGCCTTGATGTTCAGATAGGTGTAGTGACTGCGACCGTCCGCAACTCCCCTACTAATGACGAGTTATGGTCTGAAATCGAGCAAGAAGCCGCTTGTGTTAAAGCATCTTATGAGTTACTGCAGGTGAACCAACGGCCCGCTATCGCCGCAACGCGACGCCTATATCGGGCTTTGGGCAAAGACCCCGGGCGATACAGAGTGGCCAGTGAGCAACTTTGCCGGCGAATAATCCGCGGATTGGGGTTATACCGTTTGACGGCCCTCGTCGATCTGGTCAACCTTGTGTCGATGACAAGCGGTTATCCTATCAGTGGACTTGATGCGGATAAAATTTCCGGTGACACGCTCACAATGGGCGTTGGCCGTGAGACAGATGTCTATCACGGTATCGGTCGTGGTGAATTAAATATCGCTGGAATGCCGGTCTGGCGTGATGCCATAGGTGGCATCGCGACTCCCACAAGTGATGAGCAACGCACGTGCTTCACTCTTGACACTCATCGTGTGCTCATCTGTATCAATGCTTTCGGACCGGAGATGCCTCTTGACGAGGCTATGGCTCTCACCGCACGTCTACTGACAAAATACGCATCGGCAACCGACATCTCAACAACCATAATAATCCCCAATAACTAACGAAGTCACATATGCGACCAACTTGTGGTTGCTAAATAATAACTAAAATGGAAATTCTGGAAATTCTCGAGAACAACATCAACCGGCGTCACATCGATGCCGCCGCACGTTGTCTTGCTGATGGTGGCATTATCATTTATCCCACGGACACCATCTACGCTCTTGGTTGTGACGCGATGAACAACAGTGCCATCGAACGCATCTGCGCTTTGAAGGATATGAAGTCCGCTAAAACAAATTTGTCAATCATCTGTTCAGATATTAGTGAAGTAGCGCAATACGCCAAGTTTGACAATGTCCAATTCCGAATGATGAAACAATTTTTGCCAGGACCATACACATTCATCTTCACAGCGTTGAGCAAACTGCCTAAAGCCTTCAAGGGTCGCCGCAGCGTGGGAATCCGCATCCCTGACAACAAAATTGCTCTTGCCATAGAAGAGGCTCTTGGCAACCCGATTCTAACAACAAGCGTTCAGGGTCCGGACGATGACTATCGTTGCGAGCCTTCGCTCATCGCCGAGACCTACGATAGTTCAGTCGACATAGTCATCGATGCGGGACGTGGAGCATTGATACCAAGCACCGTAGTTGACTGCACCGGCGATGAACCTGTTGTAACACGTCAGGGCCTGGGAGAGTTCACTTTTTAAGTCTTTGTCCACGGACGGCATTGTTGTCAGTCTTTGCGCCAGAATGCCGGTGTGAAAATCACCAAGACAGTGAACAGTTCAAGGCGTCCGACAAGCATCTCGACGGCAAGCATCCACTTGGCCGCCACAGGCAGCGCGGCGAAGCCCCCTGGCACAGCAGTCGCACCATAGCCCAAACCGTAGTTGCTTACCATCGCCAACGATGTGTAGAGCGAGTCAACAATTGGCAACTCATATAGCGTGAGCACCAATGCGGCGATTATCGTGACCATGACATAAATTGCCAGAAACGCGATCACCTTTGCGACAAGAGTGTGAGCAAGGGCGCGGCCATTTATACGCACAGTTTTCACCGCATTGGGGTGTAGCACGCGGTAAAATTCATTTAACGTGTTTTTTAGGAGCACAATGAAGCGATCAATCTTGGCGCCACCACTGGTCGAACCAGCCATGCCACCAAAAAAGATGACAACAAGTAGTATCATTGCGATGAACTCGCCACGCGTCTCATAATCAATAGTGCTTAAACCGGTGCTCGTGATGGCCGCCACAGTATCGAACAGCGCGAACACAGCCCTGTCGCCGTCGCTTGACGCGTAGCCCTCCACACACATATTAATGAATATCACTACCGCCACTAAAAGTGTGAAGAAGCAATAGAAACGGAATGTATCATTACTGCGCACACGATCAAAACGGCCGCGTGACGCATTATATATCAGCGAGAAATTAATTCCGCCCAGAAACATGAACACTATAGCGACCCCATACACATAATAACTATTCCAGAAGTGCAAACCTGCGTTTTTGGTTGAAAAGCCACCGGTAGCCATCGTTGTCATAGCGTGAGACACCGCGTCATACCACCCCATCGGTTTGACCAAAAGTGCCGTCATTGTGATAGTGAGAATAATATAAATCAGCCACAAATCCTTTGCTGTTTGGCTCACACGGGGCCTGAGTCTTTCATGAGTGATACCTGTGACCTCGGCATTGAACAATGCGATACCACCTTTCTGGTTTAGCATTGGTAGCACAGCCAGTGTGAACAAGATGATTCCCATGCCGCCAATCCATTGCATCATTGACCTCCAAAACAGCACTCCACGAGGCAGAGTCTCCACATCGGCGATGATGCTCGACCCTGTTGTCGTGAAGCCGCTCATGGTCTCAAAAAAGGCATCTGTAACATTATCAACTGTGCCGGTGAATAGCAACGGTAACATCCCGAAGAACGAGAAAAACACCCAAATGATGGCTGTCAGCAACACTCCCTCACGGCGGCGCATCGAAGTGCCTGGAGAGGGGCGAAGCCAGCGTGCCATCATCAAGCCGGCAATGATGGTGAGCAGCGTTGCATAAGTGAAGCATATAGCAGTGGGCCACTCGTGGTAGTAACACGAGACAGCGATTGGCGCGAGCATGAATGTCGCCTCAATCAGCAACAGCCATCCCTGCACTCTGAGGACCACCGGCAAGTTAATGAGTTTCATTTATAAAATATTCATTTGAAGGATTTCTCCAACTTGTGCAGACTACCCGAAAGGCAGAACACCACAACATGGTCTCCCGATTGCAACACTGTATCACCATTCACCAACAAACCTTGCCCATGGCGCACCATGCCGGCAATCGTCAACTCATCGGGTAGGCTCAAGTTCTTTACGGCCTTGCGCGTACTGCTCCAGCCGTCCTTTATTACAATTTCAGCGACCTCGGCGTCGGCCAGGGCAAGGCACTTAGCATTGCTTGTATCGGCATCAAGCATAAGTTGCACGATGCGACTTGAGGCAATGAGTTTCTTGTTGATAATCGTGCCGATATTCAGCAGTTCGGCCTCGTTGATATACTGCAAGTTCTCAACATCTGCAATAGTCTTGCGCACTCCATGTTCTTTTGCCATCATGCAGCCCAAAATATTGGCTTCACTGCTGTCGGTGAGAGCAACAAACACGTCATAGTCTCCAATCCCCTCTTCTTCAAGTAAATCGGTATCACGAGCGTCGCCGTTGACGATTGAAGAATTTGGGAATGCCTCGGCGAGCGACTCACAACGGGCATAGTCAGGCTCAATAACCTTGACGCGGTAACGTGAACCAACCATTGACAGTAATTGCGCCGTCATCGGCCCGCCTCCCATCACCATCACCTTCTCCACGCCGATGTTCACCTTGCCGCACACATCGACCACTTCTTCGATATGATCGCGGGTTGTGGCAATATAAGCGATATCGTTCACGATAATCATATCGCTGCCACGGGGGATAATGATCTCACGATTACGCTTGATGGCACACACATGCATAAACGAAGACACATCGCTCAGATCCCTCAGTCGTTTACCCACCAACGAAGCGTTTGCTCGCAATTTAACACCAACCACTATCAGTTGGCCGTCAAATAGTTCAAACCAATTTCTTACCCACGTGCGACGCATCGCGTTTGCCATTTCCTCGCTTGCCACATAGTCAGGGTAAATCAAATCATTTACTCCAATGGCATTAAAGTATTCCTTGTGTCTCGGGGCCATCAACTCCGAATTCTCAATTCTCGATACCGTGTGGCGCGCTCCCATACTGCGTGCGATGGAGCACGCCATAATGTTGCGGGTCTCATAGGGTGTGACGGCAACAAACAGGTCGCAACCCGACACACCGGCTCCCTTCAAGTCGTTGAAGGAAACCGCGCTGCCTCTAACGGTCATTAGGTTGTAGTTATCCAACGCGGCAAGGTTGCGCTCATCGCGGTCAATGACAACAATATCCTGCTCCTCATCGCTGAGCATTTTGGCCAAGTGTGAGCCGACCTGCCCGGCTCCTGCAATCACGATTTTCATCTTGAGTGAGAGTAGAGAGAATAGATTATATAGAGTAGAGAGTTGTTTTGGGATATCACGGTAGCCAAACTAACATCTAAGGTCTAACATCTTAACAGTTTCGGCTATTGACGCGGCATCAATACCACAGAGAGCGTATAATTGTTCCGGAGTACCTTGATGCACAAACATATCGCTAACGCCCAAGCGTGTCACCGGCATTGTTATTCCACGTGCCGTCATCCACTCAGCAACCGCCGATCCGAGTCCTCCGGTGGTAGTCCCATCTTCGACGGTTACAACAGCTTGATAGTCATTCGCGACTTGAGCCAGCAAATTGTCGTCAAGTGGCTTTAGAAATATCATATCATAGTGACCGGCATCGATACCGGATGTTTGCAGCAATTCCAATGCCTTTGTCACTTGAGACGCGATTGCACCTATTGATAGCACCGCGACACGTCCGCCCCGATGCAGGCACTCACCCCGACCCACAGGGATAGGTTCCAATGGACAACGCCAATCCACTTGCGATCCGCGGCCACGGGGATAACGGATTGCCCAAGGACCTTGTCCGTCAAGTTGGGCTGTGTACATCATGCGGCGCAACTGGTGCTCATTGCGCGGAGCGCACAACGTCAAGCCCGGCACAGGCCGCAGATAGGCCATATCAAACAAGCCATGGTGAGTCACTCCGTCCTCGCCCACCAGGCCGCCACGATCAATACAGAAAGTCACGGGCAGCCGCAGTACCGCCACATCGTGAATGATTTGGTCATATCCACGTTGCAGAAACGAACTATAGATGCAACAGAAGGGATGCAATCCTTCCTTTGCCAATCCGCCTGCGAACGTCACCGCGTGCCCCTCGCTGATACCCACATCAAATGTGCGTTCCGGCATCTCCTTTTGCATTATGTCAACGCCTGTGCCACCTGGCATGGCTGCGGTAATGGCCACAATCCGCTCATTGTCACGCGCCAACTCAATGAGCGTCTCGCCCATCACTGTTTGGAATTTTGGAGGTTTACCGGTGTTATCCTCTTTCACGCGCTCGCCAGTGGCTTCATCATATCGCCCCGGGGCATGCCAAGTGGTCGGGTCGGCCTCGGCTGCTGGATATCCCTTGCCTTTAATGGTGTGAAGGTGCAGCAAACGTGGCCCTCGCATATCCTTAATGTCACGGAGCGTTTTTACCAACTTGACTACATCATGACCATCGTATGGACCAAAATATCTTATATTCAAGCCCTCAAAGATGTTCTGCTGTCCGGTGAGCAGAGACTTCAGTGAATTGCTGAAACGCAATATCAATCCCTTGCGGTCGTCATTGATGATTTTGTGACGTTTGAGAAAGTTATAAGTCTTGTAACGCAGGTTATTATAACTCTTACTTGTGGTCATGTGGGACATATATTCGCCCAGGCCACCCACTCTCTCATCAATGGACATATCGTTATCATTCAAGATGATGAGGAGGTCATTGGGATTATTGGAGACGTTATTGACACCCTCAAACGCGAGACCGCCTCCAATGCTGGCATCACCGATTACCGCGACGACCTTGCGGTCAGTGTTACCCTGCAAGCGGTCTGCGATGGCCATACCGAGTGCCGCGCTAATGCTGTTGCTGGCATGGCCTGCGGTAAAGGTATCATACTCGCTCTCTGTAGGTATCGGGAATCCGCTTAGCCCGCCCATCTTGCGGTTGGTCTTGAACAAGTCACGTCGTCCTGTCAGTATCTTGTGGGCGTAGGCCTGGTGCCCAACGTCCCACACGATGCGGTCATCCGGAGTGTTGAACACATAGTGCAGTGCCACGACAATCTCCACGGCCCCCATGCTCGATGCGAAATGTCCCGGGTTGACTGATAGATGATGAATTATGAACCGCCGCAACTCGGAGCATACCTGTGGCAGTTGCTCCACCGACAGTTTTTTCAAGTCCGTGGGGCTATCGATTGTCGCCAGCAACGGGCAGTGTTCTAATGTAAAGTTATCGTCGCTCATTGTCTTGCTTATCGTCCTTGTTGAGCACATATTTCTTGTAGAGCGGTACAAACACAATGATGCCGCTGGCCACAATAGTGAAAAGCGTCATCGCCGTGATGCGCTCCACTCGCGTCAATAGAAGATAGACCAACGCGCACCACAAAAGGAGCACGCACGCAAATCGGAAATAGTTTGCTCCGCTCATCGTCGTCTTATTCTGCATATACAAATGCAAAGGTAAGCAATAAAATCGGATTTCGGAAACATTCCGTTGCTAAAAGATGACGAATGTAGGAACTTTTTTATAATTTTGCAAAAATATTCTTCATGATTTATCCGGATTCTTTTGAGAATAAAATAGGCTTTGATGTCGTTAGGCGCGAACTGCTGTCACACTGTTCGAGCACGATGGGCGCGGACTGTTGCCGACAGATGAAGTTCTCGAGTGACTATGAGACAATAGTCCGACACCTTGAGCAGACTGCGGAAATGCTCGCCATCGAGACCGGTGGCAGGGATTTGCCGTTTGATTGTCTGTTTGACTTGCGCGAGCCTCTAAAGAGCATTGCCGCGCCCGGCACGATGCTGAACGCCGATCATTTGAGCAAGCTTCAACGGCAGTTGGCGATGATTGAGCAGATAATATCATTCTTCCGCCGTGACGACGGTGACGCATCACGCCCTGTCGCAACGCGTCTTCGGCTGCTTGTCAGTCGCCTCGATCCGATTGATGAGGCTCGCTCAGCCATTGGGAGAGTCATTGACCGCCAGGGCAATGTGCGTGACAGCGCGTCTCCGTTGTTGCAACAGTTGCGTGCGACCCTTGCCCACACTATGGCCAGCATAGCCGGCCTGATGCGACGTGTCATCGCACAGGCAAAGAACATTGGAGCACTTGACAGTGACGCGCAACCCGCGATGCGCGACGGGCGCCTCGTGTTGCCTGTCGCCGCGGCCAACAAACGTCGTGTTCGCGGCATTGTACATGATGAGAGCGCGACAGGCAAGACGGTCTTTATCGAGCCGGAAGAGATTGTGGAGGCGAATAACCGCATCCGTGAGACAGAGGCCGAGATCGACCGTGAGGTTGTCCGCATCCTCACTGAACTCGCCGACCTGCTGCGTCCGCATATGCCGGCGATGCTTGACAATCTTGACACTCTCGCCCGTCTTGACTTTATAAGGGCAAAGGCACGCTTCGCCATTGCTATTGACGGTCAGATGCCGACGGTGCATGCCGAGCCGATGGCCGAGTGGTATCATGCCGTGCATCCGGCGTTGTTGCTATCGCTACGCCAACAGGGTAAGGAAGTCGTGCCGCTGAACATCAATCTCGACGGCAAACAGCGCATTATTGTGATCAGCGGTCCAAACGCGGGCGGAAAGAGCGTGTGCTTGAAAACTGTGGGTATCATTCAATATATGACTCAATGCGGAGTTCTGCCGCCTTTACATTCTAATAGTCACATTGGCACGTTTGCCGGCATCTTTATCGATATTGGTGACCAGCAGAGTATGGAGAACGACTTGAGTACATATAGTTCGCATCTGAGCAACATGAAGTTGCTGCTTGAGCGTGGTGACGCCCACACGTTGGCGCTGATTGACGAGTTTGGCAGCGGCACGGAACCGCAGATTGGCGCGGCGATTGCTCAAGCGATACTCACTCGATTGGCTGCCGCTGGCGTGATTGGAGTGATCACCACTCATTATCATAATCTCAAACAGTTGGCAGATGAGACTGAAGGCCTTGTGAATGGTGCGATGCTCTATGATAGGCGGCAGATGAGACCATTATTTCAGTTGCAAGTTGGTTACCCCGGCAGTTCGTTTGCCATCGAGATAGCACGCGGCATCGGATTGCCGTCTGATGTGCTTGATGATGCGTCACAGATTGTGGGCAGCGACTACATCAATATGGATCGCTACTTGCTTGATATTGTTCGCGACCGTAAATATTGGGAAACGAAACGTCATGAGATTCGATTGAAGGAGAAGGAGATTGACGCGATTGCGGAGCAGTATAACAGTCGCCTGCGTGATCTCGCGGCGCAGCAACGTCAGATATTGAGTGAGGCTCGCGCCGAGGCACGAGAGTTGCTTCAACGTAGCAACGCACAAGTGGAGCGCACTATTAAGGAGATTAAAGAGATGCAGGCGGAGCGTGAGCGCACTCGTGAAGCACGCCGTGAACTCGAAGATTTCAAACGTCGGCTTGGCGATGAAGATGCCGGGCAGATGCCGCAGTTGCCTCTTGAGCCTCTTCGCCCGGCCACTAAACCAAAGAAATCGAAGAAAGCAAAACCGACGCTTGCGGCTGGCAACACCGACCGAGGGCTTCATCCTGGCGATACCGTCATCCTTAAAGGCGGAAACAGTATCGGCACCGTTGTCAGTGCCGATGAGAAGTATGTTACGATAACAGTAGGCTCAATGAGACTTCGCATTGAGGCGTCTCGTGTGGAACGCACTAAGCGCAAAGCCGAGGATCAGGATCATCACTCGTCTGTGTCGCGCGCCACATTAGAAGACATCCGAGCCCGCCAGTTGGCGTTCAAGCCGGAGATTGATGTTCGCGGCATGAGGGCCGACGAGGCGTTGCAGGCAGTGACATACTTCATTGACGATGCGGTGCAGTTTGCGGCCAAACGCGTCCGAATTCTTCATGGCACCGGAAATGGCATCCTGCGTGAAGTTATACGCAACTACCTCGGCGCGGTGTTCGGTGTTGCACGCTACCGCGACGAGGATGTCCGCCTGGGCGGTGCCGGCATCACTGTCGTCGACCTGAAGTAGTGTCATCAGTCAGTCTTGCAGAAAACGACAAATGATAATTATTAATGATTGTATTTAGTTGTTTTCTTTAAGGAGGTTAATGGCTTGGTTGAGGGTGTCTGGTTTGCCGACGTCGAGCCATTGGTATGGAGTTATTTGTTGGTATGCGCGTATGTCACAGCGGCGACAGTTGTCGATGTAAAAGTCTGTGATGGAAAAGACCGGTCCGTGGATGTGGGCGTAATCCTGGAGATAGTCAAATATGGCCGGCGAGATGACATGAATGCCACCGAAAGCCCTATGATGAAGCATTATAGCGCTCGAGGCATTCATGTCATCCGGTTTGAAGGCTCCGGTTGCGGTGTTTTCCCATCCTCGGAGGCTCATATTATCATCAAATAGGAAGTAGCGCCGCGTGTCTCGCTTCTTGACAAGTAGTGTGGCGAGGGCATGATTGGTGACGTGTGAGGTGACGATAGCCTTGAGGTCGAGGTCTCGAGTGATAATATCAACATTGTGGATGAGTATAGGCTCGTCACCTTTGAGGAGTGGCCGTGCGGCGAGGACGCCGCCGCCGGTGTCGAGAAGCAGGTCGCTCTCGTCGCTGACGAGGATGTCAACATCGGGCGGATTGATATCGCTGATGGCGGCGATAACTTTGTGCGCGAAGTGGTGAACGTTGACGACAATGGTGGTGCATCCGGCGGCGACGAGGCTGTCGATGGCGCGTTGAAGGAGTGTTTTGCCGGCGACCTCGACAAGCGCTTTAGGCCGGTCATCGGTTAGAGGCCGGAGTCGTGTGCCGAGTCCGGCAGCGAATATCATGGCTTTCATAGAGGGGCTTTTGGAAGTAGTTCGCGGTCTTCGAGTTCTTCAAAGTTTGGTGTCTGGCTGTGAGTAAGCACAACATGAACGTTGAATTTCTCATTTAGATGTCGCGCCATATGCTCTGCACAGTAGACTGAGCGGTGCTGTCCACCGGTGCAGCCGAAGGAGACCATGAGGTTTGTGAACTTGCGGTCGATGTATCGCTGCACGCTGGCATCGACGAGGGCGTAGGCGTGATCGAGAAACTTGAGAATCTCGCCATTATTTTCGAGGTATTTGATGACTTCGGGATTGACGCCTGTCATGGGCTTGTAACGATCATACTTGCCGGGATTGTCGATAGCACGACAGTCGAAGACGAACCCGCCTCCGTTGCCGGAAGTGTCAATGGGATAGCCCTTTTTGAACGGGAAACTGGTGACGGTGACGGTTAGTGGCTGCTTGATGGCGGCTGTGAATTGCGGTAGTGTGACCATGCGGGAAAGCACCTCGTTGAGATATGGGAACTCGAGGAAGGGCGTCTCGCGAAGCATATCACTCATATTCTCGATTGCCGCGGGAACGCTTTTGAGGAAGTGCGGTTTCTTCTCAAAGTAGCCGCGGAAACCGTAAGCGCCGAGGACCTGCAGGGTGCGGAACAAGACGAAGTATCGCAACTGCGACTCGAAATGGGTGCGTTCGATACTGGCATAGCGTGACAACTCATTAAGATATTCGCCGATGAGTTCGGCACGCAGGCTCTTAGTGTAACGTGCGCGTGCCTGCCAGAGGAATGACGCGACGTCGTAATAGAATGGTCCTTTGCGTCCTCCCTGGAAGTCGATAAACCACGGTTGGTCGTTGACAATCATAACGTTGCGTGCCTGGAAGTCGCGATACATGAATGTGTCGGTATTGTTGGCTAACAAGACATCAGCAAGGCGGTCAAAATCGTCTTCGAGCCGACTCTCGTCGAACTCGAGTCCTGTTGCCTTGAGGAAGCAGTATTTGAAGTAGTTGAGGTCCCACATTACCATGCGTCGGTCAAAAGCCGGTGACGGATAGCATCGGTTGAAGTCAAATCCTCGCGCTCCCTCAAACTGGACGCGGCAGAGCATTCTGATGGTACGCGAGAGGAGTAGGCGGTCATGCTCGTTGAAGGATCGTGTGATGGTGCTCTTCTCAATGCATGAGAATAGAATGTCATTACCGAGGTCTTCCTGCAAGTATGCCATATGGTCATCGCTCTCGGCGAGAACGGCCGGCACGGGTAGCCCTTTGCTCTTGAAGTGTCGGCTCATGTAGATGAAGGCCTCATTCTCGCGCCGGTCGACACCGACGGCCCCCACGAGCGGTCGCGGCCCCTCGATGCGGTAATAGGTACGGTTGCTGCCGCTGCGCGGCATCATAGTCACCGCGGTAGGCTCAACGCCTGTGAGAGTGACATATAATTTCTTTAAAGTTGCTTGATGATTCATAATAATATTGAATTGATAAGAAGACACAATGAATTGTGTCCTTATACAAGTTTAAAACTCGGAGGTAAAGTGGAAACGGATGGCCGGGAAGTCGTGCTGCGCCATCTGTAGCACATAGGACGAATCGGCCAGGAACACATCGCGTCCCTCTCGGTCAAGCGCCATAAATTGCTGCTTGCGTCGTTTGAACTGGGTGAGTTCCTCCTCATCGTCGCTCTGAATCCAGCACGCTTTATAGAGGCTGATGGGCTCCCATCGGCACTGTGCGCCGTATTCATGCAAGAGGCGGTACTGTATTACTTCAAACTGTAACTGTCCCACAGTGCCGATGATTTTACGCCCGTTGAACTGATTTGTGAACAGTTGGGCCACGCCTTCATCCATCAACTGCTCCACACCTCGATTGAGTTGTTTTGCCTTCATCGGGTCGTTGTTCTCGATATACTTGAACATCTCAGGTGAGAAACTGGGCAGACCGCGGAAGTGAAGCACCTCGCCCTCTGTGAGCGTGTCGCCAATCTTGAAGATACCGTTGTCCGGCAGGCCCACAATGTCGCCGGGATAAACATCATCGATGATTTCCTTCTTTTGTGCCATAAACGCTGTCGGAGCCGAGAACTTATATGTCTTGCCGCTGCGCACGTGGGTGTAGAGCGCGTTGCGGTGAAACACGCCGCTGCACACTTTGACAAACGCGATGCAAGAGCGGTGGTTCGGGTCCATATTGGCGTGAATCTTGAACACAAAGCCGGTGAACTTTTCTTCCTGCGGTTGCACAACGCGCTCTACCGCCGTCACTGGCCGCGGCGACGGAGCGATGCGCACAAAGCAGTCCAACAACTCCTTCACGCCGAATGTGTTCAGCGCGCTGCCAAAGAACACCGGCGCCACATGGGCGGCCAGATATTCTTGCTCATCAAACTCCGGATAGACTCCATCAATCAACTCGACGTCGGCACGCAATCGCTCGGCATCGCGCTCCCCCACTGTCGCGTCAATCACAGGGTCGTTGATGTCAGTGACAGCCACGCGCTCGGTCACGTGCTGCTTGTCGGGAGTGAACAAATCCAAGCCACGATCCAAGATATTATATACTCCTTTGAAAGACGCGCCCATGCTGATGGGCCATGTGAGAGGCCGCACGGCAATCTGCAACTCCTTCTCCAACTCATCGAGAATATCAAACGGATCACGTCCCTCGCGGTCCAGTTTATTGACAAAGATAATAACCGGCGTGTTGCGCATGCGGCACACCTCCATCAGTTTGCGAGTCTGCGTCTCTACTCCTTTAGCCACATCCACAACAATAATCACGCTATCAACGGCCGTGAGAGTACGGTAGGTGTCTTCGGCGAAGTCTTGATGTCCGGGGGTGTCGAGGATATTAATCTTGTAGTCGCCGTAGTTAAATCCCATCACGCTGGTAGCCACCGAGATACCACGTTGTTTCTCGATATCCATCCAGTCGCTGGTGGCGGTCTTGCGGATTTTATTGCTCTTCACGGCTCCGGCGACATGAATTGCCCCTCCAAAAAGCAGCAGCTTCTCGGTGAGCGTCGTCTTGCCGGCATCGGGGTGCGAAATGATCGCGAATGTGCGCCGTTTAGTTATCTCGTTATCTAAGTTACTCATTAGTCGTTAGTCGTTAGTCGTTTATCGAACTGCCTTTATCACATCAACAAGAGCCGCGTGCCAATGAGGTGTTTCCACTCCGAAAGTATCGCGTATCTTATGTTTGTCCAGCACACTATATGACGGTCTGGATGCCGCTGTCGGGAACTCTGCGGTGGCAATGGGTGTCACGTGGCAACGGCGACCGGCAGCCTCGAGAGTGGCAACCGCCAAGTCATACCACGAGGCAACACCCTCGTTGCTATAGTGGTAAATGCCACCTTGCCAATGGCCGCAATCAATAATCGTGGCTATCGCCGCGGCGAGTGTCGCGGCACTTGTCGGCGTGCCCACCTGGTCAACGACCACGCGCAGTTCGTCGCGCTCGATAGCCAAGCGTAGCATTGTCTTGACGAAGTTGTTGCCGTGTGGCGAATAGAGCCACCCGGTGCGTATCACCAATGCATCATCACACAATATTGAAAGTGCCGCGCGCTCTCCGGCCAACTTGGTCGAGCCATATACGCTCTGCGGCCCGGGAGTGTCGTCTTCGCGGTATGGCCGACAGGCGTTGCCGTCAAACACGTAGTCGGTTGAAATGTGCACCAGACGCGCGCCTTGAACTTTGCAGCACTCGGCAAGGGTTGCCACGGCATGGTGGTTGATTGCCTCGCAAATATCGCGGTTGGCGGGCGCTTCGGCAGCATCAACTGCGGTGAAGGCGGCGCAATTCACCACAATATCAAAACGACGCTTAGCAAAAAACGCAGCCACGGCAGCGTCGTCTGTCAAGTCCAAGTCTGCCGCATCAATAGCCACCACATCGCGACCGCGCAGGGCCGTTTGCAGTTCTGTACCGAGTTGCCCGGCTGCACCGGTTATCAGAATTAACGGGTTATTCATCTGCATCAGGCTCAAATAGTGGTTTCTCTTCGTCCTTCTTGAAATAGGCAGCCAACATACCAATAAAGTAACTCACTGTTGTGACAGCCTTTTGAGTCGATTCACTCACGGACTTGCCTTGCAATCGGAGCATCATCACGCCGTAGAGCAGATTGAAGCACGTTTCCAATTCGGGGGCCGCCGCGTCGCCGGCTTTGGCCCGCAGTTCCACAATGAATGGCAGCGCGCTGTAAAAAGCGGCGCTATACTGCGCAAAGCGGTCACTCTCATGAAGAAGTTGTGAGTGCAAGTCATTGAGGCGAATGAGAACGTTCTTGCAAATCTGCAGATGACCGCCGTCCTTGAGATGCTCCGCGCGCATCATCATCACAAGGTTCTCATACCAGTCGCGTATCTCATGCCGCGTGGCATCGTCCACGTCATAGCGCGACACCAAGGCGGCCTCAACACGGTCCATGTCAAGGTCGCATGCCCTGAGCATATCCTCTACCTGCCACAGATAGAGCAAATACTCGGCAATATTCTCTTTTCTCTTCTGTTGTGCTATCAACATTTACCCAAACTTGCTGATGTGGCGCAGGGCCTGCTCATCGATAATCTTGATGCGGCGCCCGTCCACTGTGATAATCTTCTCTTGAGCAAAGGCCGAAAGCGTGCGTATGGCATTGCTCGTCGTCATGTTGCTAAGGTTGGCGATGTCCTCGCGAGCCATGTAGATGCGCAACGTCTTTCCGTCTTCCTCGTATCCATAGTTGTCGCGCATTAGCACCAACGCCTCCGCGAGGCGTCCACGGATATGCTTCTGGGTGAGCGACACGATTTTGCTGTCACTGCCGCCCAAGTGCTTGCTCAACTCGTGGATAAAGAACCACGCCAACCCGCGGTTTCCATCAATAAGTCGCTTGACTACATCCATCGGCACTGCGCCAACGGTTGACGGCTCGAAAGCGGCAGCGCTCGACGTGTAATGCTCTCCGGCAAAAAAAGCGCGATATCCAAAGTACTGGATCGGCCGGTAGAGGCGTATAATTTGAGGTCGGCCGCCGAAGCCGTCCTTAAACACCTTTACCTTGCCGCGAAGCAGGCACCATAGGTTGCGTGGCTCATCTTTCTCGCTATATATGAGCTGGTTCTTCTTGAAATTATGCACAGCGAAATGGTCGGCGATTAAATGCTTTTCCTCGGGAGAAAGCAATTTCCAAATCTCCGACAGACCTTCGCTAAGGATTTTTTCAAGAGTACTCTTCTTTATCATTTGATCTCTTTATTTCGCAAAATTACAAAATAATCCTGAATCAAGACATAATTATAACGATTTAATATGGCGCAATTACTCATCCAACACCAACCTTAGTCCGTTGAAATAATATGAAGAAGCCGCATCAAATGAAGAAGAAGTCACTGAGCAATCTTTGGCAGTTGAGTGATAATTGCCACCTTTGACTATCATCGTCCAATCCTGATTGAGTTTGTGACCGCGAGTTCGGTTTCGACACGTTTTCGACTGCTACCTGATGCCTTGCCGCGACAATAATAATCTGGCGTATTGCCACTTCACGCGGCACTCCAGCGTTATCACACAACCTCAACAACGCGTCCATTTGGCGTTTAGTGATTGCTCTTGTGCTACTGCCGGCCAATCGCTCAACGGCAAGTTGCATAGGCTCTAAAAGAGCGTTATCATAACAGGCACGCGCGCTCGCATCAGCAAGCACCGTCTTGCAGTAGCCCAACAAGGTTATCATCGCCTCTTTCTCATGACTAATCGCGCGAGAAGACCATTTGTTGTAAAAACAATCCAATCGAGGTTGAATCTCATCTTGCCCACAAGTGAAATCCAACTCCAACACCTCGTATAGGTTTTTCTTGCCGACAACCACAAGATGACTCGCGATTGTGCGCATGATGGCGTCATCAAGAGCCTTGACCGGAAGATGAGCACCGATAGTATCGAGAATTTCATCATGTGAAAAAACCGAATACTTTGAAACAAGGAAATCCAAATTATCTCTATCAATAACTCCGTCAACAACATATATCGCAGCTTCATCAATTAGTTCTTGACGTGATGCTTCTCTTCGTTTTTTTTGAAACGTCGCATATTCCGCTGCGTGGATAGACAGCAACGCATCAGGATTAGTTTCCACTTGCGGAATGATTTTCTTGAGCCAGTCAAACTCGGCGCGCCGGGCGGGATTAGTGGCAAACTGATTGCGACGACGTTTGAGTGTCGCGATAATATCAGCTGCCTTAAACCCGGTGGCCGGATTAATTGAAAGCACCTCAAATATGTTGAATTCCTTGTTTTCCATCACATGATGATAACACATCAGTTGACGTTCGTTCGCTTTATTCTCACATATGATGCGACAACAACCTACGAGGGGATGGCGGAGGCTATCGCCTCGCGACAACGCGACGAGAGCTCATCGATATTGTGACCCTCGGCACCGGGCTCAATCGGCGCGTGGATCGTGATTGTAATCCTGCCCGGCGTCACAACATACGCCGTGCGAGACATCACCCTGTACGCCCCGTCAATCGTGATTGGCACAATAGGACGCTTAAATTCCGCCGCCAACTTAAAGGCCCCGGGCTTGAATGCGCCCATGCTACCGTCATCCGTGCGACGGCCTTCAGGAAAAATAATCAGCGACTGCCCTCGCTGCAATGCCTTCTCAGCATTCTGGATGGTGTTTGCCATGCCATGAGCCGAATGAGTGTCCACAAGGATATATCCCGCCGCACGGCACGCCGTGCCCACCAGCGGAATATTCGTCAGCCCCTTGCGCATCATCCACTTGAAGTTGTGACCCAAATAACCTTGAAGCGCGAAAATGTCAAACGCCCCTTGATGGTTGGCCGCAAAAACGTAAGGCTCATTATGCTTGATGTGCTCGCGGCCCTTGACCACAACACAAACCAACAGCACCGCACACATACATCGCGACCACCATTTCGCCGGATAGTAGCCGCCGGCGTCATTGTTGAATTGGCTCCAAATGATAGTCACTATAGCGGTGATGACGGTGATGACCGCGAGCACCGGCACTGCGATTACCCATTGATATATGCTAAACAAAAACTTCTTCATCAGCAGAGTGCCGCATATACTTACTGTTGCTCTTGAGGAGCCTCAGAGTCGGGAATAATGAGTTTGTAGCCTTTGCCGTGAATGTTGATAATCTCAATGGTGGGATCGTCGCGCAGTTTCTTGCGCAACTTGGTGATATAGACATCCATCGAGCGGGCGTTGAAGTAGTTGTCGTCAATCCAGATGGTCTTGAGGGCGAAATTGCGCTCGAGCACCTCGTTGGCATGGGCGCAAAGCAGGCTGAGCAGTTCGCTCTCCTTGGTGGTGAGGTTCTCACTTCGGTCCGCGGTGAAAAGCACTTGACGTTGAGTGTCAAACGTGAACAAGCCCAACTTATAGACAGTCACATCCTTGCCCTTCTTGCCTTTGACACGGCGCAAGATAGCCTCGATGCGCAACACAAGCTCTTCCATTGAGAACGGCTTGGTGATGTAATCATCAGCGCCAATCTTGAAGCCCTCGAGAACGTCTTCCTTCAAAGCGCGTGCCGTAAGGAAAATAATGGGCACATCAGTGTTCACGGCGCGAATGTCTGCCGCGAGTTGGAATCCGTCCTTCTTGGGCATCATCACGTCAAGCAGACAGATGTCATACTTGCCCTTGAGGAAGGCGCGATAGCCGGCCTCCCCGTCAGCAAATAGTTCAGCGCGATAGCCCTTATCCTCAAGGTATTCGCGAGTGAGGGTGCCCAAGTTCTCGTCATCCTCACAGAGTAAAATTCTCAGTTTCGTTTCCATTTTTTGACTTTTATTATGTTAGTGTTTGATTATTCTATCGTGGATTGACGCGCAAATCGCAACTATCGGAAGCAAACATCAATGTACAAAATTTAATTAACCTCCAACTTCGGACGCGACATCGGCCTATGTGAGGTACAGAGGCAGCACAATGATGAAGCGCGTCCCAACGCCGAGTTCGCTCTCGGCGCGGATTGTGCCTTTGAAAAGATTTATCATCTTGTAAACATAGGCCAAGCCGAGTCCAAAGCCCTTAACATCATGGCGATTGCCCGTGTTAACCCGATAAAACTTGTCAAAGATACGCTTGAGATCTTCCTTTTTGATGCCAATGCCATTGTCAGCCACAACAATCTCTAATGTGTGATCGTCGGGATTGCGGGTTGAAATGGAAAGTTCGAGAGGCACATCCTCGCGGCGGTACTTCACCGCATTATCAAGCAGGTTGAACACAACATTGGTCAGATGCATACGATCAACATTGATTATCGGATCCTCGGCGTCAAGGTTGGTGACTATTGTGCCGCCATACTTCTCGACCCTAAGTTTGAACGTGCTCACCACGCTATCCACCAACGCGTTGGCATCCTCCTCCTCAAGGCGCATCGTGGCCTCGTCGCGATCAAACATCGACATATGCAACAGTTTCTCGACCTGAAAGCGCAGCCTCTTGGTCTCCTCTGTAATCACACGCGCAACATGATTGAGCATTGACGGACTCTTGGTGACAGCATTGTCGCTAAGCATTTGCGCCGCTATTGACAGCGATGAAATAGGCGTCTTGAACTCATGCGTCATGTTGTTAATAAAGTCAGTCTTCATCTCACTAAGGCGCTTTTGACGGAAGGCAATGAAAATTGTGTAAATAAACACCGCCAACAACACCAACGTGAATGCCAATGAGGGAATCATGTAGCGCACGGAACTAAAGATATACTTCCCTTTTGTGGGGAACACGACATTCAGGAAGTGCTGTTTGCCGGTGGGGTCACTGGGGAAAAGCACTTGTGTATATGGAGACAGACCCGACGCGCAAATGGAGTCGTATGACGCCGTGCTGTATGCTATGCCGCCGCCGCGCCTTGACACGGCAAATTCAAACGGCAACGCCAAGCCGCTTCTCTCCAATTCGATGGCGAGGTACTCACGGACCGTGACGGAATCGGCTCTTTCGGCAATCGGACGGTCACTGCTCTGGGTTAAGATAGTGAGAATAACCTCGTTGAGCATTGAGCGTTGATACATATATTGCTCAACAAGAATTTCCTGTTTCAGTTGATAACTGTCGTTTAAGTTCTTGAGTGTGTTGAAGTTGGCAGGACGCTGGATTTTGATGCCGTCAATCACATCGCTGGCCGATGTTGAGTCTATGGGAGAAGCCTGCTCTGCCCCGATAGCGTAGTGACGGCGTGAACCGCCATAAACGCTGGCAGCCTCTTGAAGGTCTTGCTCTAAATAGTACTTCGTTTCGTTCTGCTCAAGCATCTCACACACATCGTGCATACATTGGGTCACTATCTCGCCGAACTGCTCATTGCGCATCTGCACCATCTTCTCCATATAGAAGATTTGCACCGCGAGCAGTCCCAAGATAGCGACCACCATAACGATTGTCAATATCCAAATTGTAGAACGTTTCATTGGAAAAAGAAGCGATATTTTTAACAATTCACGGCAAAATTAACAATTAAATGTGAAAATACAAAATTTTTTAAGATAAAGTTAGTGAGATTGGACTGATTAGACTAATTTTGTAGTGCAAAACGTGTCAATAATGATAAATAAGAAAAAAATAATGCCGGCCGAATGGGCTCCTCAGTGGGGGGTGTTAATGACGTGGCCCCATGCCGATAGTGACTGGGCGTCAACACTGCCGGATGTAAAAAACTGCTATAGGGAGATTATCGAATCTATCACCGAGTCTGGCGAACGGGTGCTACTCATAGTACCCGAACATGGCGAAGCCGATTTCCCTGTAGGCGACCTCATCACAACCGTCGCGCTACCCACTAACGACACTTGGACGCGAGATTACGGCCCGATTAGCATTTTGATAGATAACAACCCTCAACTGATAGACTTCACGTTCAACGCGTGGGGTATGAAGTTTGCCGCCAACATGGATAACTTGGTATCCAGCGAGTTGGCCGAGCGCAATATTCTCCCACACCCTTTACTGAACGCGAGGGATTTAGTATTGGAAGGAGGCTCGATTGAAAGTGATGGGCAAGGCACAATCATGACAACGAGTCGATGTCTGCTCTCTCCTAACCGCAACGCGACGCTTGACCGTAATGGCTTGGAAACGCAACTTAAAGACCGACTCGGCGCGCGGCAGGTGCTATGGCTCGATGCCGGTGATATTGCCGGTGACGACACTGATGGCCACATAGACACGCTGGCCCGTTTCGCGCCCGATGGTCAGATTCTTTACAGTCCATGCTCATTTCCATGCCAGACGGATTTAATGGAGAAACAATTACAATCGTTCCGTGACGTGAATGGCAAACCATACCGCTTGACTCGCCTGCCACTACCGGATCGTCTGGCTGACGATGAAGGGTTACCGATGCCGGCCACGTATGCCAACTTTCTTGTGACAAACTCGCGAGTGCTCGTGCCCACTTATGGACAGAGTGTTAGTGACCGGCAAGCGCTTGAAATAATCGGCGCCGCATTTCACGGACGACAGACAATCGGCATTGACTGCCGCCCTCTCATTGTGCAGCATGGCTCGCTGCATTGCGCCACGATGCAAATTGTTAACAGTGAATTATGAGTTTTATGAAAATAGGAATCATACAACAAGCCAATAGCGGCGACAGCACCGCAAACCGCAGTCGACTGATAAAAAGAATTAACGAATGTGCCGCAGGTGGCGCGCAACTCGTCGTGCTACAGGAATTGCATGACAGCCTCTACTTCTGCCAGGTGGAAGACGTCAACAACTTTAATTTGGCCGTTAATATAATTGATGGGCCGGAACTAAACGCCTATCGTGAGGCCGCACGCGATGCCGGTGTTGTGCTCGTCACCTCCATGTTTGAACGCCGCGCGGCAGGTCTTTACCACAACACTGCCATTGTTATCGACAGTGATGGCTCCATCGCCGGCCAGTACCGCAAGATGCACATACCTGATGATCCCGCATATTATGAGAAATTTTATTTCACTCCCGGCGACTTGGGATTCAATCCAATAGACACTTCGGTGGGTCGCTTAGGCGTACTGGTTTGTTGGGATCAGTGGTATCCAGAGGCAGCCAGATTGATGGCGTTAGCGGGAGCGCAACTGCTTATATATCCCACCGCAATCGGCTATGAGAGCAGTGATGCCCCCGATGAGCAGTCGCGGCAGTGTGAAGCATGGATGACCGTACAACGTGGTCATGCTGTGGCCAACGGCCTGCCAGTAGTGACTGTCAACCGCGTTGGGCATGAGCCTGACCCATCAGGGCAGACCCGCGGCATCACTTTTTGGGGCAATAGTTTTGTTGCCGGGCCTCAGGGCGAACTGCTTTATCATGCCGATGACAACGAACAAACAGCAGTCGTTGACGTTGACATGGCTCGTAGCGAGCGCGTCAGACGATGGTGGCCGTTCCTGCGCGACCGCCGCATTGACCACTACGGTGACCTCACACGGCGCTTTAGAGACTAATAAACGCTGTCCTGCGAGACCGCCTCGCAATCCGCCCACGAAACACGTGGTCGGTTCTTCTGTTTCGGCCGCAAACTGCTGAAACTGATGAATCGTCCCCATACGGCGATAATTATGGATGTGAATAATAAAAGTTGTTTTGAGTCCTTTCAGTTATTCCAACCATTTTGACACTGTTTACAGTCGAAACTTTAATATAATTGTGAGACATGCATCATAAATTGTGAATTAATGGATAATTCATGGGTATTCATGTTAAAAAATTTTGTAATTTTGCACTTCGTTTTATAACAGAGACACCGCAATGGGAATGTTGAAGAACATAACGCATGTGATTGTTTCGCCACGCGACGGCTGGGAGACAATTAATATGAGCGATTGCCGCACCGAAGACTTGCTTTCCAAGGCATTCTATCCGCTATTGGGAGTGCTGGCAATCACTGCATTCGTTCCCATGCTGGCCTATGACCACACTATCACGCTCAGTGAGTCCTTGATGCGTGCATTAATCAGTTTCTTTGCGTTCTTCCTCACTTACTTTATATCTGTGCAAGTATTGTCAACATCATTTCCTGAATTGGCTGTGACAAAAGTGGCTATTGACCGCCTCAACGACTATGCGCTATACAACCTTATCATATTAGTATTGGTGTCCATCTTTCAAAACATTTTACCCACTGACTTCATGCCGATTGCCATTATGGGCTTTTTGTATGTGCCATGGGTGGCATATCGCGGCACGGCCTACCTGGGGCTGAAAGGTTCTCGAGCCGCATGGGTGGCGACCATCGCTTCCGCACTGATGTTGGGTATGCCCCTACTACTGACCTACTTGCTCAATATGCTAATCGTCAGATAATATTTAACGATAAACACGACTCATAGAAACCAATGGCGACAAGCAACATCAATATAAAAAATCGCCGCGCGACGTTTGACTTTGAAATTCTCGAAACGTTCACTGCCGGCATTGTGCTCACCGGCACAGAAATCAAGTCGCTGCGCCAAGGACGCGCCGGCTTGACCGACACCTATTGCCTTCCCGAAAATGGTGAATTGTGGCTAAAGAATATGTATATAGCAGAATACTCTTACGGCTCTTACAATAACCATACGACACATCGCGACCGCAAACTGCTACTGCAACGCAAGGAACTGACGCGCATTATCAAGGCAACGCAACAAGCGGGCATCACCGTGGTACCCTTGCGCGTGTTTATCAACGAACGCGGTTACGCCAAAGTGGTGATTGCAATCGCCAGAGGCAAAAAAAGTTATGACAAACGGCAGTCACTCAAGGAACGCGAGGATCGCCGCTCCATCGAACGCATACTCAAACGGCAGTGACACCATTTTAAGAGTCATATTCGTTATACGCGTCCCACACCGAGTCCCGCTGTTCAACAAGCAACTCAATATACTCACGGTAACCATTGCGAGGTCGATAGGAATTGGCCTGGCACCATTCTGTATAGAGATCGTTGAGGTCGGCATCTCGCTCAAGCATCTGCATGAACTCTATATCCAGTTCTCTGCTATCGCCAAGCCGGTCATATAACTCACGGAGAATATCTTCAATCTCGTTGTTCATGATTTTAGTCTTGATATAGATGGTTTACACCGCAAAATTAACAAAAAAATCTATACCACAATACGACAATATTATTTCATTTACCATATATGATAGCAAGAAAATGAAATTTTGCAATCATTAACAATACAGCGCCATGATATCGCACCCGATGGCTATAATTTTGCATTGTCAAAACAATAAATGCTTTCACAAAACAATTAAAGGCCACGGAGGGCTTAAAATCATGGACACTGCAATCATCATCACTCCACGAACCATTGAACGGCTTTGCAACATGACCGAGCAAGAACGTCACTTGATGCTCGACACTTTGTGTTGCGATGAAATTCTTCACATCGAGCGTCGCGAACCGCTCTCACCACGAGACGAGATGGCCTATCATTTTTTCAGGCTGAACGTCATGAACGAGTCACGCCGTCTGACAGCGATGGTCAACAACTCGGTGCCGACAACCGTGCAACGTGCCGTGTAAATTCAACACTTACCGCAACCGATTAACACATGATTAACACACACAATACAATTTTTCATCAGTCATCATTGTCAATAATAATCAATCGAATGGGATATCATTGATTGCTATGTTGCCCGGAATGTGATATTTCGGGCAACATTTCGCTTATAATTCAAGGAAAAGTATTATCTTTGCGCCAAGATTGGTTTTATATTCTAATTATTACAGTGAACCCACAACAATATTTGAAGCGCATCAATGTGCTGGCAGTTGTTGCCATGGTATTGGCAGCGATATTGACGTCTTGCAATGATGCCGACGCAGACTTGCGACGCATGATACCGGCCGACGCAACCGCTGTGGCCGTGGTGAATGTACCGGAAATCCTTCACAATCTAAACATTGAAGGCGGCTCATTAAAGTTGCCCGCCTCGCTGCATGACATCGTGACCGAGAACGACGATTCGCCACTTTGCCAAGTTCTTGCCAAGTTGCCGCGACTGGGCATTAATATTGAAAGCCACATTTACGCGTTTATGCCGGCCAAAGGCCCGTTGGCGTCGGTGATGCTGGTCGCGTTGTCTAATGCCGACGACGCCACAACAACTATACAGCGGATGACCGGCACAGACTTTAAGAGTGTTGATAATGACGTGAAAATTCTTACTACCGGACAGTTGATGTGCGCTATCAAGGACAAAACATTACTTGTGGCACGTACAGTTCGCGGTGGAAATAACGAGGCACTCGGCAAAGAAGCGATCGATATACTCACCGGACAAAGAGAGCCTCTCGCCAATGACAACTCACCTCTATCAACGGCTGCCGACAACACTGTAAGCCTCGCGGCGGTAAGTATCACCCCGGCGGCATTGAACAAGTTACTCGCCGGCAGCGATGCTTACTCGCGCGCCGTGGCCGTGGCACCGGTCATACAACTGTTCACTGAGAGCGACATTGACAACATTTCTCTATCGTGCGTGGCTCGTAATGACAGCATTGCTGTTGATGTCGCAATCACCGCCCGCGATGACAGCGACTATTCGAGGCTCATGACAAAGGTGATGGCCGGCACCGATGCTGATGTTCTCAAGGTCATTCCGGTCACTATGGATATGATTGCAATGATGAGCGTGCATGGCAACAACATCACCGACCTGCAACAAGTGCAGCAAATGCTCAATATGTTCAAGCAGCAGCAATATATCGGCAAGATGGACTTGAAGCCAATACTCTCAACTATCAACGGGCCGATAGCCTGCGGTGTTGCCGCCGACCCACACCTGTTTGGCGTTTGGAATGCGGTGATTGCAGCACGCTCCAGTTCGCCGCAACAAGTGCTGCAATACATCGCGGACTTTGGAAGTGCTTACGGACAAATGCCCCAACAAGAAAACGGCGAACTTATTTACGGCTGGGATAATAAAATGGTCAGTATTGGCGCGCAAGGTAATATAGTTTACGTCAAGATGCTCGACTATATCCAGACTGAAGGGCCCGCAAGTGACATCACACCGCTACGTGATGCCTTTTCAACAGCCGTCACCGGCTTATACTCTCGTGTGAAATCAGATAATGACATATCAGGCACTCTCATTTTCACAATGACAGATGCAATGAATGGTCACGCGACCTATACAGCCGACACTCCAGTTGGTTCCAACCCGACCCTGGAGTTCCTACGAATGTTGGCATCTATCAAACCCGATGCTCAATACACATCATTCTAACAACTCGAATGAAACCTATCATCTATCAATTTTTTCCTCGTTGGTTCACCAACGACAATCCCAACTGCGTCACAGGCGGCACGCTTGAGCAGAACGGTTGCGGTAAACTCAATGACATTGATGAGCGACTGCTGACCAAATTGCGAGACCTTGGCGCGACACATGTGTGGCCAACAGGCGTTATCGAGCAAGCCACATGCAGTGATTTCAGCCAATACGGTATCGAGCCATGCGACTCTCATGTGGTGAAGGGGCAAGCCGGCTCGCCCTACGCCATACGTGACTATTATGACATAAGCCCGGAACTTGCGGTAGACATACCCAACCGCATGAGAGAGTTTGAGAATTTCGTCACTCGCGTTCACCATGTCGGGTTGCAACTCGTGTTGGACTTTGTGCCCAACCATGTGGCTCGCCAGTATCACAGCGACGCGGCACCTATTGGAGTGCATGACCTTGGTTCCGGCGATGACAAGGGTATGTTTTTCTCTCCACACAATAATTTCTATTATATAACTAATGAGGAGTTCCACCCAACAGACGTTGACTTGGGCAACGGCGATAACCGCTATCATGAGTTCCCGGCGCGAGCCACAGGAAATGATTGTTTTACCGCCTCACCATCGCGCAATGATTGGTATGAGACGGTGAAACTTAATTATGGCATTGACCCATGGAATGGCAGCCGCCACTTTGAGCCAATTCCGTCCACATGGCACAAGATGCTCGGCATCCTGCTCTTTTGGGCAGAAAAGGGTGTAGACGCGTTCCGTTGTGACATGGTGCATATGGTGCCGGTCGAGTTTTGGCATTGGGCAATTGCTGCCGTCAAGCACCATTATCCAAATATCGTGTTTATCGCCGAAATTTACGACCCGACTCTTTATCGACCATATATCCACTACGGCGGCTTTGACTATCTGTATGACAAAGTGACGTTATATGACACACTGTTTGCTATCATCCGTGGCGAAGCGCCTGCCTCGGCCTTGACTGGCTGCTGGCAATCTATTGACGACATTCGTGGCCATATGCTCAACTTCCTCGAGAACCACGATGAGTTGCGCATTGCCTCTCCTCAATTTGCCGGTGATGCCGAACTCGCGCGCCCGGCTGCCATCGTGAGTGCCACCATCAGCGATTGCCCGTTCATGGTCTATGCAGGTCAAGAACTTGGTGAGACTGGTACTGACGCCGAAGGTTTTAGCGGTCGCGATGGGCGCACAACTATTTTCGACTATTGGAGCGTGCCGACATTGCGAGTCTGGAACCATGGCGGACGATGGGATCTGCGTGGCTTGAACCGCAGCCAACGGGAGTTGCGGACATTCTATCGCACACTACTGCGAGTTTGCAATAGCAATGCGGCATTGCAACGAGGAACCATGTTTGACTTGATGTGGGTTAATAATGATACTCTCGATAATGGTAAGAGTCTTTATGCTTATCTGAGGCATGATGCTACGAGCAAAGCGTTGGCTCTGATTGTAGTCAATTTTGGCGACTATGAACAAAAAGTGAACGTCAGGATTCCACGCCATGCTATTGATTGCCTGCATCTGAAAGAAGGAGAAGCCATCGCCACCGACCTTCTGCAGCCTGAGTGCAAGCCCACACGGATTAATATCGTCGCCGATGGTCTTATTCCCGTCACGGTGCCGGCCCACTATGGCGCCATTCTCTCAATGGAGATAAAATAGCGTTCGCGACAATAGCCAAAGAAACCATAATCTATATTAAATAATTTTTCGAATTTTTCATGTGATTTACATGGAAAATAGCCGGAAAATGATTACCTTTGCACAAAGGTTTCACTCAATAAACAAATCAATGAGATGAGCAATTTCAAGGTATTCTCCGGCACCAAGAGTCTTTACTTGGCACAAGAGATTGCAAATGAGCTGGGTGTGGAGTTAGGTAACATGCGCATTCCACACTTTGCCGATGGTGAATTTGAGGTCTACTATGAGGAGTCGATTCGTGGAGCGGAGGTGTTTCTGGTACAGTCGACCTTCCCAAACTCTGACAACTTGATGGAATTGTTGCTGATGATTGATGCCGCCAAGCGCGCATCGGCAGCTCGCATCACAGCCGTCATCCCCTACTTTGGCTGGGCTCGTCAGGATCGCAAGGACAAGCCTCGTGTTTCCATCGCAGCCAAACTGGTTGCGAACCTGCTTAGCGCCGCCGGTGTGGACAGCGTCATCACAATGGATCTGCATGCCGACCAGTTGCAAGGATTCTTTGATGTGCCGGTCAATCACTTGTATGCCAGCAGCGTATTTGTCCCTTACCTGCAGCAGTTAAACCTGCCGAACCTCACGATAGCGTCGCCTGACGTGGGCGGAGCCAAGCGCGCCAATTCGTTCGCGAAATATTTCGACGTGCCGCTCGTGCTTTGCCACAAGCAGCGCTCCCGAGCCAATGTTGTTGACAAGATGACAATTATCGGAGAAGTGGAGGGGCGCGACATCGTACTCGTGGATGACCTTGTGGACACCGCAGGCACAATCTGTAAGGCCGCCAACATGATGAAAGAAGCGGGAGCGGCAAGTGTGCGAGCCATCGCGTCACATGCCGTGATGAGTTTCGATCAAAATGCCGGCAAGAGTGCCTCACAAAAGGTGATGGAGAGTGCCCTCGACGAGATAATCTTCACTAATAGCATCCCCTTTGATAACAGCGACTGCCCTAAGGCCACCGTGCTGAGCATAGCGCGCCTGTTTGCCGATACCATCAAGCGCATCTTCAACAATGAGTCAATCAGCACCGCGGCCAATTACTTGATGTAAACACTAACCGACAAACGTGTTTTTTTGCGACAAAACCGCCAGTTCTCTTTTTATCAAAGATTGCTGGCGGTCGTTAATAAACACTCGTTTGTTTACAGGTCCCGCATACGAGAGGCAAGATGAGCCTCAAGCGAAACGGCCATGCGCCGCGGAACGGCAGGCAGCATCGCAACCGGGTTGACGAGCAGGTAGACATCACGTGACTCTGCGTGTTCAAGCGATTGGCGCAGTTGTCGACGGAGCATATATTGGACGTAGTGTACAAGAGTGCGGTTGCGGGTGGCCAATCTCGTGGCGTATGGCTGAAGCCATCCAGAGTTAATGTTCACCCAACTTTTATAATCACGACTGCGTATCACAGCACTCCCCTGCTCAGTTTCTAACGCGGCGGCAGCCCATTCCATCTTAAGTCGTCTCACTTCTTCAACATCAACAATGTCAGCGCGATTGAGGTCGATGGCACGTGCCGTGAGCAGTCGTCGCCGATTAGCGTCATCAACCTCTGGCAGCATTGTAGGGGCCAGATAGATGGGATCGATAGCGCCATCCACAGCAGAATCTCCCATTACATGAGACAAACAACTGAGCTCAATCGCGGGATGTCCCATTGTTGCAGCCCAGTCAACAAGTTTGAAGATGTCGCCAACGTCACCACAACCCGCATCGCGACCGGAGCGAAGCGAGTAGAGTGGTGCCACCACATCGCTGCCTGGACGTAGCAACGAGGGTGAAATAAACGATAAATAATGCGACACAATCATCATCTCGTCGTGGCCGACCGAAATATTGAGCCAACGATTGTCGCCGCTTTCCCACTCAAGCACATCGCAATCGGCATTATCAATCACAATAAACTTGAAGCGGGTTGATACCGTCGCTCCTGGCGGTATGTCAAGAGGCAATGTCCACACATTATCGCTCTCATGCCGCATGACGGCGGCACGTTTTGGGTTCCATGCGCCAAACGGAGACACCTCGCCACAAACGGCTATCGACACTCCCCGACGTAAAGCCGGCGTGAATAGGCGTAGTGTGACGGCTGATGCAATCGCATCTTGCGCTCCCTGCGGTTCACCACGGTTAATGACATTACTGAGGGATACGGCCGACACGGGGGCTGAAGCGAGGTCTGCCCATTGATCAACAAGATGGGTGGCTGTTGAGGTTGACTTTGGCAATCGATGCCAGCCCTGCTCCACACGCGCGACCGCGCCGGCGGTCGACACACGGTAATGATAGCGTGATACACCGTCAAGTTCATCGGTATCAACGACAGCCGTCCACCACCCGCGCCCCACATGGTGCATTTCCACAATCACATCCAAATGGTGGCGACGCAACAAAAGTTCGAGTTGCTCTCCCCAGCGCGTCACATAATTAACACTGAATCGCGTTGTCATTTTCGTAATAATAATTCATAATTCACAATTCATTATTAGAGTTATTAAGTTGAATAATAGACTCAAACGGATATTGACATATATCAATTAACGCCAATCCGACCGTAATACAATAATAATGAATCGTGAATTATGCTCTGTTAATTAGTCTATCCGCAACGTGATGTGCCGCAACTTGTGCAGATGAGACAACCCTCCTGATAGACGAGCGACTCATTGCCGCAATTAGGACACTTCTGGCCGCTGGCTTGGGTGCCGTTGGGCAGATACTTCTTCAAGGCGCGCTCCACGCCCATCTTCCATGTGTTGATTGACTCGTTGTTCAGTTCAAGTGAACTGACGAGTTTGAGCACTTGCTCGATGGGCATGCCATAGCGCAGCACGCCGCTGATGAGTTTGGCATAGTTCCAGAACTCCGGGTTGAACTTCTCGCTCAACCCCTCTATAGTGGTCTTGAAGCCGCGCTTGTTAATAAACTGGAAGTCATAACGCTTTGCTCCACTTGGATCCACCGCCTTGATAATCTTGCCCTTAGTGACACTCTTGGGGCAGAAGATGCCCTCCTCATCATCGGCGATACCGGTGAAGATCTCGTATGGACGGCCATCAATCAATCCGATAAAGGCAATCCATTTCTCCTTGTTGTTCTGGAAACGAACCACATCGGCTTCCAACTCTGTCGGACGTTTGAGGATATGCTCCTCCTCGGCCATATAGTGCGGAGCCGCGGCGGCTTTCTGCTCGGCTTTCTCGGCCTCCTCTTTGTCTTTCTTCTCGTTGGTGATTGACACGAGCACGCCGGTGCGCGAGCCGTCACGATACACCGTGCAGCCCTTGCAACCGCAACGCCATGCCTCAACATAGAGTTGCCCCACAAGTTCCTCGCTCACATCGTTGGGCAGATTGATGGTGACGCTGATTGAGTGATCAATCCACTTCTGCACAGCGCCTTGCATCTTTACCTTGTTGAGCCACTCGATGTCGTTGCTTGTAGCCAAATGATAGGGAGAACGGGCAACCAAGTCAGCAAGTTCCTGCTGCGTGTAGTTGTCGCGCACCTCAATGCCATTCACCTTCATCCATGTGATGAACTTGGGGTGATAAACGATGTATTCCTCAAATGAGTCACCATTCTCGTCAACCAAATCAACTCGCACATCCTTGTCGCTTGGGTTAACCTTACGGCGACGCTTATACACAGGCATGAACACAGGCTCAATGCCACTGGTGGTCTGCGTCAGCAGACTCGTAGTACCGGTCGGTGCAATCGTGAGACAAGCGATGTTGCGGCGACCACACATCACCATGAGGTCATAGAGTTCCGGATCGGCCTGACGCAGGCGATTGATGAATGGATTGTTGCGCTCGCGCTCGGCATCGTAGATTTCAAACGCGCCGCGCTCCGACGCCATCGTCACGCTGGCACGGTAAGCCGCCAGCGCGATAGTTTTGTGGACTTCCACCGAGAAGGCCGTCGCCTCGTCACTGCCGTAGCGCATACCCATGGCGGCAATCATGTCGCCCTCGGCAGTGGTGCCCACGCCTGTGCGGCGCCCCTTGATGGTCTTGTTGCGGATCTTGTTCCACAGGTTCAGTTCGGTAGCCTTCACCTCTTCAGTCTCCGGATCGGAGGCAATCTTCTTGATGATAGTGTCGATTTTCTCCATCTCCAGGTCGATGATGTCATCCATCATGCGCTGGGCATAGCCAACGTGCTCGCGCAGCAGGTCAAAGTTGAAACGGGCTTGTGGAGTAAATGGATTCTCAACGTATGAGTAGAGATTGATAGCAATCAGGCGACAACTGTCATAAGGGCACAAAGGAATCTCGCCGCATGGATTGGTGGAGATGGTGCGGAAGCCGAGATCGGCATAGCAGTCGGGCACGCTCTCACGAATGATAGTATCCCAAAAGAGCACACCGGGCTCGGCGCTGCGCCAAGCATTGTGAACAATCTTGTTCCACAAGCGTGATGCGTCAATCTCATGCGAATAAACGGGATCATCGCTATCAATTGGATACTTCTGTACGTAAGGCTGGTGGTCAACTGCGGCCTGCATAAAGTCATCTGTGATGCGGACGCTCACGTTCGCACCAGTCACTTTGCCCATCTCCATCTTGGCGTCGATAAACGACTCGCTATCAGGATGGGCGATGCTCACGGTGAGCATCAGCGCTCCACGGCGACCGTCCTGAGCAACTTCACGAGTGCTGTTGCTGTACCGTTCCATAAACGGCACAAGTCCGGTACTGGTGAGAGCCGAGTTCTTCACCGGCGATCCTTTCGGACGGATGTGTGACAAGTCGTGACCGACACCGCCACGGCGTTTCATCAGTTGTACCTGCTCCTCGTCAATCTTGATGATGCCGCCGTAAGAGTCGGGGTTACCATCAAGGCCGATAACAAAGCAGTTGCTCAACGAGCCCACTTGGTAGTCGTTGCCAATACCCGCCATCGGGCTGCCCTGCGGCACAATGTAACGGAAGTGGGACAACAACTCAAACAGTTTGTCCTCATCCATCGGATTGGGATACTTGCGCTCAATGCGCGCCACCTCGCGAGCTATGCGGTGATGCATATCGTCAGGAGTCAGCTCATAGATGTTGCCATCAGAATCTTTGAGCGCATACTTGGTCGACCACACGCGAGCGGCGAGTTCATCGCCATCAAAATATCGCAACGTGGCCTCATAGACCTGGTCATAAGTGTAACTCTTGGCCATGTTTATCGTTTAAGAATTTATATAATGTATAAATAAATAATGTATCTGTTTGGAAATCGCAATGCTCCAGGTTGGTCAACATGGATGCGGTTTTCGAGTTTGCAAATTTAGCAATTATCATTTGATGGTGCAATAGAAAAAAAATATTTTTTCTATTTGACAATTAATTTTATTGATGTAACTTTGCAAATTAAAATATGTGGTGAGCGTCAACAGTTGACCGAAAGTGACAACATTTGGTCAACTGCAGACAGCAAACTGAAACTTTTCACGTCAACTAACGACTATGATTGAGTACTTTAACAAACAATTACAATTCATTGATTGCCAACAAATTTTAAGCGCATTTCTCGTTTTAATAGGCATTATCGACATAATCGGTGCCGTTCCTATCATACTGCAGTTAAAAGAAAAGGGACGCGACGTGAGTGCATCAAAAGCGACAATTTTATCGCTTGCGCTAATGCTCGTGTTTTTCTACAGCGGCAACTGGATTCTTGAGATGTTCGGGTGCAATCTCCAATCATTTGCCGCAGCCGGCGCATTATTGATTTTCTTTTATGCTCTCGAAATGATTCTTGACGTCGAGATTTTCAAAAACACAGGGCCGGTCAAGGAGGCAACGCTCGTGCCGTTGGTATTTCCGTTGTTGGCAGGTGCCGGCACGTTCACTACACTTATTGCCCTCAAAGCGATGTACGCCGACATCAATATTATATTAGGATTGATACTGAACATGGTGTGGGTTTACATTGTAATCCGTGCCACCGACAAAGTTCAAAGCATCCTTGGCGCAAGCGGTATTTACTTTATACGCAAATTCTTCGGCATCATCCTGCTGGCAATCGCGGTGAAATTGTTCGCCGAAAACATGGCAATGTTGTTTAACACTTAACAATCCTGATGAACATCCTTTTTGATGACATAAAGACCGCTCCACAGGCCAAAATCAGCACCATCATCACCACCAAGATTAAGCCCGGTGAGAAATTGGCCGCATCACAGGAACTTACAGAACCGGTCGTGATGCCGCTATTGCCGCTGCGCGACAATGTGCTGTTCCCTGATATGCCCATGGCAGCGAGCATCGAGCGACCTAAGACCCAACGACTGATGCACGACCTGGTTGACGGTGAGAGTATTATTGCTGTTGTGCTCCAGCGTGATCCAAAAGTTGACGAGCCCGCGCTGGCTGACCTCTGCCTCGTTGGTTGCTATGCCCGAGTAATAAAAAGGGTGGAACTGCCCGACGACTCACTCACCGTTATCCTCCACGGCATCGGCGCATGTTCCATCGACGAGATTGTGGCCACCGAGCCGTTCCTGCGTGCCCACATCACTCCTCTGCACGACGAGCCGTTGCCACGGCGCGATGCCGAGTTTAGTGCCCTAATGCAATCTATCGGAGACGTCACTAAGCACATTCTCGAGATTATGGGCGATGGCGCGCGTGAAATTGCGATGTCTATCAACAATATCAAGGATCCGGCGATGCTCATCGACTTCCTTGCCATGAACATTGACATTGACGCGCAACACAAGCAAGAGATGCTCGAGGAGCGCAACATCAAGCGCCGCGGTTATCTGCTCTTTGCCGGTTTGCAACAAGTGAGTCAACTGCTTGACATCAAGAACAACATCCGCATGCGCACTCACCAAGATCTGTCACAGCAGCAACGTGAGCACTTTCTGCACCAACAGATGAAGGCGATCCAAGAGGAACTTGGCAACGATGGCAATGATGTGGAGACCCTACAGGATCACTTCAAGGCACGCCGCAGTGAAATGCCGGAGGGTGCTGTCGAGGCCTTTGAACGTGAATTGCGGAAACTCGAGCGGCTCAACCCGCAACTACCGGACTATAGCGTGCAGTATAATTATCTCGAGCAGATGCTCGCCCTGCCGTGGAACAAGTTCTCTAAAGACAATTTTGATTTGAAACACGCGCGCCGGCGCCTCGACCGCGACCACTATGGCCTTGACAAAGTCAAGGAGCGCATCATAGAGCATCTGGCGGTGCTAAGTATGCGTGGCGACTTCAAGTCTCCGATTCTGTGCCTTGCCGGTCCTCCGGGAGTTGGCAAGACCTCACTCGGTCAAAGCATCGCTGCCGCTCTGGGCCGCAAATATGCCCGCATCTCGTTGGGCGGTCTTCATGATGAGGCGGAAATTCGCGGTCATAGACGCACCTACATCGGTGCCATGATGGGGCGCATCCTTGATGCCGTCACACGCTGCGGCACGTCAAACCCTGTCATAGTCCTTGACGAGATTGATAAGGTGGGAGCAGACTACAAGGGTGACCCACAGAGCGCGTTGCTCGAAGTGCTTGACCCGGAGCAGAACAGTCACTTCCACGACAACTACATCGACGTGGACTACGACCTCTCGCGAGTGATGTTCATCGCCACAGCCAATGACCTCTCAACCATATCGCGGCCCCTACTCGACCGCATGGAAGTGATTGAACTCAACAGTTATATTCTCGATGAAAAAGTCGAGATCGCCAAGCGCCATCTCATACCCAAGCAACTCAGTGAACATGGCCTGCAGCGCGGCGAGGTGCGTTTTACTGACGCAGCCATACGTGACATCATCACCGGATATACCCACGAGGCGGGAGTGCGTCGCCTTGAGAAAAACATCGCCACAGTCTTGCGTAAAGTCACCATGCACAAGGTGATGGGCGATGACGTGCCGGCCAGCATCCGCCCAGCGATGTTGCATGAGTTCCTTGGCCCGGTACGCTTCCTGCAAGACCGCTATGAGGGCAACAACGTTGTGGGTGTCGTCACCGGATTGGCTTGGACTGCCGTGGGCGGTGAAATCCTATATGTTGAGTCTTCTCTCGCAGCGGGCAAAGGCGAGAAACTCACGCTCACCGGCAACCTGGGCGACGTGATGAAGGAAAGCGCAATCATCGCCCTTCAATACCTGCGTTCCCACGCCGACGAGTTAGGCATTCCGATCGATGACTTTGACCGCTACAATGTTCACATCCACGTGCCGGAGGGGGCTATACCAAAGGACGGTCCCAGTGCAGGCGTGACCATGGTCACTTCACTTGCCTCATCGTTTCTCCACCGCCGCGTCAAGCCTCGCCTGGCCATGACCGGCGAAATAACCCTGCGCGGCAAAGTGCTGCCCGTGGGCGGCATCAGTGAGAAGATTCTGGCGGCCAAGCGCGCCGGCATCACCGACATCATCATGTGCGCCGCCAACCGCAAGGATGTTGACGACATCAAGCCCGAATACATTGCCGGCCTCTCCTTCCACTACGTCGACAGTATCGACGAGGTTCTCAACCTCGCCCTTGAGAATAAACAATCCTAACCGTTCAATTTGCAACCACCCATGGATGCCTCCCAACAAAACCACAATGAAAAGTTTTAAATTTATCTTTGCTACAGCGCTTCTTTGCGCTCTGGCTTCTTGCCGACAAGTGAGCACTGACGTTAAGACTGCCGACAAAGCGACCGACGACACGTCCGCCTTTGTCAACCTCACTGACGTCGTGCCCGATGTCATCCTCGAGATCCGCTACTATGGCACCTACAACTTTGTCGGCACCCGCATCGACGGCTACGAGCAGCCCACTGCCCTACTCACCCGCCAAGCCGCTGACAGTCTGCGCGCTGTGAGCGACGAACTCAAGAGCCGTGGTTACCGCCTCAAAATCTACGACGCCTATCGCCCTCAGAAGGCCGTCGACCACTTCGTCCGTTGGTCGAAAGATGTGCCCGACACCCTCATGAAGCGCTACTTCTATCCCGACCTTGACAAGAGCGTGCTTTTCCCTCAACAATACATCATCGAAAAAAGCGGTCACACCCGTGGCTCAACGGTTGACCTGACCATCTTTGACATGAACACCGAGAAGGAACTTGATATGGGCGGAACCTTCGACTGGTTTGGCCATGAGAGCCATCCGGACTACTGCGGCAATCCCGAGACCGGCGAATATAAGGAAGCCGGACACCTCACGGCCACACAGTTCGCCAACCGAATGCTCCTACGTGACGTTATGCTGCGGCACGGTTTCAAGGCACTCGACACAGAGTGGTGGCATTTCACACTCAAGGACGAGCCCTTCCCCGACACTTACTTCACTTTCCCCGTCCGGCAACTCTGAATTCCATCGTAAACACCTCTCGTCTATTTCCTTCTATTTATAATTTATCCAACATTCAACATACAAAAATTATTGGAGCACAACTTAATTCAGTTTCTAATTAATTGATAATAATTAGCAAATAATCATGTTATAGTTGTTAAATTTGTGTTCGTTATTTTTTCAAGTTGACTAAATTATAAATAGACGGAAATAGACGCAAGGTTAAAATTGTGAATCAGTGAATTGTGAGTTATTCATAGCGTCGAGGTTGCGGCTCGAGGGCAGCGACAAAGGTCGGTCACCAAGTCTGATAATCGCTTTGGCGGCGATGTCGATTGCGTTGGTAGTAATGATTCTTGCCATTGTTGTCACCACGGGATTCAAGCGTGCCATCGAGAGCAAAATCTACCACTTGGAGCCGCATGTTGCCATCAGTGACGCTAACTTGGCTTATACAAGCGACAGCGCACTGCTCGTCACAGATGACGTGCGACGTGCGCTTGATAAGGTGCCAAACGTTGCCGCTATCACAGGTTGGCTTGATAAGCCGGTCATGCTCAAGACCGAGACTGACTTTGAGGTCCTCCAAATGCGCGGCATCGATGCCCGCCAGATTGAACCCTATATCGGCCAATACATCCTCACACCTCATTCCCCACTCATCACTCATGCCGACACCACCCGGATTCTCATCTCCCGTGTTACCGCTGCCAAACTGGGTCTAAAGGAGGGAGACCGCGTCATGGCATACTTCGTGGGTGAGCGTGTCAAGGCTCGTCGCCTGACCATCGGTGCCATTTTTGACACACAATTTGACACATTTGATAATAACATTATTATCGCCAATACCGAGTTGCCACGCCGCGCGCTGGGCATTCCCGCCGGCATGGCCACGCGCGTTGCTGTCACACTCATCGACCCGACCGACGAGTTAACACCCTACGATATATTCTCAGCCCTCGAACAGGTCCAACAGCAAAGTGATCAAAGTGCCCGAAAACACTTTGAAGTCATGCCCGTCGCCGCGGCGCAGGGCTCATTTTTCGCTTGGCTCAAAATGCTCGACATGAATGTGGTTGTTATCATCGCGCTGATGCTCATCGTCAGCGGTTTCACCCTTGTGTCATCTCTATTAATGATTGTATTGAGGCGAATTCAGACAATTGGCCTACTCAGAGCGCTTGGCGCAAGCACTGGTTCGGTGCGTTTGACGTTCATTCTATTGACCCACAAGCTTATTCTGACTGCTATGGTCATCGGCAACACAATGGGTATCGGTCTCGCGCTCATACAGCAACACTGGCAAGTGGTGAAACTCGACCCCACGGCCTACTATATGTCAAGCGTGCCAATCGCGATAGACGTCAAAGCGCTATTGATGCTTAACGCTGGTTACCTTATTATCTCTGCTCTAACCCTAATTATCCCATCGATGATAATCTCCACTATCAAGCCCGCGACAACAATGCGTTTCGAGTAACATACCTTTAGGTAAAGTAATCGCCGTCACCCCTTAATCAGCAGGTGTGGCGGCGATTGATTTGTTGTTCTAAGGCGAGATTAAAACTCGACGAAGAATGGGCTCAATTCCATTTTGCCAGTCAGCGTCTTGTAGTTCGTCTTCACTGTGAAAGTGCGCGTCTCCTTCGCTTTTACCGAAGTGAATGTGATTATTACTTGAGCAGTACTATTAGGGGCGATATTGACGCTGTGAGGCGAATAGGTCACTCCCTTGCCGGTGACAACCACAGGAGTTGACACCGCGGTATTGCCCTTATTGTAAATCACAACAGTGAATGCCGCGCGGTCGTTGCTGTCGGCTTTTAGTGAAGTCATTCCGCCGGAAACGGCTATTGACACGTTGGCCGGCGAGACTGAAGGCTCCGCCGTACCGGTCGCTGGTTTTGTTGTTGATGGCTTCTTGGTTGTGGCCGGTTTGGTTGAAGTGGAACCCGTTTGCTTTTTACCGCTGTCATCGTTGTCGCGGATGACGCGGACACCGCTCGTGTCGACCTCATACTTTGTTACACGCCCGTTTTGTGCCGTGCGCTGTTCGGGTTTGGGAGCCGGGGCTTTCACCTTCTTGCTCTCAAAGAACGCCTCTTGCACGAGCAGGTCGTCGGCAAAAATCTGCGCCACACGCTTGCCGCGCGGATGCACAAACGCGAAATCGCGTTTAAGGCCGTTGCTATAACTCTTGTTGCTGTCGTCCGGTCCCTCCTCATACATGAACTTCATCTCAATGATTGCCTGCTCGAGTTCTTTGGGAACAGTCACTGTGTAGTCCACAGCCTCCATCGTCACGTCGCTATTGGCCAGCGTGCCTTTCTTCTTCTCGCAACGGATGCTCTCGCTGCCCAAGCCCAGCAGTCCATATTTGCCATCGCTGCCCATCACTATCGCATAACCCGCACTGAAAGGCCACGCCCGCTTGAACTGCGGCGGCACCACCTGACGAGAGCCCACACGGTAACCATACAGGCCATCTTCGAGGAAAGGTGTGGGGCCGTCTTCGGGCCAAGAAAGTGTCGTGTAAACGGCATCCTCCATCTCGTTAGGCCAGATGACCATACCCTGACGATCAAAGGCAAGATAGTCTCGCGGCGCGCAGTCGCGCACGCGCTGACCCTCAATGTTGATGGTACACATATCGCCGGCGGCAGTGATGACCATCGCTTCACCATCTCGGAAGGTGGAACCGAATATCAGTTCACCTAATTCAGGTGCCAATTCCAACTCCTGTCCGCGCAGGTTGACGTATGCCACACGCTGTAACTTGGGCACAATGGACTGTGCAATCTCAGGCACTGCTTTCACCTTGCTCTTGAGTTTGCCTGTCACTACCGCAGCCAACTCCTCGCGGCAGAACGGCTTAGCATGTTCAAAGCGTGGGCTGATTGAGGTCTGGCCCTGGTAATTGATGTAGCCATACTTACCGTTCTTATCCTGAACAGGCATCATGTCACGCGAAAAGAAAGGGTAGTCATCTGTGAGGTAATACTCGCCCTCAACATCGCGCACCGTCTGCTCAGAACTGATAATCGACATGATGCGCTTGCGGCCCTTCTTGTCGATCTTGATTGCGTAAGCATAGCCATCAACAAAGTCGGTTATCGAATCGCAGTTGAACGGCACCACCTGGAAGCCAATTGACGAGAACACGCCGTACTTATCACCACTACGCACCTTGAAGTACTCATGGTCCATGCGTTGCACTTCGTCATAGGCAGGACGAATAACCCACTTCGCCGTCTGTGCTGTGCCCACCGCAGGCAGGCACAACACGGCGGCAAGAAGTGTCAGTTTTATGCTCTTAACAACTATCATCTAAAATCGTAAGTCTAAAGGTCCTCGTACAGTTTCTTGAGATATTTGGCCTGGCACGCGGCACTATATGATGTGGAACCCACGCGTCCGCCAAAGATCACGCCATAGAGTTGGCCCGTCTTGGCGTCAAACACCGGCGAGCCACTGGCACCACCCAGCACCTCACTGTCAAACTCAAAGATGCGTCCTGTCGGGTTGCGCGAGCACTTGGTTTGGCGAATGTTCGGCTCAAGGGTGCTGTTGTCGAGGTTGTAGTTGTTGCCGCGGGGATATCCAATCCACGTCAGTTCGGTCTGGTTCGGCTGGATAGCATCGGTGTAGAACGATGACACATCAAAGACGTGCTTCACGCTCTCAGGCAGTTTCTTGGTGTTCATCTGCAGGATAGCGAGGTCAGTGTCCTCATCGGTGGCAACCTTAACCACATAGCAACGGTCATACTCGTCGACGTGGGTGTAGTTTCGGCCGGGGAAACCAACCATAATGCTCTCGATGTAGCCTGAAAGTTTGGGTTGCGCTCCCTTGAACTGGTCAATGAGGCCGTTAAGAGCAGTGGCCGAGGGGTTGCCGTTTTGCGACGCTTGCAACAGAATCAGTTTCCAAATCACGCCGGCATCACCCGTGAGGTTCTCATTATAGTTATAATCATTGGCGTTGCGCACCTTGCGGATTTGCGTCATCGCTCGACCCCACACACCCAGGGCGTTCTGGGCAGTCGCCTGGTCAAGCGACGTCCACGGTGCACCCACGTGACGGTTGGTGGCCATGCGGCCCTCATTGTCAATAAAGAAGGCGGTTGCCGAATACTGTGAGCCATAGTTCAGCGACTCACTCAAGGGAATCTCACCGCGGTTTCCCTCGTTGTAGAGTTGTGACCAGACGGCATCGGTGAACACGGGGGGATCAAACTTGAAGGTGAGTTTGTACTTGGCTGTCACATACACCACGCCACTGCGGTAGTCGTCCATAGACGCGGCACTCGACGGAGCGGCCTGCATCGGTGATGTGGCCTGCGCCGCAGTGTCTACCACAGCGACCGGTTGCACCGGTTGTTCGGGTTCGCCACCGCCCAACATACTCTTGGCTGCAAACGCACCGGCGGCAATAACGGCCACAGCCGCCACACCAATTCCCACGGGTTTAAGCCACGCGGCACCGGCCGGAAGTAACGGTTTGAGCATCTCGGTGATGTCCTCGTCACCACACACCACAATGTCACCACGCTTGATAGGCACGGGGCGATCCTTGGGGATGCGCGTGCCGTTCACTTCGGTACCGTTGCGGCTACCGTTGTCAACCAGCGTGGCCTTGTCCTGCTGGTCGATGTAAAGCGTGGCATGATAGCGGCTCGCAAACTGGCTGGTCAACTGCAACTCGTTGCGCATACTGCTGCCGATGTTGTAGATGGACTTGAAGCCGCGGGTCTTCAGCACGGGCACCTGGTTCCAGGGCAACTCCACGTCACCGAGTTTGATCAAGTCTCCACGTTGCACCTTTGTCTCTACGTTGGGGCGCAGACGCTGTTGACCGATAAACGTGCCGTTGGTGCTCTTGTCCTCAATAAAGATGTCGCCGTTGTCCATCAGGACCATCTCGGCGTGCAGCGCGCTCACATAGGGGCTGTGCAACACAATATTGCAGGTGTTGCCGCTGCCGATTTTCAACAATTTCATAGATGGAAGATTATAAAGTTAATAGTTAATTATTTACTTGGGGGAGTTTCAGTTTTTGGAGTCTCCGTTTTAGACGGTTCTGCTTTTGGCGCTTCAGTCGATGCCGGTGGGGTATCGCCCTTTGGCTTGTCGGCTGTAGTAGGTGTCTCAGCCTTTGGATTATCCGCCGTGGCAGGAGTCTCAGACTTAGGCTTTGGCTTTGGAGCGACGGCCTTTGGCTTAGGCTTGTCTTTAGGCTTTGCAACGGCAGGCTGTTTGCCGATAACGGTAGTCACATCGGGATATGGTATAGCCTGTTCCGCCTTTTGGGTAGAAGTCACTGTATCTGGAGATGCTACAGATGGCTCAACGGCAGGCTCGGCAGCACTCATAGTGGTGATGCCCGACGCATCAGTGGCCACACTATCCGTAATAGCGGACTCTGTTACAGATGGCTGCGCATAGTGGGCATTGAACGCTTTCACGCCGGCGCTTATACCCCACCATGCGAGGCCGGCGCCAACGAGTACGGCGGCAACGATTCCTCCGATGCGCCAGGGTTTCAACGGGTCGGGCACAAGGTTCCAGTCCAACAAACGAGTGTGGGCAAACGAAACCACATCATCACGCTTGACAGGTGTTGGCGCGTTAGGCTGCAGACGCACGTTATTGATAAACGTGCCATTCTGGCTATAGTCCACAATCTCCATGCGACCCGTGGCATAGATGCGCAGTTGTGCATGACGACGGCTGATGTTCTGGTCGTCAAGATAGATGTTGCAGTTGTCACCGCGACCGATTGAGAGAATCTTCATAACAGATGCCAGATTTTAGATGTCAAATCTTTATACTCTAAATCCTCACACCTGACTTACTTTGCCGGTTGCGAGGTCAGGCGCTGCTTCTCCATCTTGAGCATCGTGTCGACCTTCTCCACTTTCTTGTCCTTGATGAAGGCTATTAGTGAATCGATGGTGGCGATGTAAGTCTTTTGAGCCTGCTGATACCGCTCCATGCTGCGTTGCAGGCTGTCAATCTTAACGGTGAGCGTTGAGTCGGACAATGACTTAAGGCTATCGGCGGCAACGGGTGCCGGAGTGGCGGCGCTTGTCGACCACTTGGTCCATTGCAGCACATTCACGGCCAGACTGGCAATCAGCAGCACGGCCAGTGCCGCAAGGGTGTATTTCATTCTCTTGCTCATTTTGTCTTGTAGTTTGCTATCGGTTGTTGTTTCGATTAATGCCACAGTCAGATTGTCGTGGGTGGCGCCGGTCTTCATACCCTCCTCATCGACGGTGACAACGAGGGTCTCCACCGCGCCGGCGAGCGACGTGGTGCGCGCGGCCATGCGGATGATGTCCGGCTCGGGAAACATGCCCCAGATGCCGTCACTGCACAGCATGAACCGGTCTCCCTTGAGATATGGCACTTCGGCCACATCCACTTTCAGGTCCGGTGTATGGCCTAATGCGCGAGTGATGATATTGCTCTGCGATGAATTGCGGGCCTGCTCCTCGGTGAGTGTGCCCTGACGCACCTGCTCGAACACCCACGAGTGGTCGAACGTGCGGAAAATTTTGTCACCGTCACGGAACTGGTAGACGCGGGAATCGCCCACATGGCCAATCACGGCACTTTGGCTGTTGAGCAACACCACTGTAGCGGTAGTGCCCATTCCCTTGAGCGACGGATCAGCCTCCATAGCGGCATAGATGGCCAGGTTGCCGTTGATAATTGCCGTGCGAACAGCCTCAATGCGGTCGTCGGTGGGCGCGCAAGTGCTCAAGGTGCTGCAGATGGCATCGGCGGCAATCGTCGAGGCCGTCTTGCCCGAAGGGCCGCCACCCATACCGTCACAAACCGTCACTGCGAGACCAAGCGCAGTGTCGCGCCACGCGCAGGTGTCCTGGTTCTCCTTGCGGCCTCCCTGACGCGTGTCGGCAAAGCCTGTCGCGGCAAATGTCGTGTTTATACTAATCATAGGATTGCAATCAATAATAAAATAAATAGCACAAGTCCTCCGACGATAATGGCCAGCATATAGGGCCACTGCGGATGCGTGCTTGCAAACTTTGTCGCCTTGGCTTTCAAGCCCTCCACATCCACTGCCGGCTCAGGCGTTGAGATTGCCGTGTACAGTGCCTCACGCATCTCACGAGCGCTCTGGTAACGCTCGCTCTGGTCAAGACTAAGCGACCGGCGGATAACACGCATCAAGCGACGCGGCACTCCCACGATATCACGCAACGGGAAGTTTTCGCCGTCAATGTAAGGTGCGTTACCTGAAAGTAGTCGGTATAGTGTGGCTCCTACTTGATAAATATCGGTCGTGACATCTATCTCGACAGGCTGACCGGCGATGATATGCTGCTCAGGCGCACAATAACCGGGAGAGCCGATGAGGCCATTCTGAGACGAACTGTCGATGCTCCCAGGGCGATAGGCGATACCGAGGTCCATCAGGCGCACGTTGCGCTCGTTCTCAACCATGATATTGCTCGGCTTGACATCCAAGTGAACGATGCCCTTGCTATGGATATAGTCCAACGCGTCGAGCACCGGCACCACACAACGCGCGATGCGCACAGCACGGTCCGGAGCATTATTGAAGTTCACCGCAAAGTCATCGAGCGTCTGGCCGGCGACAAAACGGCTGACGATATACATCGGCGCTGACGGATCGCCCGGTTCCTCGCTGTAGCCAATCATCTCAACAAGGTTCACATGGCGGAACGCCAACTCTGCCTCCTGACGCGCGCGCCGGCGAATGCCCTCAATGCCGCTCAAGTCAGGGTTGACCATCTTCACAGCAACGGCATCGCCGGCGTCGTCGCAGGCATGACCGGCATAGACAATGCCCATCGCGCCACTTCCGAGCGGCGCAATCGACGCGTCATACTGGTACCATTTACCCGTATTAAGCCTCAGGTAGACCACAGAACCGTCCACGCGTATGTTGCCATTACCTTGAATCATTTCACTCCAGGGCTCTCAGGCGCATCTCGAAGCGCTCAATATAATATTTGTCACTGGCGGCCTCGGCAAGTTGCTTGCCCTTGGTATAGAGAGCGCGAGCCTTGTTCACGTCACGAGGAACTACACGACGTGCCTCACCGGCTAAGTAATCAGTTGCCAACTCATAAATCGCTTGATAGCAGTTGGGGTCTTTCTGCAACGCCAGTTCGTTGAGTTGATGCGCGCGTTTGTTATTCTGCTTTATCTGCGACTTGATGTTGTCCAAGATAGCCTTATCGTGACGATAATAACTCTCTTGGATATATAACTGAGAAAGTTCAAACAAAGCCATTGCAGCCTGAGGCCCGTCTTGGTTGCCCATCTTGGTTAGCATTTCTATACCATCGGTGGTTTTCGACGGGTCGGCCAGCAGCGCAAGAGCCGCATCAACGCTCTCTCCGGAGACCGGCGACTGCTGCCCAGCGGTAGAGTTCTCCCCTGCAGTCTGCTGTGTAGAAGCAGTCTGTTGTGTAGAAGCAGTCTGTTGTATGTCTCCACCGGTCGACGTGTCATCACCTCCACCAAAGGCAAGAATTCCGATAATCGCCAGCACAATCGCCGCCGCCACCACACCGCCAATCTTGATGAGATTAGGGTTAGTCGCGCCAGACTTGCCGGCTGCGGGATTCTCTGGTTGTCGTGCAGGCATCACCGGCGGTTCGCTCGGCTGTTGTGGCATCGGCTGTCTGGGGTGATAGATCGGAAGAGCACACGTCTGAACTCCAGTCACAGGCTAACATCTCGTA
>CAMHQD010000001.1 GCA_946187345.1 uncultured Porphyromonadaceae bacterium | reverse complement strand
TGCTACCGTGCTACCGTGCTACCGTGCTACCGTGCTACCGTGCTACCGTGCTACCGTGCTACCTGCTACATGGCGGGTGAGGAGGACGTAGAGGATGAGGATGACGTTCATCATCAGGGCGTAGATGATGGCGGGGATGGCGATGACGTCGTTGTTGAAAACGAGGGGGCTGCTGGCGATGGCGATGGCCTGGGCGGCGTTCTGCATACCGACCTCGATAACTATCGTGCGGCGCTCACGGCCGCTGAGGCGCATCACTCGCGACAACGCCGCTCCGCAGCCCATGGCAAGCAGAATGAGCACCGAGATAGACAGCCCTAATTGACCGAAGCGGGCCACGATGGCTTCGCGGTTTTGGATAAAGAAGACGGTGGCCAGAAAGATGAGTGCCGGGAAGGCTATGCGCGCCAGAACGCGGTGGATGCGGTCGGCCGCCGCGGCCCACCGTGCTTTGACGGCGATGCCGATGGCGATGGGGACGAACATCAGCACCAGGTTCTGCATCACTAATTGTCCCACCGGCAGTTGCACGTGTGTCTCACTGCCTACGGCCGCCGTCACCCATCCCATCACCAGTGGCACTGTGACCAGCGTGATGATGCTGCTGCATGCCGTGAGCGAGACGGAGAGAGCCACGTCGCCGCGGGCGAGCAGCGAGAACACGTTTGACGAACTGCCGCCCGGGCAGCAGGCGATGAGCACGATGCCGATGAGCATCAGCGGCTCGAGGTCGAATGTCCATCCAACAAGCCACGCGAGAGCCGGCAGCAGCACAATCTGTCCGAACAGGCCGGCGATGACCGGCTTGGGACGGTCCAGGAATAGTTTGAAGTCGCTCAGCGAGAGGTTTAATCCCAACTCAAACATGAGCAGGGTGAGGATGGGGAGTACAATCCAAATTGTAGTCATAGTAAAGAAGTAGTATGAAACAAGTAGCACGTAGTGGTGGCTTCATTTTGCCACGCGCTACGTGCTACGTACTAAATGCGATATGCTAAAATTGCATCACGAGCCTTGCAACTTGAAGGTGACGGGCAGTGTGAACCACACGCGCGCCGGCTGGCCGTTCTGGCGACCCGGGGTGAACTTGGGCAGTGTCTTGCACACGCGGACTGCCTCGCGGTCAAGGTCTTTGTCGACCGAACGGATGACTTTTACCTCGCCCACGTGACCGTCTTTCTCAACCACGAATTGCACGACGACCTTACCCTCCTTGCCGTTCTCGGCGGCTTGAGGCGGATATTGGATGTGGCTGTTTAAGTACTTCAGCAGTGCGGCATGACCGCCAGGGAACTCGGGCATCTGCTCCACCGAGGTGAAGATCTGCTCGGGTTCGGGTTTCACGACGGGCTTCTCTTCAACGATGATCTCGTCTTTCTTGGTTGAAATATCACCACCTTTCTGATTGCTACCTTGGTCAAAATCTTTTGAGCCAGCAGTGAATTCGGTCTCTTTTTTCTCGTCCTCGGATTTAATCTCATCCTCTTTTCTGACATTTTCGTCAGCTTCGATTTTGAGCTCAGTCATTTTGATACTGTTGAGGACCTCCTCTGGTAACTTTTCGGGCTCGGGTTGCTCGAGTTTCTGCTGCTCGGGCTCGGGCTCAGGTTCGTCGGTCGCCATCTCGACGAGCACTTCCTCTTGCTCACCGGCATCGGTGATGGAGCGCTCGGCGATGAAGTTCTGCACGGCCACGAAACTTAATGCGAGACCCACAATCAGGGCGGCACCCAGCAGGGTGTAAATCACGCTCTTGTTGTGACGCGCCACCGAGGTGGAGCGCAACTCGTAAGCACCGTAGTCCTTGTTGCGTCCTTCAAATATGATGTCGGTCCATTCTTTCGATGAAAGATCTACGTCTCTTGCCATAATCTTTTCGATTTTGTTAAAGGGTTAATAAATCTTACATCTCTCATTTCTTGCCCTCAATGGCTTTGCTCTTGAGAGGCATCATCATCGCGCTGTCGACCGTGTTGATGCGGTCGATCTGGTAGCGGCTGATGTTGTTGATCTGCATCTCGTCGAGCACATTCACCACATGGGCATAACTTGCGCTGGGCGTGGCCTTGATGATGACGACGGGGCGCTTGAGGGTCGAGTCGTTGCGTATGGCCTTTGCCTTCACCTGGTAGATGCTGTCGTTCTTCTCCTCGTTGGAACTGAACTTCATTTCTTTCCAGTCTTTCTTGAGATCGGCGATTTTGGCGACCACCTCTTTGTTGCGTTCGCGCAGGATCTCGCGGATGGCAGGCATGGCGCCACCGGTCTCGCTGCCGAAGGCAATCTGCTTCATGGGGTTCTCAAGTTCACCGTTGGTGATCTTGAGGAGGTCCTGAGCCGTGGGGGGCATGCCGTCGTAGTAGAAGAGCATGCCGGCGTTGGGGTCAGACACCTGGGCGTTGTTGATGCCGTCGACTTTCTGCTCGATTGTCGTACCGTCAATGATAATGGTGACGGCCTCGCTCTGCTTGACCTTGTTTTTCTGCTCATCTTTGACTTCTTCATTGGTGGGCAGCATAATCTGCAGTGTCTGGCTCTTGATCATGGTGGTACACAGCATGAAGAAGGTGATCAACAACATGTTCATGTCGACCATCGGAGTGAAGTCGATACGGGTCTCGAACTTCTTTTGTCTGCTTAGATCTTTTGCCATATTGTTACTCCTCCTCTGCTTTAAGTGCCGTCATGAGGCTGAACTTGTTCATCTTGATCGTCTGGAGGTTGTCCATGACGATGTTCACCACGCTGTAAGGGGTTGTCTGGTCCGCCTTGATGGCGATGCCTTTACCCTTGTCGATTGAATGCTTGAGTTCGCTATCCATTGAGTTGTAAGCGGCACGCACCCACATCTGGAACTCATTGGGGTTGCTTGGATTTTCGTTCATGCTGATTGGAATTCCTGCCAACTTCACTTTCTTGCCGTCCTTAGTGGTCAGAGGCTCTTCACCCTCGAGGACTTTGTCACGCAGTGTGACGTCCTTAATGTTGAGCCAGTCTTTCATATACTGGAACGGAACTCCGAAAGCGCCCACCTTGGAGAACGTCTCAACTTCCTTTTTTGTGAAGTTGACCGGGTTGCTCGGGTGTTTCTCGTTGTAGAATCCTGCCATGTTTTTGAGCAGGTCGGCGCGGACAGTCTCGCTCTTGAAAGTCGAGTCCTTGCTGCCGAGCACCTCGAGGAACACTTTGCCTGTTGGGCTGACGAGTACAGAGAGGAGGTTCTGGTCGGGCACCGGCTCCTTGGCCACCGAGGGCGGGGTGATGACCGTGATGGGCTCCTTCTGCAGGAAAGTAGAGGTCAACATGAAGAAAGTCAACAAGAGCACAGTAACATCGGACATGGCGGTCATGTCGATGCGCGTATCTTTTTTCTTAATTTTGACTTTTCCCATATTACTTACTTTGAGAATTTGAAAGTTTCTAAATCGGTTGATTCATGTGCCGCAGGCCGGTTGGTCGCGGCGTGCCCACTGTGATTAGTGGGTAGCAGCGAAGGTAGAAACGATCGAGAAACCAAGCTCGTCGATAGCATAGGTCATGTTATCGATCTTGTTGGTATAGTAGTTGTAAGCGATAAGGGCAAAGGCAGCGGTCGCGATACCGAAAGCGGTGTTGATAAGGGCCTCCGAGATACCGGTCGACAACTCGGTCGAGTCGGGAGCACCCGAGGCCGACAGAGCCTGGAACGACTTGATCATACCGATAACCGTACCGAGCAGACCGATAAGGGTACCCAGCGTGGTGAGGGTCGCGAGGATGGGCAGGTTCTGCTGCAGCGAGGGCATCTCGAGAGCGGTAGCCTCCTCGAGGGTCTGCTGAATCTGGACCAGTTTCTGCTCCTTGGCGAGTTCGGTGTTGTTGTGCATCTCTTTGTACTTGCCCAGGGTGGCGGCGATCACAGCGGCCACGGTGCCGCGCTGGTCGGCGCAGAGTTTCTCGGCCTTGGCGATGTCGCCGGCGGCGAGAGAGGCCTTGATGTTGGCAACAAACTTGGTGATGTTACCCTTGCCACTGGCCTTGCTCAAGGCAATCCAACGCTCGACGGCGAGCACAATCACGGTGAGGAAGAGCGTCTGCAGGATAGGCACGATGAAACCGCCCTTGTAGATGGTTCCCATAATGTCCAACGGAGCGTTGGCGTTGTTGCCGTCCTTGAAGTGGCTACCATCTCCAAGCACAAAGTGGAAGAAACACTCGGCCAGAATGAAGCAGATGAGGATCACCCACGATGCATTCTTGATACCACCGACACCGCTCGTCGTCTGCTTCTTGGCAGCGGGCTGCGGGTTCTGAATTTTTGTCTGTTCAGCCATAACTGTAGTAAAAAGTTTTTAAAAAGTTAATAATTAGATAGATTGTTTGTAGTTTCTAATCAGTCATTTACTCCCCCTCCCTCAGTATGGGGCGGGGGGGAGGCTTCTCGATTTCGGTTGGCAGGTTGAGCGTCGGTGGAAAGGCTCAAAATGGCCTTGGCGCGCACTGTGCCGCAAAATGATTGGCAAATTTATTATTTTTTTCTGACAACAACAAAGATTGCGCATTTTTTTTTGTTTTTTTTAGAAAATCGACCTTCTCACGGGGACGGCACAACGCTCTAAGATCCCTAAGAATTCTAAGAACTCATAGAACTCTTAGAATTCTTTTTCCAAAATGGGACCAAGGAAAAATCACTATATGTAGTGATTGCACAGCCGCCGAGAAGGCGGTAATTTTGCGGCGTGAAAAAACGATTGCTCTTTACCTTATATATGATTGCCGCGATGACGGCAATGGCGGCCACCGAGCCCGCCGACACGCTAATTCTCGATGAGGTTACCGTGAGTGCCGTCAAGGGTGCCGCCGTTGACGCTGCGGCGACGACCGTGGTCACGCGGCAGACGGTGGAGCGGCAGCGCCTGCTCACGCCCCGCGACGTGACCGAGTTGTCGCCCAACGTCTTCATCCCCGACTACGGCAGCCGCATGACCAGCACCGTCTATGTGCGTGGCATCGGCGCGCGCATCGACCAACCATCGCTCGGCCTCACCATCGACAACGTGCCCGTGCTGAGCAAGGATAACTATGACGTTGACCTCATGGAAATGTCGCGCGTGGAGGTGCTGCGCGGGCCGCAAAGCGTGCTCTACGGCCGCAACGCGATGGCCGGTGTGATGAATGTCACAACAACGGCTGCCGGTGCCAATCCCGGCACGCGAGTGCTGCTCGAGGGCGCGTCTCATATGACATTCAAGGCCGGTGTGGCCCATTCGCGCCGCACGAGCGACCGCTTCGCGCTCGCCGCGAATATTTATTTCACTTCGCGGGGCGGTGAGTATAGGAACCAATATAACAGTAAACTCGTGGATTGGGAACGGCAGGGGAGCGCGCGGCTGAAGATGGAGTGGCGACCCTCGGAGCGCTTTACCTTCACCAACACCCTATCCGGCGGACACTCGTGGCAAGGCGGCTATCCTTATGAGTGGACTCAAACCGGACAGATCGCTTACAACGACACCTGCTTCTACCGCCGCACAAACGTCATGGACGGCCTGACGGTGAGTCTTGCCACCGATTGGGGCACGCTCACATCGCTCACCTCCTATCAGTTTCTTGACGACAACATGACGCTCGACCAGGACTTCACGCCGTTGCCTTACTTCACGCTCACTCAAGCCCGCACCGAGCACGCGGTCACCCAGGAGGTGGTTGCGCGTTCCCTGCGGGGTGCTTACCGCCGTGTGGAGTGGATCGCTGGAGCGTTTGGCTTCTACCGTCACATGACGATGACGGCGCCGGTGACATTCAAGGGCACGGGCATCGCCGAACTCATCGAGACCCACCGTAACGCCGCCGCGCCCGACTATCCCATCGCGTGGTACTCGCGGCAGATGCTGCTTGCCAGCGACTTCAAGATGCCGAGCCACGGCGTGGCGGCCTACGGCCAGGTGACCCTCCACCTGGGCGATTGGACTCTGGATGCCGGCCTGCGTCTGGACTACGAGCGCGTGGCGCTTGACTATCACAGCGAGACGCACACCGGCTACGACGTGATGCACGGCGGCAACGTGTATGCCTCCACCCCGATTGATATTGACGATAGTGGCCACATGAGCCGCAGTTTCACGCAGTTGCTGCCGCGCGTGGCCGTCAGTCGCGGCTGGCAGGGCGGCAAGGCCTGGGTGAGCGTGGGCAAGAGTTATAAGGCCGGAGGCTTCAACACGCAGATGTTCAGCGATGTGCTGCAGCAACGTCTGATGGGTATGATGGGCATCGGCGCGGCCTACGATGCCGACCGTATTGTGGGCTATAAGCCGGAGGTGGCGTGGAACTACGAGGCCGGCGCGCGCCTCGACCGCCTGGCCGGCGGGCGGTTGACGGTGGAGGCTAACGCCTTCTGGATTGACTGCCGCGACCGCCAACTCACCACCTTCCCCGATGGCACAACCACCGGTCGCGTGATGACAAACGCCGGCCGCACGCGCAGCGTGGGCGTGGAGGCCCAGGTGTCGTGGCGACCCACCGACGCGACTCTCGTCGCGGCAAGTTACGGCTTCACCGACGCCCGCTTTGTGCGATACCACGACGGCCGCAACGACTACCGCCACCGCCTTGTGCCATACGCGCCGCGCCACACGCTCCACGCCTCGGCGCGCCACCGCTTTGATGTGAACCGCTCATGGCTGCACGCTGTGGAACTCGGCGCGCGCGTCAATGCCGCCGGGCCGATAGCGTGGAACGAGGCCAACACGATGACGCAGCGCTTCTACGCCCTGTTGGGAGCCGACGTCACAGTGCGCGGCAACCGGTGGTCGCTGCAACTGTGGGGCACAAACCTCACCGGCACGCGATATGCCACCTTCTACTTCGTTTCAATCGGCCACGAGTTTCTGCAACGCGGCCGGGGCCGCGCCTTTGGCGCCACACTGCGCCTCGACCTTTGATAATGTTCCGTGTGCAGCCACAAGGTGGCTGCCCCTTTATCGATAACAAGTATAATTTTATAATGATGAAAAAGATTTTTTATTGCATGACGATTGCGGCGATTGCCGCGATGATGACGGCTTGCGGCAAGAGCAGCGAGCCCGAGCACAAGGCCACCCGTTCGATGGCTGGCCTCCATGTGTCAGTTCTCAATGGTGGCGAGAATTTCCACGAGGCGATGACCGAGGTTGCTTTTGACCTCGACTACACCGCCGCCACGGCTACACTCACCTTCAAGGACATCACACTCGCGCCGCGTATGCCCGAGATCACGTTCAAACTCACGGGGCTGCGCCTGGGCTACGTCAATGACAACAACGTGTCAATCACCTCCACCGGCGACCTCACGCCAATGGAAGGCTACACCGTCAACGGCGTGGAGGGCACAGTCGACTTCCGTAACAACATTATGCGCCTCAAGATGAACATCGTGGCGCGCGGAGCCACTTATGTGACCTATGTCTACAGTCCGACGCTTTATAGTTATCCCCAGCGGCGCGACGCTGACGGCAATTTCGCGGAGTACAGCAACGAGGAAATCCACAACATTCTCTACCGCGGCACCTTCAGCGAAATTACCGACACCTACTTCGGCTTCACTCTCCATAGTCCCGGAGGAACAGTATATCACGACTCTCCACTTGAAAATGTCTATCTTTATATGTATAACATTCAGTTTGTGAGCGCGATGCCCAAGATGGCAGCGTTGAGGGCTGGGTTCGCCAGGGTTGGGAACTCTCCTGTCGGCACTGTGTCGACCAAGGGGTCTTCGATTGTCTACACCGCAGATAGCATCATTCCCGAGTTTAAGGACGCGAGCGGCTGGACGCCGATGGCCTCACGCGAGATGACCAACGTCAAAATCACCATCGACTACGCCAGCGCCACCTACGCCGTCGAGTTTGACTGCTTCGGCATCCACTACACCAACTCCGGCCACCTCTACTTCTGAATCAGTACCCCATCTTCCGAAACACGGGGACGGTTCTTCTGTTTGGTAAGAACCGTCCCCGTGTTTCGTCGGGTGTCAGATGCCGAGGTCGCGGTAGAATTCCTCGCGGGCTTGCTCGAGCATACGGATGGCGCGTGGCAGCAGTTCGTTGAGTTCGGGGGTGCTGTCGGCCAAAATCTGGAATGAGACATCGACGCTTTTGCTGTTTGTGACATAGGCCTTCACCACCTTGAACCCGTAGGTCACTTTGTTGGTGGCCTGCAACACGGCCAGTTCATTGTCGTCATTCACCTCGTAGATGTCCGGTAAGATAAGTTGGAAAATCTGCTCGTCGTTGCTCGAGTTGATAAAGAGAATGGTCAGTCCGTTGGACTTGAACTCGAGGCCGAAGTCGGTCTCTTTGTAGCGATAGCCCTCGCCGGCCAGGAAGTCAATGAGAAGGTTTTTGAGATTGCTGTTATCCATTGTTATAAATCTTTTATGGTTTGACGAGCGCAAAATTACGAATAAAATCGGAAAATGTGTGATAGGAATAGAAAACTTTTTATAATTTTGTGGCTTAATCAAGAAAACAGACTGATGATATGATTAACAATATAGCATTTGATTTGGGAGGCGTTATTTTCAAGTTATGTAAAGCGCAGGCGGCCGACCGCTTTGTGGAGATTGGCGTAGCCGATGCCCATTCACTGCTCGACGACTTTGAGCAAAAAGGCATTTTTGGCGCTTTAGAGAGTGGTCAGATTGATGCCGAGCAGTTCCGCGTTGAATTGAGCCGCCTTGCCGATCGCGAACTGACGTATGAGCAGTGCCGTTACGCGTGGGTGGGATATGCCGGCGAGCGGCCGCGGTGGATTTTCGACACGCTGCAAGACTTGCGTGGACGCGGCTACAAACTGTGTCTGCTCTCCAACACCAACCCCTATATGATGTCGTGGGTATTGAGCCCCGAGTTTGACGGTATGGGCCACGGTGTTCAGCAATATTTCGACGCGATATACGCCAGTTACGAGATGCGCGTGATGAAGCCCGACCGCCGCATCTTTGAGATGATGCTCGCCGGCCAGCGCGCCACGGCTGATGATACGCTATTTATCGACGACAGCCCCCGCAACTGCGAGGCCGCCGCTACCCTGGGCATCCATACCGTATGTCCCGCCAACGGTGCCGACTGGCGCCCGCTACTCGAGGCCGCTTTAACCGAATAACGTTCTGTGTGCAGCCACCTTGTGGCTGCCTTATAGTAAAAGCCAAAATGATGAAACGATTGATGATGATTGCTGTGGCGGCGATTGCCCTGACGGCCGCCGCCCAGCAGGAAATCCGCCGTGGCGGGGCTCAAGCGGCCGGCGCGCCCCGTGTCGAGAAAGACGGTCGTGTGACATTCTCGCTCGCGGCGGCCAAGGCAACCGAGGTGAAGATGCAACTTGACGGCGGCGCCGACCTCACTTTGAGCCGCAGCGGCGACGTGTGGAGTGTGACAACGCCCGCGGCGCTGGCTCCTGACGTCTACCGATACCTGTACGTGGTGGATGGCGTGCCCGTGCTCGACCCGAGCAATGTGCACACCATGCGCGACGTGTCGACAGTCAAAAACCTGCTCGTTATCGACACGCCGCAGCGCGACCTGCCGCTTGCCGTGCACGACGTGCCCCACGGCACAGTGAGCGCCGTGTGGTACAATTCGCCCACTCTGGGCCGCCAGCGCCGCATGATGGTCTATACGCCCGCCGGCTACGACAGCGGCCGCACGCGCTATCCGGTGCTATATTTGCTGCACGGTAGCGGCGGCGATGAGACGGCGTGGCTCGAGCAAGGCTTTGTGGCACAGATGCTCGACAATATGATTGCCGCCGGCAAGGTGTCGCCCATGATTGTGGTGATGCCCAACGGCCACACCGACACCGATGCCGCCCCCGGAGCCGACGGCCGCGGCCTTGTGGCGCCTTCGTTTGACCACAAGCAGTGGATGGAAGGCTCGTTTGAGCAATCCTTTGGCGATATTATGGCTTACGTCGAGTCACATTACCGCACTCGCGCCCTCAAGCGCGGCCGCGCCATCGCCGGCCTGTCGATGGGTGGCCTGCACTCGCTCTACATCAGCGCCAACCGTCCGGCCGACTTCGGCTATGTGGGCCTCTTCTCGGCAGCGGTCATGCCTCGCGGCGGCGACACGGCCCCTGTATATCAAGACCTTGACGGCAAACTGAAAGCGTTGGCGCGTCAGCGCCCGTCGCTCTATTGGATTGGCATCGGCAAGGACGACTTCCTCTATAAGGAGAATGTTGACCTGCGCGAGCGGTTGGATGCCGCCAAGGTGCGCTACACCTACGTCGAGAGCGACGGCGGCCACGAGTGGCGCAACTGGCGCGCCTATCTGCAGCAACTGCTGCCGCTGCTCTTCAAGTAGGGACACAATTCATTGTGTCCACGTGATTTTTACGGATTTTCATGAACCGAATAGAGAAAATGTTGTATCTTTGTGGGTTGAAACAATAACTACCAATTAGTGAGCGATGAAAGACGAAAACGAAATAATCCTGCCGCCCGAGTTGGCCGACATCGCGCCAATCGCCGACCGCGACTTCCACAACGTGATGTCAATCCTGGTCGAAGAACCCGAGTTTGAGCAAATCGTGGGCATGGTGATGCCGCAGTATCGCTATTCCCAACTCAAACGCGTCCTGTTGGGCCTGAACACAAAGCGTGAGTTGCAAATCAAGGTGATGCGGCCTTTTGTGGAAGGCTTGTTGGCGCGCACCACCGACGGTGTCACCGCCGGCGGCCTCGATGAACTTGACCACGAGGGAGCCTACACCTTTGTGACCAATCACCGTGACATCGTGCTCGACAGCGCCCAACTCAACTGCCTGCTCATGCGCGAGGGTATGGACACCTGCGAGATTGCCATCGGCAACAACCTGCTCATCTATGACTGGATTAACAAACTGGTGAGGCTCAACAAGTGTTTCATTGTCAAGCGCAATCTGGGACGCATCCAGACTCTGGCCGCGGCCATCCAACTGTCGAAGTATATCCACTTTACCATCGCCGAAAAGCACAACAGCGTGTGGATCTCGCAACGCGAGGGACGTTGCAAGGACAGCAACGACCGCACTCAAGAGGGCGTAATCAAAATGCTCGCCTACGGCAACCGTGATGTGAGCCTCGTGGAGAACATTCGCCGGCTCAACATCGCCCCAATCGCCATCAGTTACGAGTACGACCCCAACGACTACCTCAAGGCCAAGGAGTTCCTGATGAAGAGCAAAGACCCCAACTGGCACAAGTCGCCGGCCGACGACCTCCTCTCGATGCGCACCGGCATCATGGGACGCAAGGGAGCCGTCCACTATGCCTTCACCCCCTGCATCAACGACGAACTGGACAACATCCCCGATGACCTCGACAAATTCCTCACCGTGTCGCGCATCTGCAACATCATCGACCACGCCATCCACAGCAACTACCACATCTTCAAGACCAACTACATCGCCCACGACCTGCTCTTCGACGACCACCGCTTTGAGGCCGAGTACACGCCCGAGGAGCGCGAGGCCTTCACCGACTACCTCAGTTCGCAGATCGCCAAGGTCGACATCAAACTTAGTGAGTTTGACCGCTACTATATGCTCAGCAAGATGCTGCAGATGTATTCCAACCCGCTCACCAACCAACTCGAAGCCCTCAAATAAAGGTTGACCGTTGACCGTTGACTGTTGACAGAAAAGGATACGTCTCGGTCAACGGTCAACGGTAAACCTCTCATAAACAATGTCAAAAATAGTCGAGATAATCGCGCGCGAGTTGAACCTCGAGGTGGCGAACGTGGCCGGAGCGGTCAACCTGCTCGATGACGGCGCCACGGTGCCTTTCGTCAGCCGTTACCGCAAGGAGGCCACCGGCGGCCTCAACGATGAGCAGTTGCAAAGCATCGATCAGCGCCTGCGTTACTACCACGATTTGGAGAAGCGGCGTGCCGCCATCCTCAAGAGTATCGAGAGTCAGGATAAACTCACTCCCGAACTGGCCGCCAAAATCAACGTGTGCTATGACGCCACCGCGCTCGAAGACCTCTACCTGCCATTCAAGCCCAAGCGCAAGACGCGCGCCACCGTGGCGCGTGAGCGCGGTTTGGAGCCTCTCGCCATGTTTATCATGAACATGGACCCGCAGGCCAACGTGCGGCGCCGCGCGCAGCGATTTGTGGGAGATGCAGTGCCCGATGTGGACGCCGCCATCGACGGCGCGCTCGACATCATCGCCGAGCAGGTGAGCGAGAACCCTCGCGCGCGCGAGGCCGTGCGCCTTCACTACCGCCGCAACGCCGTGCTCCGTTCACATTTCATCAAGGGCAAGGAAATAGAGGGACGCAACTTTGAGGCCTATTATGAGTTCACATGTCCGTTAAGGCATGTCCAACCCCATCAGTTGTTGGCTATCCGCCGTGGTGAGGCCTTGGGCTACCTGCGGGTGAGCATCGATGTGCCCGAGCAGCGAGCCACCGACAGCATAGCACGCGTGATAATCAAGCGTCCACTCGGCGAGAGTGCGGCACTGGTGCGCGATGCAATCGATGATGCCTTCAAGCGTCTGATCAATCCCAGTATCGAGAACGAGTTCGCCGCCCGTGCCAAGCGTCACGCCGACGAGGTGTCCATCGCCAACTTCTCGACCAACGTGCGCCAGTTGCTCATGTCGCCCCCGCTCGGCCACAAGCGCATTTTGGCCATCGACCCGGGTATGCGCACCGGCTGCAAGATCGTCTGCCTGGATCGCAACGGCAATCTGCTCGCCCACGATGTTATTTACCCCAACTCGCCCCACAACGACGTTGAGGGAGCCACCGAGACCCTGCTGCGGCTGATTGAGGCACACGACATCGAGGCCATCGCCCTGGGCAACGGCACCGGCAGCCGCGAGACCGAGCGCTTCCTCAAGAAACTGCGCATGCCGCGCCACATCGACGTACACACCGTCAGCGAGGACGGCGCGTCAATCTATAGCGCCAGCGCCGTGGCCCGCGAGGAATTTCCTGACGAGGACGTCACCGTGCGCGGCGCCGTCTCCATCGGCCGACGCCTGCTCGACCCCCTGGCCGAACTGATCAAGATCGACCCCAAGTCGCTCGGCGTCGGGCAATATCAGCACGATGTGGACCAGACTATGCTCGGCGAGGCCCTCGAGTATGTCGTTGAAGGTTGCGTCAACAGCGTGGGCGTTGACGTCAACACCGCCTCGCCCCAGTTGCTGCAATATGTGTCCGGCCTCGGACCGGTGCTTGCCCGCAACATCGTTGACTACCGCCGCGAGCACGGCGGCTTCGCCTCGCGGCGCGAGTTGCTCAAGGTGCCCAAACTGGGACCGAAGACGTTCACCCTCGCCGCCGGCTTCCTGCGAGTGCCCGGTGCCGACAATCCCCTCGACAACAGCGCCGTCCACCCCGAGCGTTACGCCGTCGTCGAGAGCATGGCGCGCGACAACGGCTGCACCATCGCCCAACTCATGGCCGACAAATCCCTGCGCGACGCCATCGACATCAACCGCTACGTCACCGCCGATGTGGGCCTGCCCACCCTGCGCGACATCATGACCGAACTCGACAAGCCCGGACGCGACCCCCGCAGCAAAATCGTCAGCGTCGACTTTGACGAGAACGTCACCCGCATCGAGGACGTCGCCGCCGGCATGGTGCTAAACGGCATCGTCACCAACGTCACCAACTTCGGCGTCTTTGTCAACATCGGCGTCCACAACGACGGCCTCATCCACGCCCATCGCGGCCCCAACGGCCAGAGCGAATACCGCATCGGGCAACCCGTCAGCGTGCGCGTCATCAAGGTCGACCTCGAGCGCGGCCGCATCACCCTCGCCCGCCACCGCAGCGGAACTTTGTAGGGCCTGGCCTTGGCCTGGCCGCCGGAATGTAGGAACACAATTCATTGTGTCCCTACATTCCGCCGCCACAAAGCCCCGTCTCCCCCCAAAAAGCCCCTGTAGGGGCGACAGATCTGCCGCCCCTACAGGGCTTGAAAAAACGGAGGAACGCGTGACTATCACGGGGGCTGACGCCCCCGCCTATAAGCCCGCCACCCACTTCGTGGGTTCCGCCACACGGCCACGCCAAGGCGAGGCCCCACAATAAAATGAGACTTATGTGGTGGCAACGAGGTGGCCGCACACAGAACGGAGGCGGCCTGTGGCCGCCGTTGTAATCAGCCGATCGCTTTGCTTTGTGGAGTTATTTTTTCTCGCCGCGGCCGATGACGACGGGTAGGGCGGCGGGGCGGCAGTCGATGGTGAGGGTGGCCGGCATGACGAGTGGGTCACCGTCGATGTGCATGGGGCCGGAAGCGTCGCGTGCGATCTCGATGTGACGGCCGCGGTAGATTGAGATGTGGCTGTCGTGGTCAAGGGTGCCGGTGAAGAGGCGTGCGCCGACGATTGGAGCCGCCACCAGCGAGAAGCGATGGATAACTGTGATGTCGAGTTGGCCGTCCTGCATGGTGGCGCGCGGGGCGATGAGGGCGTTGTTGCCGTATTGGGCGGCGTTGCCGATGGCGATGACAAAGGCCTCGTCGTCGATGGTGTCGCCGTCGATGGTGATGCGGTAGTGTTGTGGCTTGTATCGGAAGTATTCGCTGATGGTGGTTCGCACGTAGGTTGACAGGCCACGTGTGCCGGCGGTGGCGAAGGCGTGGCTGACCTGGGCGTCGAAGCCTACGCCGCATGTGCAGAAGAATGGCAGGTCGCCGTTGACGATGCCGCAGTCGAAGCGCTCGATGTGTCCCTGGCGGATGAGGCGAAGTGCCTTGCGTGCATCAAGTGGCACCCGCAGGTGTCGGCCGAGGCCGTTGCCGCTGCCCACCGGGACGACGGCGAGGGCGGTGTCGGTGCCGACGAGAGAACCGGCGACCTCGTTGACGGTGCCGTCGCCTCCGACGGCGGCAACGATGTCGACGCCGCGTCGGACGGCGTCGTCGGCGAGTTCCCGGGCGTGTCCGGCTCGCTCGGTGTAGACGATGTGGCTGTCGTCCACACCGAGTTCTTCGCGCGCTATGGCGGCGATGTCGTCTTTGCTGCCGGTGCCGGCGATGGGGTTGACGATGATGAGGAGTTCCATGAGAGGTTTAGAGGTTTAGCGTTGAGGGGTTGAGCCTCGCGCAATCGCGCTCGGGGATAATGGATTTGCTCTGGAGCGGCCAGGACAAGGCCAGGCCCTACATTTCTCTAGGCGAGGGCGAGGATGAGGATTTGGGCGGAGATGACTCGCAGGAACATCGTGAGGGGATAGACGGTGGAGTAGGCGACTGCCGGGGCGTCGTTGGCTGCGGTCTTGTTGGCGTAGGCCAGCGCGGGAGGGTCGGTTGTGGAGCCGGCCACGAGTCCCATGATGGTGCAGTAGTTCATCTTGAAGCGTCCGCGGGCGAGCAAGACGACGACCATTAGCGGCAGGAATGTGATGAGGAAGCCGTATAGGACCCACATGGCACCCTGGGCGTTGAAGACGGTGCTGACGAAGTTGCCGCCGGCGGCGATGCCCACCGAGGCGAGGAAGAGACAGATGCCGAGTTCGCGCAGCAAGAGGTTGGCGCTGGAACTGGTGTAGGTGACCAGTTTGACTTTGTAGCCAAAGCGACCGAGGAGAATGGCGACGATGAGCGGTCCGCCTGCCAGACCGAGTTTCATGGGCACCGACATGCCCGGCAGCATGATTGGAATAGATCCCACAACGATGCCGAGGAAGATGCCGATGAACATGGTGAACATATTTGGCTCGTCGAGGCGCTTCATCGAGTTGCCCATTTTGGCGGCGAGGCGGTCGATGTCCTCGAGTTTGCCGACGACGGTGATGCGGTCGCCCACCTGCAGGGCGAGGTTTGGACTGGCCATAAGGTCGACGCCGGCGCGGTTGACGCGCGTGGCATTGAGTTTGTATCCGAGACGAAGGCGCAGCGAGCCGAGTTTGCGTCCGCTAAACTGGGTGTTGGTGACGAGGATGCGACGCGAGACAAGTGTCTCGTTGCCGGCGGCCTGTCCTTCTTCCCAGTTGAACTCGACGCGCGGTCCGATGAGGGCGTCAAAGATTTCCTCGTCTTGCTCGCTCATGACGATGAGCAGGATGTCGCCCTCCTCGAGGATGGTCTCGCTCTTGGGGATGTGGACGCTGCCATGGGCCTTCTTGATGCGCGAGACGACGAAGTTGCGGTCGAGCATGCCGTGCAGGCGCTCGAGGGTGCGGTCAAAGATGAGTTTATTGGTGACCTGATAGGTGACGATGTGCGGAGCGAGTTGGCTCTGGGCGGCGTCCTCCTCGATGCGGCGGCTCTCCTGCTCGGTGTTGATGCCAAATATTACCTTGACGAGAATCATCGACAGGATGATGCCCACCACGCCGAGTGGATAGGCGGCGGCATATCCCATCGACATCGACTCGTTGAGGGCCTGCGCTCCGGCACCATGAGTCTCGAGCATGGTCTGTTGTGCGGCACCGAGGCCCGGGGTGTTGGTGACGGCGCCGGAGAGGATACCCACCATATCGGTGATTTGGACATTGCCGGCGGCGTAAAAGATTGCCAGGGCGACGGTGATGTTCAAGGCGATGAGCAGTATCGCCAACCCGTTGAGGCGCATGCCTCCCTCCTTGAACGAGGAGAAGAAACTGGGGCCTACCTGCAGTCCGATGGAAAAGATAAACAGGATGAGGCCGAACTCCTGGACAAACTTGAGGATGCCCGGATTGATGCCGAAGCCGAGGTGGCCGACGAGGATGCCGATAAAGAGGACAAAAGTGACGCCAAGCGAGACGCCCTTGACTTTTGTTTTGCCAAGGATGACGCCGATGGCGATGACGATGGCGTAGATGAAGATGGCGTGGGCCACGCCTTCGCCGTTAAATAATTCGATGAGCCAGTTCATGTGGTCAATTCATAATTCGTAATTCATAATTGGGATGGCGGTAGAGTGTCGGCTCGCTGAGCCAATGTGGAGAGCATATTGAGGATGTTGAACATGAAGATGCGGTTGCTCTCGAGCATAGTGAGAAAGTCGCGCTTGGCGAGCAGCAGCAACCCGCAACCGTCACTGCCGGCGATGGCGTCGAAAGGATAGACAGTGCTCGCGCCGAAGAGGTACTCAGGTCCGAGCACCGCCGGCGCGCTGATGGTATAGCGTTGGGCCACGTCCGGCGTTGGCCGAGTGATGTCTATGCGACCGGAAACGATGAAGCGGACGTGGGTGCAACGGTCGCCGCGGCTCACGGCCGTTTCTCCGGCTTTGAGTTTAACGAAGTGGAGGGGCAGTTTCTCGATGAGTTCGACAATCTGCTCCTTGGTGGCGCCCTGGAATAGTGGCAGTCGCGTTAACTGTTCGTACATTTTGTTATTTATCTCCCGTGAATTTACGTGAATTATCGTGAATAAATTTATTTCTCTCTCGAAAATTCACCAAAATTTTCGAAAAATATATTATCTCGTAAATTTTCGTAAATCCACGTAAATTCAACCTCTTGTTCTCTAAAATGCTCTTGTTCTCTTGTTTAATAAAATATTTACGGGAATTCACGAAAATTCACGGGAGATTAATTTTCGAGAATTATCGGGAATTTTCGTGAGTATATTCGAGGAGGGCGTCGAGAGTGAGGGTTGACTGCTCGCCGGTGTCCATGCGCTTGACGGTGACGGTGCCGTCAGCGAGTTCCTGTTCGCCGATGATTGCCACCATGGGGATGGCGCGGTCGTTGGCGTAGGACATCTGTTTCTTGAGTTTGACGGCATCGGGGTAGAGTTCGGTGCTGATGCCGTTGGCACGCAGGTGACGCATACACTCGAGGCTGCGGGCGGCCTCTTGCGGGCCGAAGTTGACGAACATCACCTTGACGGCGGCCGAGAGAGCGGCGGGGTAGAGGTCGAGTTGGTTGAGAACGTCGTAAATGCGGTCGGCTCCGAAACTGATGCCCACGCCGGAGAGTCCCGGCATGCCGAAGACGCCTGTGAGGTTGTCATATCGTCCTCCACCGGTGATGCTGCCCATCTCCACGTCGCGCGCTTTGACCTCGAGGATGGTGCCGGTGTAGTAATTGAGGCCGCGCGCGAGCGAGACGTCGAGTTCGACGGTGGCTCGCAGAGGCATCGCTGCGGCGTGGCTGAGTACGAAACGCAGTTCCTCGAGCCCTTTGGCACCGTCGGGGTTGGCGCCGACGAGACTTTCGAGGCTCGCGAGTTTCTCGTCGTTGGTGCCGGCGAGGGTGAGCAATGGCTGGAGAGCGTTGACGGCGTCGGGGGCAAGTCCCTTGTCGAGAAGTTCGGCGTTGACCTTGTCGAGACCCATTTTGTCGATTTTGTCGATAGCCACTGTAATGTCGACCACGCGGTCGGGTTCGCCTATGACTGCGGCGATGGCGGTGAGGATTTTGCGGTTGTTCACCTTGATGGTGACGTTGATGCCCAGTCGCGCCATGACATCGTCGATGAGGCTGACGAGTTCCACCTCGTTGAGCAGCGAGTCGCTGCCCACCACGTCGGCGTCACACTGGTAGAACTCGCGGTAACGTCCGCGCTGCGGCCTGTCGGCGCGCCATACGGGCTGCAGTTGATAGCGCTTGAAGGGCAGAGTGATGGCCTCGCGGTGCTGGACGACGAAGCGCGCGAAGGGCACCGTGAGGTCGTATCTGAGGCCCTTCTCGCTCAGGTGGCGCGTCAGGTGGAGGGCGTCGCGCGCGGCGAGCAGGTCGTCGGGCGCGTCCTTGAGGTAGTCACCGCTATTGAGGATTTTGAACAGCAGTTTGTCGCCCTCGTCGCCATACTTGCCCATGAGTGTGGAGAGGTTCTCCATCGCCGGGGTCTCGATTTGGCTGTAGCCGTATAGTTCAAACACCTCGCGGATGGTGTTGAAGATATAGTTGCGTCGCGCCATCTCTTGGGGAGTGAAGTCGCGCGTACCTTTAGGAATGCCGGGTTTCTGTGCCATAATTAGTTATTGTCAAGGGCGGCCACAAGGAGGCCGCACACCGAACGTTGTCCTCCCCCAACCCCCTCCTATAGGAGGGAAAGTATAGGAAAAGCATTGTTACGGCCGTTGTCGTAGTGATTATATAAATTAATAATGTGCAAAGTTACAAAAAATGGTTGGAATGGTGGGTAAAAAACAGCAGTTGAATGTAAAAAAATCAAAATTTTGCAAATAAATTTTTCTATTTGAAAAATAAGTGATAATTTCGCCGCCGAAATTGAAGGTTGAGAGGTTGAGCGTTGAGAGGTTGAGCCATTTGCTGACGCAAATGGGAATAAATGTAAAACAAAACTATTATCCCCGAGCGCGATAGCGCGAGGCTCAACCCCTCAACCCTCAACCTCTAAACGACTACTATTGTTTAACTTTTAAAGATTGTTTTAAGTTATGAAGAAGTTTTTATTGCTCATTGCCGCTGTGGCATCGATGACGTTTGTGTCGTGTGACAACAAGCCCAAGGCCGAGGAAGAGGCTCAGGCCGAGTATCAGTTCAACGCTGACGAGTTCAGCGCCAACCTGCTTGCCGCTCAGGACAGCGCGAGCACCATGGGCGTGATTGACCAGGCCAAGGCCGTTGCCGATAGCCTGTTCGCCGCCGGTAAGACCGAGGCCGCCAAGAGCGTTCTCGAGAAGGTTAAGGAAGTGATTGAGAAGAACAAGGAGGCTCTTAACGCCAAGATCCCGGGCATCAGCGACGGTCTTAGCAGCGCCGTTGACGCTGTCGCCGAGAAGTTCGGTGCCGCCAAAGAGGCTGTTGCCGAGGGTGCTGACAGCCTGAAGGCTGCCGGTGCCGATGCTGCCGCTGCTGCCGCCGAGAAGGCCGGAGAGGTGAAGGATGCCGCCCAGGAGGCTGTCGCCGAGAAGGCCGGTGAGGTGAAGGATGCCGCCCAGGAGGCTGTCGCCGCAGGTGCCGACAAGGCTGCCGACGCCGCCAAGGGCTTGCTGAAGAAGTAAGATATTCCTCCCCCCAGTCCCCTCCTAAAGGAGGTGGAGATTGATTAGCCCCCACGGACAAAAAGGGACCGTGGGGGCTTTGTTGTATCAAATATTTTATCCATAACTTCCGAAGTTATGGCTTAATTGATAATCTGAAATCACAAGTGATTGGACATGAGCAGGCGAGATGTCGGGAGGTGGTGAGTTACCGGTTCATGCGTTTGATGACGTTGTAACTCGGCAGGATGCCGAGTTCGCCGGCTTTGCTGAGGTCAGCGATGCCTTGCGGCTTGTTGCCGAGTCGCAGGTAGGTGATGCCGCGGTTGTAGTATGCCTCGGCGAGGTCCGGCTTTGCGGCGATAGCGCTGTTGTAACAACTGATTGCCTGTGTTAGTTCGCCTTGTGTGGCCAGGGCGAGGGCTTTGTTGTAGAATGCGTATGGATTTTTCGGGGACAGGGCCAGAGCGCTGTCGAGGTCGGCGATGACGGCGTTGAGGTCTGCGGCGTCTTCGCGCTGGTGCAGGGCGGTCTGTGCCTTGATGTCGCCGGTGGGGGAGTGGTCGGCTTCGGCCGCGGCCGCGCGTCTGATGTCGATGGCGAGATCGCGCGCCGCGGCGCGAAGCATATGCGCCAGGGCGAAGTTGGGGTTGATCGCGAGGGCGCGGTCGCAGTCGGCAATGGCGTGCTCGGTGTCCTTGACGAGCAGGTAGTCCAAGGCCCTGGCGAAGTAGTCGATAGAGCGTGGGGTGTTGGTGGCCAGCAGGCTGTTGTAGTATTCGATTGAGGCGAAGCATGCCTCGATGTCGTCGTCGTTGAGGCGGCGCGCGTTGTTTGTTATTGTGAGCACCCGTTGCAGGGCGTGGCTATCGTTGACTTCGGCAATCTCGCGCAGGTAGTGTGTCTTGCCGTTGAGTTTGTTGTCGTGACTGTAGTAAGTGAGTTCGAATGGCGGTTGCGGTTCGATTTCGACGTTCGCGTCTTGTACGCGTCCCCGTTGTTTGTTGTCATACTCGGGCTTGATTGGGTTCTCGGGTGCCACGGTGAGCAGTGTGTTGAAGCGGTTGATGACTTCTCCCTCGGTCTCTGTGGGCAGTTCACCGCGCTCTCTGGCTTGTTCGATTTTCTCCATTTGGATTTGTGCGGGGTCGTAGTCGCTGGTGCGTGTCTTCTTGCGCCGGAACATGGCGATGGCGTGGTCATAGTCGGCTTGACTGCCGCGCCGGTCACCCATTTGTTGCTTGGCTTGCGCGCGCGCGATGTATCCGCTCTCAAAGTCCGGGTATTTGTCGATGATATTGTTCAGGTCGGCGATTGCCTGGCGGTTCCGGCCGGTTTGGATATAGACCATGGCCCGGTTGTATCGTGAGATGAAGTCGTCGGGATTGCTTTGCAGCACATATGTGTAGTCATCGATTGCTTTGTTGTAGTCACCCACCTCGTTATATAACAATGCCCGGTTGAAGTGCGCCTCCACCGATGTCGGGTCGAGGCCGATGGCGTAGTCGTAGTCTGCCATTGCTCCGAAGTAGTCATCGAGTTTATATTTCATGAAGGCCCGGTTGACGAAGTAGGATGCTTGTCGCGGTTCGAGTTTGATGGCCTCGTTGAGGCTCTCGAGTGCGGCTGCATAGTCATTGTCGTGTCGCATTTGTATTTCGGCTCGGATAACATACGCTCCGGCGTTGTTTTTCGAGAGTTCGATGCTTCGGTCCACGTGCTCACGTGCCGCCGTGGTGTCGCCTTGCTCTAAGCACAGGTGCGCCATACCCAAGTGGGCACGGTCGTTGCGCGGGTCGACGGCGAGCAGCCGGTCATATGTCGCATGGGCGTTGTCATAGTCCTTAACGGCTCCGAGACAAACGGCTTTATTTACCATAAGCATTTTGTCCTCCGGGCGTAGTTTCAGTCCGGCATCGTAGTCCTCGATGGCACCGGTGAAGTTGCCTTGGTTTTGGCGCGCGATGGCGCGCACACGGAAAGCGTCGACTATAAACGGCTTGATGTCAATGGCACGGGTGGCATCCTGCTCGGCGCCCTGGTAGTCGTCGAGGTTGATTTTAGCCACAGCGCGATAAAAGAACGGTTCGGCCCGGGTACTATCCGCATTAATGGCCTGGTTGAAGTATTGGATGGAGAGGACGTAATCCTCAAAGTATAATGCGTTGCGGCCGATGGTCACCACCTGCGCCACGTTGATTTGGGCGCTGGTGATTGCCGGTATGGCCAGCAAAGTGGCGAGAATGATGAGAATCCTTACTTTCATGTGGCAAAAGTAATGATTATTTTTGAGATTGCGTCATGTGGCTCAATATTTGTTTGTTTTCCCAGATGTCGAAACCTTCAATGAAATCGAACATATTTCTCCAGTCGCCCGACCTCCAGACATTGCCGTAAGTGTCTTCAAGCCAGTCAAAAACGAGGAAATTACAGTCACGGTAGGTCTGCTCGTCGGTCTCGAACTCGCAACCGACAATCTCTATTGACACATTGAAGCGGATTTGGAACGCGTCAAATCCATATTGGCCCGAGACGTAGACCGGAACTATTCCTCCCAACTCATAAAGCACCGGTTTGCCGCAATTAATCCGCCGGACGGCTTTTGACAGGAATTCGTCATGATTGTTGAAATTAAAGGTTGAGTCGGGATTGTGCCGCTCGTTGTCCGTGGCCGGAATTCTGATTGCTTCCTCGAGGTTGAGACGCTTCTCGATGGCCCCGTGACAGACAGGTTGTGAGGTGTCGTCGCGCACGCTGCTCCAGTCAATGCTGACACAGCCGCTTTGGGTGCCTTGAAGCGTGTCGCGGTGGCATGACAGGTTTCCCGCCATCATGTTGATGACGTAAAAGGAAAACAATATGTGGAAAAGAATCTGTCTCATGACGGCGATGTTATAGACAGTGCAAAGTTACATTTTTTTTCGCACATCGGCAATAATGATAGTTGTTCAGGGCCTGAGCGACGAAAAAAATTATTAAATTTGCAGTCACAATTCCGATTATAAATAATGAGATAATGTATAGAAGGCTATTATTGTTTGTCATGACGGTCATGGTGGCCATGGCGTTGCCAGCGGCCGAGGTCGCTCAAGACAGCGTGGCGATGACCGGCCGCAAGAAGGTGGCTGTTGTGCTGAGCGGCGGCGGCGCTCTGGGCGCGATACACGTGGGCGCCCTCAAGGTGCTTGAGGAGGCCGGTATGCCTGTTGATATGGTCGTGGGCACGAGTATGGGCAGCATCGTGGGCGCGTTCTACAGCGTGGGCTACAATAGCGATGACATCGCCACCATGCTCCGCACGATGGACTGGGCGGAGTTGTTTCTTGACCACGAGGACTACAACCGGCTGACGCTGAGCGACCGCGAGGAGCGCGACACCTACATCTACGAGCGCGACTTCTACGTGCGTGGAGGCATAGACCCGCAGCCGGGCGGCCTGATTCGCGGCACGAGCGTCGAGCGCGCTTTCACACGCTACCTGCACGGCTACACCGATAGCCTCAACTTCCTGCGCGACCTGCCGCGGCAGTTTGCCTGCGTTGCCACCAACCTCGTCACCGATAGTGCCGTGACGCTCACGCATGGCTCGCTGGTAAAGAGCATCCGTTCGAGCATGTCAATCCCCGGCGTGTTCACACCCGTCCACATGGACGATATGGTGCTTGTGGACGGCGGCGCGAAAAACAACTTCGCCGCCGATGTGGCACGCGCCCTGGGTGCCGACATCGTCATCGGCGTGAAGTTTGACTTGGGCCTTGGCTCCGACAAGGAGTACCGCAAACTGATGGACGTGATGGAGCGGTCGGCCGGCAGCGACGTGAGCCGCCGCGCGCGCGCCAACGAGAAATTCTGCGACCTGGTGGTGAAGGTGCCCGTGCGAGGCTACACCAGCGGCAGTTTCACCCGCAATGCCATCGACTCTCTCATGGCCAAGGGCGAGGCGGCGATGCGCGCCAAAATGGACAGCGTGATGATTCTCAAGCGACTGTCGGGCGCCGCGCCATCTCACGACTACTCGCTGCACTTGCGCGATGTGGCCAGCGCGCCGCAAAGCGTGGAGGCCGACCGCGGCCTCATCGACACGCGGGCCGACAAAACCCTGCAGGCGGCACTCGGACTGCGGTTTGACAGCGAGGACTTGGCGGCCGTACAGTTGGGCGCCCGTTATTACCGCGCCGGCAGCGTGGGGCGCCAACTGGACTTGACTGTGCGCTTGGGTATGCGGTCAATGCTGCGCCTTGGCTTTGACATCGAGCCGCGGCAGCACCGGCGTATGGGCCTTGGCTACGAAATCTGGTATAAATACACCAACATCTACACCAACGGTCACCGCACAAACAACCTGTCGCACATGTACCAGAAGGCCAACCTCAAACTTTTCTCGTTAGAGGCGATGAACTTCGACTGTGAGGTGGGGCTCGGTTGGGAGCATTACCACATCTTCAGTGAGTTGTGGAACGACAAGAGCGACATGCGTTTTAACCGCAACGAGCACTACTTCAACTACCACGCCCGGCTGCGCTACAACAGCGAGAACGACGGCTACTTCGCCACACGCGGCGTGTGCGCGCAGGCCTCCTACGGCTATTATACCGATAACTTCGCGCGTTGGAAAGGCCATAGCGGTTTCAGCGCGGTGCAGGCACTGCTGCGTGTCACCGTGCCGCTGTCACGGTCAACCCACCTGCGGCCGTCGCTCTACGGCCGTTTCCTCTTTGGCGACGACCTGCCGGCTTTGATGGCCAACATGGCCGGCGGCACGCCGTTCGGCCGCTTCTTTCCGCAACAGTTGCCGCTGCCGGGGCTGGGCCATGTGGAGTTGATGGAGAGCAAACTCGTGGGCGCGTCGCTACGCCTGCAGCAACGCATCACCGGTCGCCACCTGCTGCTGCTCGACGGTGGCGTGGCCGAGCAGAGCGACCGTGTGAAGGGACTCTTTGACGACAAACCGATGTGGGGCGTCGCCGCGTCATACTTCTACGACAACGCCTTCGTCGGTCCGCTCGGCCTCTCCATCGGCTGGAACAGCCGCAGCCATCGCGTCGATGTATTCCTCTGCTTGGGCTACAACTTCTGATGAAGCCTCTCTTATCTCGTAGGTCGTTTTAATTGTATGCCGAGTATTTCACTTTCTATAATGGGCTCAGATAATCTCATTCAAGAATAAGACTATTGTAGTGGGATTCGATGCAATAGTGTTCAAAATGTCATATATATTATTGTTAAAAGTAAAAATGATAAAAAAACTTATATTAGCCGCCATTATTTCAGTTATTGCCCCGTTGTCCGTTGGCGCGTCGGAGCAGATGGACTCTCTCAGTTATGCTTTAGGAGACATGATTGCCAACTCGGTAATCGCGACCGAACTCACCGACTCGCTCGGAGAGTGCAGCGATTCGGATAAAGCGGATTTTATCGCCGCAATGGAATATGTTTTTTCATTCAGAATGATAATAGAAGATTCTGTGTCGGTCGTTTCCTTTAATATGGGTTGTCTTCAGGCGGTTCCATTGAATGATTTGCTCATCTCAAACAAGGATAAAGATGGGATAATTCTCGATTGTGTCGTTGCGGGATTGAGATCAGTTGTAAATAATGAGTTGCAATTGCCCGTTGACACGATTGGGATTCGAGAATACTTCCACAGATTCCCATCAGGAGTCATGCCACCGAATCTGCCCGCCGAGGAGCGGTGTCAATTTTACACATACTATGGAATGATGAAAGGATTACCTCCCATTCACTTATTGGAGCAACTCATTAAGGAGAATACCGGTAAAAGTGCCGAACAATGCCCTGCCGATAGTCGCGCGTATGCCGCCGGTTTTATGTTAATGTTGGAGATGATGAATGGCAATGAGTCAAATAGTCCCACTTGTTTGGGAAAGTCTATAGCCTTCTCACTGTTAATGCAAGACTTGCATTTTACTTTGAAAACCGATGATTTTCTTCAAGGGTGCCGTGCAGGTGCCGGTCTTGAGGAGCGCAAGTTGACAAAGGAGGAAGTGGATGCTTTGGCTCGCGAGATTAATAAAAGATCGTGATGAATATTGAAGAGTTTAGAGATTTCTGCTTGGGCCTGCCGGGCGTGACGGAGAAGATGCCCTTTGAGAAATTCGCGCGCGGACGGCTGCCGATATTGGTTTTTTATGTGGCCGGCCATATGTTCTGCTACTTCAATATTGACGATTTCTCGCTGCTCACCATCAAGTGTGACCCCGACAAAGCGGTCGAACTGCGTGAACGCTATGCCGACATCGGCGACCCTTACAACGGCAACCGCCGCCACTGGATTGGCGTCCGCCTCGGTGGCGATGTGCCCGATGCCGTTGTGCTCGACCTTGTGCGTGAGGCTCACGACCTGTTGACGAATAGCCCCGTCAGGGGCGGTAGGTCATAGGCAGGTGCGCCAGCCCCCGTGACAAAGCGATTCCCATCCCTCAAAAAGCCCCGTCGGGGCGACAGAGTTCGCCGTTTCTGTCGCCCCGACGGGGCTAATCGTTGTGGTTGGGATTGTCGAACACGGGGGTTCCGCTGCGCTTCACCCCCGCCTATGCGCTTGTCACCCACTCCGTGGGTTCCCGTCCCAGTTTCTCACCTCTTACAGGGAGTGGCCTTGGCCTGGCCGCGCGGCATCGATGGTGATGTCGAGCAAGTAGCGCAGGTGCTCGCCCACGGGTTGGGTGTTGCGGCGCGCGGTGACGTCGTAGTGGAACGTCGAGGCGAATGGCACACGCGGCGTCTCGCTCTGCAAGATGTAGACCACGGCAAGGTGGCGGCCATTTTTGACAAAGCGGTCTACGACAAGCACGCGCTTGAGTTTGTCGTCAAAGATTACGTTGCGCCAGATTTGGTCATGAGGTTGCATAGCACTCTCGAGCGGATTGGCTTCCACCACAACCTCGGCACCGTCGGCACGCCGCACGATGTCGGGCAGCCAGCGGTTGACCACAGACGGCGTGAAGACGATATACCGCTCGGCCAGAGCGAACTCCATCGAGTCGACGGCAAGCGGAATGTGACTCATGGCCGACGTGATATACTCTCGGCAATTGGCGTCAGTGGCGGCCCAGCCGGCACTATCCGTGATAAAATGCAGATCCCAGTCGCCGGTACTCGCATTTGAAATCGGCATCATATCGCCGGCTCCGAAATCGATGCTCACTGCTGCCTGCCCTCCGGCGACAGTGTTGCCGTCAAGCGTCCACCTCGAGCCGGTTGCCCATGGCGCCATACGGTAACTCGAGCAGCCGAGCAATCCCGTGGCCAATATCATCAAGATATAAAATTGAAACATCTTCATAAGATCCTTATTTTGCGGGTTTTATGTAAATGGGTGTGGGCGGGGCGGTGCCCGCCCACCCTAAACGGATTTTTACGTGAATTTACGGGGAGTCAACGCAGCAGGGCGGCGATTTGTCGCTCAGTGGCTTGGGGCAATAGTTTGGAGAGGTGGTCGCTCATGCGTCGGTAGGACTCTTGCGGGTCACGGTCAATGTGGCAAGCCTCGTGACCGAGCAGCCGCTCGGGAGTGGTGAGCAGCGACCAGCCAAAGCCGTACTCACGTCCGTGCTTGTCGCGCGGATAAACGAAATTCTCGGTGACGACGAGGCAAGCCATCTGCAGACGGTTGACGTAGCCGTCGAAGCGCGAACGCATCTTCGAGCCGGTGAAACCGCAGGCGGCGCGCAACTCGCGATTAATCATACTGCCACGCTCCATCAGTGTGTCGAGAATTGCCGCCTCGATGCTGCCGTCCACGGGGCGCGGATGGCTGCTGCGGCGCCAGTTGCAGAAGTCGGGCCACCACTCCATACTGATAAAACCGGCCTTGCCGGCAAAGAAGCGGCCATATACACACGGGCTCTCGGTGACCACCGGGCCTTTCCACTGCCACAGCGGCCACTCCCACGAGCCGTCGTCAAACACCGTGTAGCGGCACTCCTCGGCCATAAGCGCCTCGGCACTGTAGCCGCGCACTCCGCTATCAAGCAGCGGCAGAAAGCCAACCCGCTGCACCAACTCCATCAACTCCGGACAACTGTGAATCTCCGTCACCCCGAGGCCCGAGAGGTGACCCTCGGCATATTCGTCAAACATTCCCATATCTAAAATAATCTCCCGTGAAATTTCGTGAATTTCCATAAAAAGATTTAAACAAAAGAACAAAATATTTTACATAATAATAATTTTTATGTTTCTTATGTCCTTATGTCTACCTAAAATCCGCAACCTTGAATATCCTCACGAAAATCGCCGAAAATTAATCTCTCGTAAATTTTCGTAAATACTTTATTTTATGTGTTTTATCGTCAATTTAAATTTACGTGGATTTACGAAAATTTATGAGAAAATTTTTCGACAACTCAAGTTTCTAATGTATAAACAATTGAATATAAATTGAGTATAGCGTTTTAGGTGTAGGGGCAGAATTTATTCTGCCCGTCCGTCGGCAATCGGGCATTATCTGACAAGGATTTTCTTGCCGTCAACGATAACGATGCCGCGGTAGTCGGGCCCAACGGGTTGTCCCATCAGGTTGTAGCGCAGTCCGGTGTCGGAAGCGTCAGCGCTCAGGTCGCTGATGGCGGTGGGAATTTGAACGGTGGAGATGATGATGTCCTCACCCGTGTCGGGCATAGTGAGAGTCCAAGTGCCATCGCCGTTATTCACAAGGTTGCCGTTGCTGGCTTGGAAATCAGTGATATACTCCGGTCCTCGTTGAGCCGGCGCTGCCTGTGAGCCGTTGGTTTTCTCACTAAGAATGACAGTCACTTGCTGTCCGGCACCGGCATAGAGCACATTATTGAAAGTAAGCCCCACGGTGGCACCGTCGACCGGTTCAACGACAACGTTGTCACCGCCGGTGACCGTGTAACCACATTGAGCCATGTTGTCGTAGTCACTGCCGTTGATAGCGCCGGTGTTGCTGTTACCGACGTAATAGTTGTTGGTGAATGGTGACTGTGCGGACTGTGTGGAAAAAATGACTCCAAAGTAGTAACCAATGACGCCACCGACAAACGTGTTAGTCGTTACACTACCCAGGTTGAGGTTGTCGGTAATGCGTATTGGTGATGCAGAACTCGAACCATAGACACTTCCGGCAATACCACCGGCTTGGCGATTATTGGCAGATACGGACGCCTGATTGACGCAGCGTTCAATTGTGCCGACGCAACTGCCGACGATGCCGCCCGCCTCCTGATATGAGGCATTCACAGTAACACCCGGGGCTGTCGTACAGTCGCTGATCGTGCCGGAGAATAGTCCCGCGAAACTGCCAACACAAGTTCCTCCAGTAATGGCGCAGCCCTCACCCAAGTGCAGGTCGCTGATGACACCGTTGTTGCCCACAACAGCAAATATCGCCACATTGGTGTCGTCGGGACGGTTGATAACCATGTTGGTGAATGTGTGGCCGTTGCCGTTAAAGGTGCCGTTGAAGCGTTGCTGCAGAGTGCCGATTGGCATCTGCTCGGCATTGGTGTAATCGAGGTCATTCTCGAGGCTGAAGTACACTCCGGTATAGTCCCCCATTTCTTCCATTTTGAGCGCGATGAGGTTCATATCCGTCACGCTCTTGACCAGATATGGGGCCTCGGCTGTGCCATCACCTTCCCATGTGCCGGTGGTTTGGGATATCTGTGCCACGAGCGACAATTCGCTCGTGTCGAGGTGGTTGTCGTCGCTATGCGCCTTATAATAGACGGTGTAGGAACCGACAGAAATCGCGGTGGGCAACTCGGCGCTATATTCCCCGTTCTCAAGGCGATAGAGCATCACGCCGCCTTCGACCTCGCCGGCGTTGATGAGCACTTGGGCATGGCCGTTATAGGTGAGACCCTCGATGGCTGTGGGATGCGTGACGATGCGCGCCACCGAGCCGCCGGCCTCAACGCGGAACGTCGCGGTGATGGAACCGGCGTAGTCGCCAATACCGTTGATGGTGGCGGTGTACTCGCCCGCGTCGATAATCTCATCGGGCCAGGTGACGGTGAAGTGCTCGCCCTCGGTGAGCGTTTGCTGCGCGCCGTCCTTGATGTCAATTACTTGCGCCGTGGGCGACAGTGGCTCGCCGGTATAGGAGAGCGACGGGATATAGATTTGTACCCACGGGGAGTAGGCGATGTCGCGCTTGAGGTCGACGACGGCGCTGATAGTGACATCCTCGGCGGGCATGGTGAACTGATAATAATGCTGTCCGTCTCGCTCGGTCTCACCGATGGCGATGTCATTTGCCATGTAGGAAACTTGGTTATCCTGATGGATATACCCGTCGGGGGCGGAGTAGTTGAGCGTCAAGAGCATAAATTTGCCCGCGGCGAAATATAGTGTATTGCTGTTGGTATAAGTAGCCTGGGGAAGCACGCCACTCACGCCGGATGCCATCGTTACCGTGCCCATCCACATTGCGTCGTCAGTGTCGGCACCGTTGATGGCGCCGTGACGATTGTCGGTGTGATAATAGCATTGGCTAATGGTGCCATAGTTAGTTCCGGCAATATCGCCAACGCTGTTTGTGCCATCTACTGTTCCCAGAAAAAAGCAATAAGAGACATTTCCCTCGCTGCCCACGACACCGGCAATGCCGCCCAATTGCGTGGTCTTGTTGATGCCTGAGTTGCTGATAGTGGCTTTGCTGACGCAATTCCGTATTCTGCCGCTTGTGCTGCCCACAATGCCACCGAAGTTGACCGGAAAGAAATTAAAGCCGGTCGCATCGGGGTGAACTTTCACCACAACATTCTCACCTACAGTGCAGTTAAGGATATCCGTGTTTTTCTCGGCCGAGCCGACAATAGCGCCGGCGTTGCCTATTCCGGTAATCGTTGAATTGCCGTCAATGGTGAGATCCATCACAAGGCCACCATAGCCCAAGCAGCCAAAGAGTCCGCATTCGTCGGGGTTCTCGGTGATGGTGAGATTGTAAAGAGTGCAGTTGTTGCCCATGAACTTGCCGCAAAAGCGCCGAATGCCCGTTGCCCCGTCCTCGGTGAAGTAACGCCCGCCAATGGGCGGTATCTGACCATATAACTGAAAGTCGACAGAATTGGTGAGTTTGAAATATACGCCCTCAAAGGTGTTGCCGGCGTTCACCTCATCGGCCAACTGGACGAAGTGAGCGGGATTGTAAATCCGGTATGGGTCAATGTCGGTGCCGCTACCGCCACCGAAAGTACTTTGGGCCCACAGTGTAGCGGGCACGGTGAGGAGCATCGCCGCCACGGCGACCAATGTTCTCCAAAATGACTGCTTGGTTGTCATAAGAATATAGAGCATTAAAAAGATAATATATTCACATTGAGGGCAACCGAAATTTTTGCCAACGTGGCGAGCGTGAAGTTATGCGTGCCGCTCATCCAACGCGACACCTCGCCCTGCGAATGGTGGGTGGCATCGGCCAAAGCCTTGTGCGACATTTGTTTTTCTTTCAGAATGTCTTCAATCCTGTTAGCGATGTTGCGCGACATGTCGTGTAGCACACTGGCTTCGTTTGACACGCTTTGCGGTTGTTGGTGGAGATGTTGAGCCATATTGTTTGCTGTTTAATCGGTTTGCGCCACAAAGATAAGCAAAATTTTTCAAATACTTGCCATAAAAAGCAAGTATTTTTCACTTCTGATTAATTTTAACATGAATTACCATAAATTCTTCATAAATTTCAGACAATAGGACAAGAATTTTTAAGAGAACAAGAGATCATTATTTGATCATTATTTATGTTCTATAACCGATTTCGCATTGCCGATTGAGGAAAAAAGCGTATATTTGCAAGCGAATAATTTTTAACACGAATTGCCATGAATTATCCATGTTTTTTAATCCGAACTATTATCGGTCTTATTAATTTTATGGATAATTTATGGATTCATGTTAAAAAATTGACGAGGATAGAAATTAATAACGAACAAAATGACAAAATTCATCAAGAGTATCGCAATTGCCGCCATCGCGATGGCGGCGGTGCCCGCCGTGGCGGCGCCCGAGGCGCCGGCTGCCCAGCCCTGCAACAACGAGATTATCCTGCACGCGTGGTCGTGGTCGTTCAACACCATCCGTGAGCATTTGTCCGAAATAAAGGACGCGGGCTACACAATCGTCCAGACGTCGCCCATCAACGAGTGCTACGTGGGCGACAACGGCGGCCGCCAACTGTTCGGCAACGGCAAGTGGTATTATCACTATCAGCCCACCGACTGGACCATCGGCAACTACCAACTGGGCACGCGCGACGAGTTCAAGGCGATGTGTGACGCGGCACGCGCACTCGGCCTGCGTGTTATCGTGGACGTGCTGCCCAACCACACCGTGATCGACCGCACGAAGATTAATCCGCGGCTCGACAAGGCCGTGGGCGGCCGTGAGAACCTGTTCCACGCCAACGGTCTGTGGCCCATCAAGGACTACAGCGACCGCTACCAGTGCACAACGGGCGAGATGGGCACACTGCCTGATGTGAATACCGAGAATCCCGACTTCCAGCACTACTATATGACCTACGTGAACGACGTGCTGGCCTGCGGCGCGCGAGGCTTCCGCTATGACACGGCCAAGCACATCGGCCTGCCCGACGAGCCGCGCGACCCCAAATCGCCACAAAACGACTTCTGGGACGTGGCCATGGGCCGCAAGGCCGTCAAGGGGTTGCGCCTTGCCATCCCGCGTGACTCGCTGTTTATCTACGGCGAGGTGCTCCAAGATAAGAACGTGCCGGAGAAGGGCTACGCCGAGTATATGGACCTGACGGCGAGCAACCTCGGTTGGGTGCTGCGTGAGGCTTTGAACAAGCACAACGCCAAGGCCGGCGACATCACCTCGTGGCACCACAGTGTCGACCCGCTGCACCTTGTCACGTGGGTGGAGTCGCACGACACTTACTGCAACGAGCACGCCTCGGCCGGCATGAGCGACGAACTCATCCGCCTGGGCTGGGTCTACCTGACCGCGCGACAGTTCGGCACGCCGCTGTTCTACTCGCGCCCTCACGGCAGCACGCGCCAGAATTACTGGGGCGACAATGAGATTGGCAAGGTGGGAAATGACGAGTTCAAGCATCCGCTGGTGAAGGCCATTAACGAGTTCCGTCACCGTGTGGCCGGTCAGGGTGAGCGCGTGAGTTTCAGCGACAACGGCAAGCAGATTGTCGTCGAGCGCGGCGCCAAGGCCTTTGTCGTCATCAACCTCGACGAGCAGGCCGCCGACGTGGCACTGCCCGTGAGCGTGCAGAACGGCAAGTACCGCGACGCGGTGACCCGCGCCCGCTACCAGGTCAAGAAAGGCGAGTTAAAGGCTACGCTTGCCCCGATGACCGCTCTCGTGCTCTACAAATAGCCATTCCCCCATCCCCCTCCTTCTGGAGGGGGATAAACGGTATACTTTTCTTTTTAATAACCAATTAATTCAAGCAACGTCGTTCGGTGTGCGGCCACCTCGTGGCCGCCCCCGTCGACCATTCTGAGACCAATGGAAACATCATCCAACGACTTCAACAACAAGCGGCGCGTGATTGGCGCCGTGCTCGGCCCCGCCCTCGCGGTGGCGCTATGGTTCACGCCAATCGACGCCCTTTCCGTTCAGGCCCATCGCCTGTTGGCCATCATGACGATGATTGCCGTGTGGTGGATCACCGAGCCGATACCCATTCCGGTGACCTCGCTGCTGGGCCCCACGCTCTGCGTCGTGCTGGGCGTGGCGCCCGTGGCCGAGACATTTGACGCGTTTGCCAACCCGATGATTTTCTTGTTCTTGGGCGGGTTCCTGCTCGCCAAGGCAATGATGGTGAACGGATTGGACAAGCGCATCGCCTTTGGCATCATGTCGATGCGGTGGGTTGGCGACTCGCCGCGACGCATCTTCCTGGCCATCGGCATGGCGTGCCTTATCTGCTCGGGGTGGATTAGCAACACGGCCACAGCGGCGATGATGTTTCCCATCGCGCTGGGCCTGCTCGAGTCAATCCGTGATATGCTCGCCGCACGTGGAAAACACATTGACCTGGCCAATTACAAGTACTCGACTGGACTGATGCTGATGACGGCCTACGCCTGCTCCATCGGCGGTGTGCTCACCCCGATTGGCACTCCGCCCAATATCATGATGATAGGGTTCCTCGACAAACTCGCTCCCGAGGCTCCGACAATCTCGTTCTTCGACTGGATGGTGTGGGGACTGGTGGCGATGGTGTTCTACTTCGTGGTGACCTACGTGGTGCTGTGGCGTATGTTTCCGGCTGATATTGAACACATCGACGGCGCGCGTGAGTTTATCCGCGCGCGCATGGACGAGTTGGGTTCGTGGACGCGCGCCCAGAAGAACACCGTGTTTGCCTTTGGCGTGGCTATCGTGCTCTGGGTCGCGCCCAGCGTGCTGAGCCTCGTACACGGCCCCCACAGCGACTTGATGAAAGCCTATGAGGCCCACTTCCCCGAGGCAATCGCCGCGATGGTGGGGGCACTGTTGCTGTTCTTGCTGCCGGTGGACCTGAAAAAGGGCAAGATGACGTTGAGTTGGAAAGAAGGCGCCGAGGGCATCGAGTGGGGCACACTGCTGCTCTTTGGCGGCGGACTGGCCCTTGGCGGCTTGATGTACACCACCGGACTGAGCGACTGGATCGGCCACGGCATCAAGGCGATGTTGGGCGGTAACCCCAGCGAGTGGCTTTTCGTGGCCGTCTTCTGCGTCAGCGCGCTGCTCATGGCCGAGTTCACCAGCCACACGGCGGCTATAAACCTGATGGGCACCATCTCAATCGGCACAGCCCTGTCGTTAGGCTTCAGCCCCGTGCCGGTGGCCGTGGGTATCGCCTTGGCATCGTCGCTGGGCTTCATGATGCCGGTGAGCACTCCGCCCAACGCCATCATTTATGCTTCGGGCTATGTGCCGATCACGAAGATGATACGCAGCGGCATAGTCATTGATGCCATCGGCGTAATCTGCATCACCGTGCCCATCGTCATGATTCTTGTCAAGGCTGTGATGGGATTGTGAGTTAATTCATATAAAAACTGCACCTCAAAAGTTTTGTGTCTAACTTCTGGGGTGCAGTTCACGACTCGGGGGCTTTATTATTCTATATATCAATGATTGATGTCACGAGCGTCGAGCGCGCAGGCTTGCGAAGACGAGGTAGCAGATGAGCAGGGCGTACATCACCACGGCGAGCACGTCAGTCGTTGTGTCGCTGAGCGAGTGGTGATATTCAAATCCAAAGAATCGCAGTGCCGCGCTAACCACGCCCATCAACGCTCCGCCGGCGATGAAACCGCTTGCAAGCAGAGTGCCGTGCTCTTGACGAGCCTTGTTGACGGCCTCGTCCTTGCTGCGAGTGCTCACAAACCAACTAATCAGTCCGCCCACGAGTAGCGGTGTGTTGAGTTCGATGGGAATGAACATACCAAGCGAGAAAGCCAGTGCTGGCACGCCCAACCAATTGAGCAGCACGGCGAGAATGGCTCCCGTGATATAGAGCATCCAGGGTGTCTCTCCACCCATCATCAGTGGCTCGATGACGGCTGCCATAGCGTTGGCTTGCGGAGCGACAAGTGCCTTGTCGCCCACAAAACCGTAGGTCTGATTGAGAATAATCATCACGCCGCCCACGGTGGCCGCGCTCAGCAGCGTACCCACAAACTTCCAAGACTGTTGCTTGGCCGGAGTGGTTCCAATCCAATAACCGATTTTCATGTCGGTGACCATGCCGCCGGCCATTGAGAGGGCGGTACACACCACACCGCCAATGACCATCGAGGCCACTATGCCGCGGGCTCCATCCAGGCCGATAGCCACGAAGATACCGCTGGCCACAATGAGCGTCATGAGCGTCATGCCACTCACGGGGTTGCTGCCCACGATGGCGATTGCGTTGGCCGCAACGGTGGTGAAGAGGAAGGTAATCACCATTGCCACAAGGAAGGCCACAAGAGCCTGCCACAGGTTGCCAATCACACCAAGATAGAAGAACACCAGCGTGACCACCATCGCGGCAGCGAGGGCAAACACGAGCGACTTCATCGGGATGTCGCGTTGGTGCCGTTCCACTCGGCTCTGGTCTTCGCCGCCCTTGAAGGCGCGACCGGCCAGGCCAACGGCGCTGCGAATCACGCCCCATGACTTGATGATACCAATCAGGCCGCTCATGGCGATGCCACCGATGCCGATAAAGCGCGCCGCGCCGCTGAAGATTTCCTCCGGCGTCTTAGCCTGCATCTCGGGGTTCATGCCCAGCAGCGGCACGATAACCCACCAGATGAACGCGCTACCGGCAAAGATGATGAAACTGTAACGCAGTCCCACGATATAGCCAAGACCCAGCACTGCCGAGCCCACGTTGATTTTGAATAGCAGTTTAGTGCTCGACGCGAGATTGGCAAGCGCTGGGATAGCGGTGGTGGACAACACTTCTTTCCACCAGCCAAAGGTGCTGAGAAGGAAATCATACAAGCCGCCCACCAGTCCGGCAATGAGTAGCGGACGTGCCTGGTCGCCGCCCTTCTGGCCGCTGACGAGCACCTGGGTGGTCGCCGTGGCCTCGGGGAACGGGAACTTGCCGTGCATATCGCTCACGAAATACTTACGGAACGGGATAAAGAACAGTATGCCCAGCACTCCGCCCAATAGCGAACTGAGGAACACCTTGAGGAAGTCCACTGTTATCTCGGGATACTTGGCCTGCAGAATGTAGAGGGCCGGCAGGGTGAAGATTGCACCTGCCACAACGATGCCGCTGGCGGCGCCAATCGATTGGATAATCACATTCTCGCCAAGCGAGTTCTTGCGTCCGGTGGCACCGGCAATTCCCGCCGCGATAATCGCGATGGGGATGGCGGCCTCAAACACTTGGCCGACTTTCAAGCCCAGATAGGCCGCTGCGGCGCTGAAGATGACGGCCATCAGCAGGCCGAGCGACACGCTGTAAGGAGTCACCTCGGGATATGAGTAGTCCGGCCGCAAGATGGGCACATACTTCTCGCCCGGCGCGAGTTCGCGCATAGCGTTGTCCGGCAGGTCCATCGCCTGCGGAGCATCATTAACTTTGGTCTGTTCGTCCTTCATATTGATTGTTATCTGTTTATATTGAGGCCACTGTAAAAAGTTGCGCTCTAATATTTAACATGAATATCCATAAATCATTCATTAATTTTATTCCAAATAATAACGATGCGGCTATAATTAATGAATATTAATGGAAATTTATGTAAAAAATTCATGTTTAAAATATGTCAGCGACTTTTTTCAGTGGACGTGTTTAGTTGTCGTAGGTGCGGGTGACTGTCATGACGGTGTTGCCGCTGTCGTCGATGAGGGTGGCGGTGCTGTAGCGGCCACGGGCATCAAGGGTATAGGAGACCTTAACAGTGCCGGTCTCGTCGTCACCGGCCCCGATGGTGCGGATAGCGTTGAGGTAGCGGCGGCCGGTGTCGGCGTTGAAGTCGTAGGAGTAGCGGTAGGTGTCGTGCTCGCCGCCGCCGCGCTCGTCGAGCCTGATGAGCGTGCCGTCGTTATAGGTGAGGGTCTTGTAGAGCGCGTAGTCGCGATGCTGAACCTCGGTGAGGCTTCCCAACTCGTTGTAGGTAAAGCGGTAGTGGTCGTTGGCGGCGCGCAACTCGACGATACGGTCCAGCGCGTCATAGTCTGCCTCATAGGTCTCGGTATTACCATCTGTCGTGACAGTGGCGAGGCGGTAGCCGCGCAGGTTGTCGTAGGAGTAGGTGTACTCGCTCTTGATGCCGTCCGTTGTCTCGCTCACGAGCAGTCCGCGCTCGTCAAAAACAAACGTGTTATGGTGTGTGGCATCCGGCGTGACCACCGTCTCTCTCACGGTGCCGGTGCTACCGTTGAACCCCAAGCCGCAACTGCTGTAGCGGAAACTGTGGGTGGGCTGGTTCACTAAGTTGGCGTAAAAAGTGCGGATTCTTGGCGCGTGGGGCTGGTTGATTTCGATGTAATCCACCAACAAATCCAGCGTGATATCGGCACGGCAGTAGGCTCGCACAATGGCGTCGTCCCGATTGAGGCGGGCCTGCTCGGTGTAGTAGCCGCGTGGATAGGCCGCGAGGAACTGCTCATATGCCTCTATGGAGCCGTCGCGTCGTGCCGCGTTGAAAGCGTCCCGCTCGGTTTGTTGGGCGGCGGCATCAACCGTTGTGACGGTCAGTAATGCCACTGCTAACACATTCCTTATAATTCTTGTCATCTCTTTTTGTTGTGATATGAATTGCCATGAATTCATCATTAATTTGTTGTCATTAAGAAATTAATGATCAATTCATGGCAATTATATGTTCCTTTATGTCGCCGGCGGTGGTTGTCAGATTTCCACGTCGTCGATGGGAATCTGGCGCTTGAACACTTCCTTGAATGTGATCAGCGTCTCGCTGCGTCCCAGCCCCATCTTCAAGAAACGGTCGTGGATAATCTGCAGCAAGTGGTCGTTGTTGCGGGCATAGAGTTTGACAAACATGTCGTACTTGCCGGTAGTGAAGTAGCACTCCACAATCTCGGGGATGGTCTTGAGGCGGTCCACCACCTCGTTGAACTTCGACGGATCGTTGAGGAAGAAGCCGATGTAGGCGCAGGTCTCGTAACCCACAGCCGACGGGTTGATCATCGAGATTGAGCCGTTGATCACACCCATCTGGTACAGTTTCTGGATACGCTGGTGAATGGCGGCGCCGCTCACGTTGCAGGCGCGGGCAATCTCAAGGTAGGGTTTGCGTGCGTTTAACGACAGCATCTTGAGAATTTTGTAGTCAAGAGCGTCAAGTTTAGTGGTTGCCATAAAAATCTAATATCTTAAGTTAATATATTCGTGATTGTCTCGCTATTTTTGAAATTTGGCGCAAAGTTACGAAAAAAAATCCATATAGTTACAATTTGTAATGACAAAAACCACTTTTTGTTAAAAATTAACACCTTGAATGCTGTGGAAAATGTGTGTGTTTGACTATAGACTATAGAGCGGGTAGTGATTTTGGCACGGAATTTGCTTATAGATAGTGTCAACAATTTTTTTATTAATTTTTCAATTTTATTACCTATGAAACCTACCGTATTCAATGTGATTATCCTTGACAAGAGCGGCTCGATGGGAAGCATCCGCCGGCAAGCGGTCGATGGCCTGAACGAGACACTGGGTGGCATTCGCTCGTCGCGTAAAAAGAAACCCGAGTTGCGCCAGTCGGTTACGATAGTCGCATTCTGCGGTTGCGAGACAAAGGCAATTTGTTACGACGCCGACATCGAGAAGGTGGCCGACCTGCGTCCCGAGGACTATCAGCCGTGCTGCATGACGCCGCTCTACGACGCCATCGGCAACACCATCACGCGTCTGCGCCAGGTCACTGGCGACGACCGCAACGCGATGGTGTCAATCACCATCATCACCGACGGCTATGAGAACGCGTCACGCGAATTCAGCGGCAAAGCCATCAAGGCCCTCATCGACACCTATAAGCAGGATGGCTGGATGTTTGCCTATATTGGCGCCGACCACGATGTGGAGAGCGTGGCCTCGACCCTTAATATAGACAACGTGATGCGCTTCGACAAGACCGAGGCCGGTACGCGGCAGATGTTCCTCAGGCGTCGCATGGCGCAACAGCGCTGGGAAGACGCCAACATGTCGTTTATGGCTGAACCATCGCTCAGCAATGAGGAACTGATTGAGCGCAAGCGCAGCGCCAGCCGCGCCTTCTTTGACGACGACGAGCCCAAGCAGTCATGAGTGCACCCCTTTGGGAAATAAACACCGTCAAGGCGGAGACTACAGTCGCCGCCTTGACGCGTGACTACCGCGACGTGGAGCGCACCCTGGCGGCCTGCCGGCAATGCGATGCCTACGGCCGCCTGTGGTGTTGCCCGCCACACGATGCCGCGCGGGTGGAGCAATTACTGGCACGCTACACCAATGCCACAATCTTCGGCACAAAGATTAACTTCATGCCGCTGCCACCCGGTGAAGACCCGCGACAAGTGGCCACCGATGCCTTTGCCCACGCCAGGCGGCTGATGTTGCCAGCCCTGCTCGAGCGCGAACGAGCCCTGCCGGGCAGCATCGCCCTGAGCGTGAGATGCACACTATGCGGCGCCACACCTTGTTCGCGACCCGACGGACTGCCATGCCGACACCCACGGCAGATGCGCCCCTCGCTGGAAAGCATCGGATTTGATGTGGAGGCTATAGCGCGGGATTTGTTGCACACGCCATTATTGTGGATGCGGGAGACCGACACTCTGCCGTCCTATATGTTGCTCGTCACCGCCTTGCTTAGTAATCCTTGAGTTTCAACTCGCCGCGCGTCACCAATAGGGCGTTCATGGCCAGTGCCTGCATTTCGTTCTCTCCCGGATAGACGTGGATTGGCGCCAACCAGTCGAGGCGCTCACGCAGACGGTCGAGCACATACTGCTCGTGAGCCATGCCGCCGGTGATGAGGATTGCGTCGATGTGGCCGCGCAGGGTTGCGCCATGTGCGGCGATGGCCTTGGCCGTGTGGTAAAGCATGGCATCAACGATGAGGCGCGCGTGCTCGTCACCGGCTCGCACACGTCGCAGCGCTTCACGCAAGTCGTTGGTGCCCAAGTGGGCGCTCATACCGGCCTCGCCTGCAATGCGGCGTTGCCACTCGGCCTGACTATATCGACCGCTATACACCATATTCACCAGCGTGCCGGCCGGAAGCGTGCCTGCCCGCTCAGGTGAGAAAGGCCCATCTCCATTGAGAGCGTTATTCACGTCCACGGCGCGCCCGTGCTCATGGGCGGCGATTGAGATGCCGCCACCGAGGTGGCACACTATCAAGTCGAGATCCTCATAGCGGCGTCCCGTCTCACTCGCGAACCGTCTCGCGATGGCCCGTTGGTTCAAGGCGTGCCAGATGCAATAGTGTGGCATCAACGGTGAGCCGGTCACACGGGCCCATTCGTTCAACTCATCCACGCTGCCAGGGTCTGCCACCAGACAGATGCAGCCCGGCGAGAGATTCGCCACACGCCGGGCGATGATGCAACCAAGGTCGCAGGCGTGCCGGTCCGGTGTCTCGCGGGCATCCTTAATCATACGTTCGTTTACCTCATACACCCCACCTTCCACCGGCTTGGCAAGACTGCCGCGGCCAATTACCGCGTCGAAGCGCAGGTCAAAGCCGGCCTCGTGAAGTTTGTCAACGACAAGCCCATAGCGGAATCCCTCCTGGTCGAGCACGTCATCAAAAGCCGCAAGTTCCTGTGGAGTGTGGGCGATACTACATGAGAATATTTGCCTCTCGTCATCATAGACGGCAATCTTGGTCGATGTGGACCCGGGGTTTATCGCGAGTATCAACATTTGGAATTTAGTATTTAGTGTTCAATAAGGCTTTCATGAATGGTCGCTTGTGGAGAGCAGTGATGCGGCGGCGAGGCTGTAGAGTTTGGTCTGGTGGTCATCGCCGCGCGAGGGGACAACCACCGGCACGCGCGCTCCACACACGAGTGCTGCGGTCCTCATGCCCGCAAACAGTGTCATTGCTTTATAGAAAGCGTTGCCGCTCTCAATTTCAGGGAAAATGATTGCGTCGGCTTGTCCTTGCAGTGGCGAGTTGATGCCTTTGACCGTGGCGGCATGCGCATCGCAGGCGGTTTTTACATCGAGAGGCCCGTCGACAACGCAGTCGCCAAATTCACCCGTTGCCGCGCGCCTTGTGAGGTCGCGGTAGGTAACCGTGACGGGGAAGTGCCGCTCATCCACCTTCTCGCTGCAATGGGCCAGCGCCACGCGTGGCCGCTCAATGCCTAAGCGACGGCATAACTGCAGCAATAATCGCAGTTGCGCCTCGCGTTGCGTGTCGTTGGGGCAGGGGAGCACAGCCACATCGGTAAGTAACAATAGTTTGTTGTAGGTTGGAATCTCGCCTATGGTCACATGGGTGAGCAAGCCGCGAGGTTCCATCAGACCGGTCTCTTTGTTCAGCACCGCCTTGAGGAGAACATCGGTGTTTACGAGCCCTTTCATCAGCATATCAGCCTTCCCCTCGTTGACAAGTTTTACAGCGACTGTCGCCGCTTCGGCCGGCGTGGCGGCATCAGTGATTGTGATGCTGCTGTTATCGACTTGAGCGGTCATGCGCTGTGCGACCGCTTCACGGCACCCGACGGCAATGACGCGGGCGATATTCTGTTCCACTGCGGCCTCAATGGCCATGAGCGTTGACTCGTCGGCAGGCCAAACAACAGCAACAACGGGTTTGGCGATATTGTTGTGTGCCCGCTCCAAAAGTTCTTGCAGATGTCTCATTTCTATGATTGAGTTTCAAATCAACGATAAAGCGAAAGAGTTTTAGAATGGCGGGACCTCATCGGGTGGCGAGGTGAGGTCATCGGCTCCGATGGGGGAGAAACCTCCGGAGGCGGCCAAGGCTGTGGGGCCGAATGTTGTTGCGGGTGAACCGAGGTCGGCGGTTGCCGGCGGCAGTTGGGCCATCGTGTCATCGTTCATCTTGCTGGCACGTGTGCCTGTTGATGTGTTGATTGTGCTGTCATTCCAATTCTCAAAGCGGGCATATCGGTTGACGAAGCGCAATAGTACAGTGTCGGTTGCACCGCTACGATGCTTGGCGATAATAAACTCCGCCTGGCCGCGGATGTCGTTGCCTTCAGCATCTTCTCCACTCTTATAATAATACTCCGGGCGGTGGATAAAGCACACGATGTCGGCATCCTGCTCGATAGCGCCGCTCTCGCGCAGGTCGCTCAACTGCGGCCGCTTGCCGCCCTTCTGCTTGTCGTCGCCGCGCTGCTCCACACTGCGGTTGAGTTGCGAAAGGGCGATAATTGGAATGCCGAGTTCTTTAGCCAACTGCTTGAGTGAACGGCTGATGTTGCTCACCTCCTGCTCCCGGCTACCAAACTTCATGCCTGTCGCGTTCATCAACTGCAGGTAGTCAATCACTATGAGTTTCACGCCGTGCTCGCGCACGAGGCGGCGGGCCTTGGTGCGCAACTCAAAAATTGACAACGCGGCGTTGTCGTCAACATAAATCGGGGCGGAGTAGAGCGACTTGACGCGCGTCATCAGGTTGGACCACTCTAATGCGGAGAGTTGTCCGTTCTTGATTTTCTCGCCCTCAAGCGAGCAGACGTTGCTGATGAGGCGGTTGACAATCTGCAAATTGGGCATCTCAAGCGAGAAAAGGGCTACCGGCGTGTTGTAGTCCACAGCCATGTTCTTGATCATTGACAGCACCAATGCTGTTTTGCCCATTGCCGGGCGAGCGGCGATGATAATCAAGTCGCCGTTTTGCCAACCGCTTGTAATCTTGTCAAGAGCGTAAAAGCCAGTCTGAAGTCCACTAAAGCCGTTAGGCTGCTTTGACGCCTCCTCGATTCTGGCAATCGCTTGACTGATGACGGGATCAATCTGGATAACGTCTCGCTTGAGTGTGTTGCGAGAAATCTCAAACAACTTGCCCTCGGCCTCTTGCATGAGGTCGAGCACATCGATGGCATCGTCAAAGGCAAACTCCTCTATTTGGGTGGCGAAACTGATGAGTTCGCGCGCGAGATATTTCTGCTGGATGATGCGGGCGTGGTATTCAATGTTGGCGGCACTGTTGACGCGGCTGGTGAGTTCAGTGATGCGTGGCAGTCCGCCAATTTCCTCCAGCGTGCCCTCGTTGCGAAGTTGCTCGGCCACGGTGAGCATGTCAATGGGCCGCTGGTTGGTGCCCAAAGAGGAGATGGCATTGTAGATGAGACTGTTGGCACTGTCATAGAAACACTGTGGCGAGAGAATGTCGCTAACCTGGGAGTAAGCGTCCTTCTCAAGCATCAGCGCGCCCAGGACTGTCGCCTCAAGTTCGAGGTCTTGAGGCGGCAGTTTGCCCATGGTCTCGTTCACCTGACTCTCGTGTTGGGGCCGGCCGCGGCGTTGCTGCCGCTGTTGTTGTCTTGCGTTTTCAAATTCCATACATATCGTCTCCTCCCCCCCATTATGGAAGGCGGGATGTGAGATATAAGATAAATAATACTTCGTGCTTCGCGCTTAAACAAGGGCTTGCCCTTGCCGCAGAGCCGCCTCGTTATCGGGCAGCAGGTTCCAGTGACGCTCGGGCAGCGACTTCTTGAGGCCGGCGAGCACATTGTCGATGGTCACCATGGGGCGAAGTTTGAGCAGCGCGCCGAGCACAATCATGTTGTAGCCCTTGCTGTTCTTTAGTTCAAACGAGGCCTCCATGGCGTCGATGCGGTGCACGTCGATATCGGTGCGCGTGGGCGGCGTGTGGATGCCGTAACTGTCGTAGAGCAACATCCCGCCCGGTTTGACTTTGCTCTCAAAGCGGTCGAGGCTTTGCTGGTTGAGCACCACCACAACGTCATACTCGTTGAGGATTGGCGAACTGATGCGTTCGTCGCTCAGAATCACGGTCACGTTGGCGGTGCCGCCGCGTTGTTCGGGGCCGTAGGAGGGCATCCACGTGACTTCCATGCCTTCCATCAGGCCGGCATAAGCGAGGATCTTGCCCATCGAGAGGACGCCTTGCCCGCCGAAACCGGCGATAATTATCTCGTGTTTCATAATAGTCGTTAGTTGTTAGTCGTTTAGCGTTTAGTGGTTTAGTGGTTAAGCCTCGCGCTATCGCGCTCGGGGATGATACAATTATTCCCATTTGCTGCCGCAAATGGCTCAACCTCTAAACTCTCAACCCCTCAACCTTTCAGGTCGCCGAGGGGGTATTTCTCAAACATGTGCTCGACCATCCATTGGTTGGCCTTTTCTGGCGACATCTTCCAGCCGCTGTTGCATGTGCTCACGATCTCGACCACGCTGGCTCCACGGCAGGCGATGCTGTTTTCAAAGGCCTTGCGGATGGCGGCCTTCGCCTTACGCACGGCACCGGGGGTGTGGACGCTCTGGCGCGTGACGTAGCATGTGCCGTCGAGTTGTGCCAGCAGTGGAGTGATGGACAGGGGGTAGCCGTTGAGGTCCACGCGGCGGCCATAGGGGCAAGTCGCGGTTTTTTGTCCCAATAGGGTAGTGGGTGCCATCTGTCCGCCGGTCATGCCGTAGATGGCGTTGTTGATAAAGATGATGGCGATGTTCTCGGCACGGTTGCAGGCGTGGATGCTCTCGCAGGTGCCGATGGCGGCGAAGTCGCCGTCGCCCTGATAGGTGAACACGAGGCGGTCAGGCATCAGGCGCTTGACGGCCGTGGCCATCGCGGTGGCGCGGCCGTGGGCGGCCTCGAGCCAGTCGATGTCGATATAGTTGTAGGCAAACACGGCGCAGCCCACCGGCGACACGCCGATGGCGCTCTCGGCAACGCCCATGTCCTCGATGACCTCGGCCACTAACTTGTGCACCACGCCGTGGCTGCAGCCCGGGCAGTAGTGCATGTGGGCGTCATTGAGCAGCGCGGGGCGGCTATAGACGCGGTTCTGCGGTTGAATTATAGCGTTCATTTTGATGAGATATATAAGAGAAATAGGAGAAATAGGAGAAATGGGAGAAATAGGAGAAATGCTTCATACTCACGCGAGGCGGAAGCCTTGTGTGAGGGCGTTGAGGATCTCGTCCGGCGTGGGCACGTTGCCGCCCAAGCGTCCGAAGTGCTCCACCGGCAGACGGCACTCGACGGCCAACTTGACATCTTCAATCATCTGTCCGGCATCGAGTTCGGGCACGAGGATGCCCTTGGCGTTGTCGGCCGCCTTGCGGATTTGCTCCGACGGGAAGGGCCACAGAGTGATGGGGCGTGCCATGCCCACTTTGATACCGCGGGCGCGGGCGAGTTCCATCGCCTTCATGCTGATGCGCGCCATGCTGCCAAAGGCCACGATGAGCCAGTCGCAGTCGTCGGTGTCAACGAGTTCGCAGCGTGTCTCGTTCTGCTCGATGAGCCGATAGGTGGCTTGGAAGCGCAGGTTGTTGGCCTCCATCTTGTCATCGTCAAGTTCAAGCGAGGTGACGACGTTTTTGGGTCGCATGCCTTTGCGGCCGGTGACCGCCCAGGGGCACTGCCGGCGGATCTCATCGTCGTTGCGGCGCGGCCGTTGCGGCGGCAGCACCACCTTCTCCATCATCTGGCCGATGACGCCGTCGGCCAGAATGAGGCTCACGCAACGGTATTTGAACGCCAAGTCCCAGCCGAGGGCGACAAAGTCGGCCATCTCCTGCACGCTACTTGGGGCGAGCACGATGGCATGATAGTCGCCGTGGCCGCCGCCCTTGGTGGCCTGGAAGTAGTCGGCCTGCGACGGGTGAATCGTGCCCAAGCCCGGGCCGCCGCGCATCACGTTAATCACGAGTGCCGGCACCTCGCTGGCGGCCATGTAACTCATGCCCTCCTGCATCAGGCTGAAGCCAGGACTGCTGGTGCTGGTGAACACCGCCTTGCCGCATGACGCGCCGGCATATACCATATTAATAGCGGCCACCTCGCTCTCGGCCTGCACCACCACCATGCCGGTGGTCTCCCAGGGCATCTCTTGCTCCAAGCGCTCGAGCACCTCGCTCTGCGGGGTGATCGGGTAGCCGAAGTAGCCGTCGGCGCCATACCGGATGGCGGCCACGGCGAGGGCCTCGTTGCCCTTCATCAATGTCACGTGGCTTGGTTCGGCAGATGTCTCGACGGCACGTTCTTCTCTTTGTAGGGCCTGGCCTTGGCCTGGCCGTTCAGCCTCAACCGCACGCTCCCCTCCTTTAGGTTGGGCGGGGGGAGGACATCTAAAGACCTCGATGCATGCATCCGGACACACCAGAGCGCAACTCTGGCAGCCGATGCACTTATCCTCGTTTTTCATATAGGCAAAGTGGTACCCGCGGTTGTTGACCTCGCGTTCCTTGAGGGCAAGGACGTCCGTCGGGCATGCCACAACACAGAGGTTGCAGCCCTTGCAGCGTTCGCTGTCGATGGTGACAGCACCGATGATTTTCGCCATAATGTTACACTTAGTTTGGTTAGTAGGTCACAAAATTAATCAAAAAAAACCGAAAAAGCAAAAAAAAAATTCCACTTGTGCAAAACAAGTGGAAAAATAGTTGATAGTCGATAGTCGTTAGTTTATAGGTCGAACACGTAGTTGAGGAAGTTGTGCATGGGCATCAGGTGCCGCAGGTCGCCGGCAACGCGCTCGACCCAGTCGTCGCAGTCGAAGTAGTCCATCGGCGGCCGCATCATGGCGATGTATTCCTTCATGCGGATGTAAGGCGCGATGGGGTCATCGGGCGCGATGTGGCGGTAGTCGGCCGGCATCTTCTTGAGCGTGTCACACTCCCAGCGGTATCTTGAGGCAAAGTCCGGATTATTCACAATATTGAGCCACTCATCGCGCTCCGCGTCAATCAAGGCACGCAACCGGTCGAGCACCGGTTTATCGGGCCACCACACGCCGCCGCCCAGCATGATGTTGTCCGGCTCAAAGTGGACGTAGTCGCCCGAGACGCGCGTGTGACGCCCGCCGCGGGCAATCACGCCGGAGAAATATCGCTTGTAAGGGCTCTTGTCGTGAGAGAAACGCACGTCACGGTAGATGCGGTAAACGCATTGCTTGATGTCGAGACCGCGCGCGCCGTCGTCATACTCGGCCACGGCGCCTATGAGCCGTTCCATGTCACGCTCCCACGGCTCACGCAAGGCGTTGTAGCGGTCTTTGTTGTCGGCAAACCAGCGCCGGTCGTTGTTTGCCGACAACTCGCGCAGGAAGCCGATGATCTCTCTGATATTGCTGTAACTCTTCATAACATTCAGTCGTGTAATTCCAATTCCAATGCAAATTTAGTGAATAATGTCGTTCCCACCCTCTCTTTTAACATGAATTATGTGAAAAATGTAGGGACACAATTCATTGTGTCCACGTGCCGCAAGGTGTCAAGTTGTTATGGTTTAGGCTTGTAGGGGCAGAATTTAGCTGCTATAACCCGTTGTGCGAAGACTAACGGCGGCTGCCATCGTGATGATGGGCAACCGCCGTTGTGGTTGAGAGGGTCGCGTGGCAGGGGAGTGGCTCACTTGCGGATGCCGAGCTCCTTGCGGGCGATGATGGCGCGGTAACGCTCGATGTCGATGCGCATCAAGTAGTTGAGCAACTTGCGGCGCTTACCGACCAACATCTTCAGTGCACGCTGAGTGGTATAATCCTTCTTGTTGAGCTTGAGGTGCTCAGTCAAGTGGGCAATACGGACCGAGAATAATGCTATCTGCGCTTCAGGCGAGCCAGTATCAGTATTGCTTTTGCCGTAGGTGCCGAAGATTTCCTTCTTCTTCTCTGAATCTAAGTACATTACGTTGTTATTTATAGATGTTTTGCAAAAATGCGACTGCAAAGGTAGTGTTTTTTTCTTTCCCGCGCAACAATTTGAGCGATATTTTTTCAATAGAATTCGTTTTGCTATTAAAAAACGTTTACAACACGCTTTTTTATTTTGCCGTGTGGCGAATAATCATTAATTTTGTGGGTTGAAACGACAATTATACCTAGATTCTTATCATTATAAATATGGCAGAGGGCAAGATGACGTGGGTCGACTGGTTGAGAGTGTGTTTCGGCGCATTCATGGTTTTTGTGTATGTGGGCATGGCTGTGCTGCTTGCCATTAACTTTTTCAACTGGGACGACACTTCCGTGATGAGGTGGGCGCGATGGGGCATGGCGGCCGTCTTTGCCGCCTACGGCATCTATCGTGGCTACCGTCAGGCGACCGGACAGGACTACTACCGTGTGCGCGACCTGGAGGAGCGGTACGGCACCTACGCCGACCTGGACCGAGAGAGTCAATCTGCCGATAACAGCAAATGACAACGAGGACGATGAAGCAATCAATAAAACCGGTTTTGAACTTTGCGCTTTGCGCAACGCTTTTATTGTTGGCGGCATGCACCGGCGCCACTTCCACAAATACCAGCACCCGTGGCATCGCCAAGATTTATTGTGAAGAGTCATTCCGCAACATTCTTGACCAGGAAGTCGAGGTGTTTGAGTACAGTTATCCCGATGCGAGCATTATGGTGACCTATGCCGGCGACAACGAGTGCATTGACAGCCTGATGCATCGAGCCGTTGACCTCGTCGTCACGACATGCGACCTCACGCCCGAGCAGCACGAGTTGCTTGCCAAGCAGGGGCGCGCTCACCGCTCGCGCGCCATCGCTGTTGATGCCGTTGCCGTCATCGTCAACAATGCCAACGATATAGATGAGCTTGATGAGGCTGACCTGCGCAGTATCTTTGATGGGCGCGCTGCGCTGTGGGGTGATGTCTTTCCCACTAAGTTAAAGCGCGACAGCATCAATGTGGTGCTTGACGGCTCGGGTACAGGAGTGATGAATTTTGTCAAGCAGCGTTATCTCCCTAAAGGGGCAAAGTTCGCCGGCAATGTTTTTGCCCAGCGCAATACCGAGGACGTTTTCCGTGCGGTGCAGTCCCACAAGAACGCTATCGGCTTTGTCGGCGTGAGTTGGATTAATGCCTCGCTCGATGGTAACACCTCAACTCTTGAGCAACGCGTGTCATCGCTGCTTAACGATGAGTCACCATCGGCAATCGACTTCACCAACCGCATCAAGGTGCTGGCCCTGCGCGGCGACACCGCCGTGGTTGCCCGCAAGCCTTATCAGGCCTATATATTCAACGGTGAGTATCCGCTCACCCGCAAGGTTTACGCCATTGACACGTCGGCCGGCGGCACGCTCGACCATGGCTTTTACAGTTTCATGACCGGCGTAGTGGGCCAGAAGATTATTCTTCAAACCGGTATCGTGCCGGCCGCCGAGCCGGTCAGGCTGGTTGAGGCGGTGAAATAAAGTAGCATGTAGCATGTAGCAAAAGAGGGCTGTTGCTATAAAAATTATAAATTGTAAGAATTTTGTGTGTTTGAATTAAACTTTGGCGCAAAATTTATATCTATGCTAACAACCGAGAGAAATAACAACAACATTAATATTTTTAAAACAGAACTACGATGATGAAAAAGACTTTACTTGCCGCGATGCTCGCGCTGGCCGTTGCCGGCAGCGGCATGGCTCAGGGTTACAAGGACGGCATCGAGTACTACAAGGTTGACCGCCTCGACAACGCCAAGGAGTTGCTTGAGCGCAACCTTAATGCCGCCGGTACCAACAAGGCCGAGGCATTCTACTATCTCGGCCAAATCGCCTTCAAGCAGGGGGACATCGCCGGCGCGACGGCCTACTTTGACAAGGGAGTGGCCGCTGACCAAGCATGTGCTCTCAACTACATCGGCCAGGCTGCGGTCGCCCTCAAGCAGGGAGCCAACGCAAAGCCGTTCATGGAGCAGGCCCGCAAGAGTGCCAAGAAGAACTGCTACGTTGAGATGGAGATCGCGCGTGTCCTTTATGCCGCTGACCCCGTCAAGAACGCTAAAGAAATCGAGAAATGTGTCAAGAACGCCCGCAAGTGGAGTGCTGAGGATCCCAACTCGTTCATCTTTGAGGGTGATATGAAGGCCGACAAGAAGGACTGGGGCGGTGCCGCCAGCCAGTATGAGTGGGCGTTCACCTATGATCCCAACAACGTTGAGGCCTATGTCAAGTATGCCAATACTTATTTCAACGTTGTTCCCGCCTACGCCATCAAGCGTCTTGAGGAGATTGACGCCAAGCAGCCGGGCAACGCCCTCGTGCAGCGTGAACTCGCCGAGAAGTACTACAGCGATAACCTTGGCAGCAAGGCCGCCGAGAAGTATGGCGAGTACATCAAGAACCCGAACCACTTTGCCCAGGACGAGGTGCGCTATGTGCAGTTGCTGTTCTTCGGCGACAAGTTCACCGAGAGTTATGACCTCGCCACGAGCCTGCTCTCGCGTTTGAAAGATGGAGACCCCAACATCTTCTTCATGCGCCGTATGCAACTCTACAACAAGGTCAAGATGGAGGATTGGTCCAATGCCGCCAAGATTGGCGACGCTTTCTTTGCCACACCCGTGCCCAAGGGGGCCTCGTTCAACGTCACTGACTATACCAATTACGCCGAGGCTCTTGACGAGATGGACCGCGACGATGATGCCATCAAAGCCTACGAGGCCGCGCTGTCAATCAAGCCTGATGATTTGGATATGATGCGTATGCTCAGCGGTGCCTATACCTCGGCCGGACAGTTCCAAAAGGCGGTCGAACTCTATCAGCGTGTGGTTGACAACCCCGAGCACAAGGCTAACGACCTCTTCCAGTTGGCCCGCCGCTACTATAATCTGGCTATCGACGCCAACGAGAAGCCCGATGCCTATCCTTCAGGCACCAAAGAGCAGTCGCTCTCCAAGGCCCTTGACTACCTCTATGAGGTGAACGAGAAGGTGCCCGGCAACATCCCTATCCACGACCAGATTGCCAACACCCTGCGTCTGCAGGAGGGCGAGAATAAAGGCAAAGCCGCTCAAACCTACAAGAACCTGCTTGCCTTGCTCGACCAGAAGGAAGACAAGAGCGACTACGCCAACTACTATATCAAGGCTTACAGTTATCTTGCCCAGGACGCATTCAACCGTGGTGACAAGGCCGCGGCCAAGGACTATTACACCAAGTGGCTCGAGTATGACCCTGACAACACCGCGCTGCGCGACTATGTCAAAAACCTGAAGTGAAGCGTGTAGCACATAGCACATAGCACATAGCATGTAGCACATAGCATGTAGAGAGCCCCGCGACAATGTGCCGCGGGGCTCTCTATGTGCTACATGCTACAAACTACGTGCTACATGTTGGGTTGCTCGAGGCCGAGGTGCTTCTTGCGGTCAACGACCTTGAGGACGAGGCCGAGGATAAAGGCGGCCACACCCAGGCAGGCGAGCATCACCAGCGGCCATGTGTAGTCGTAACTCGTGGCGGCCAACTCTTTGCTCATCGCGCCGCTCTTGACGGCCTCCGCAATCTGCGGGTTGGTCTTGTCGAGCACCTTGCCAATCAGCAACGGGAAGAGCCACAGGCCGATGTTCTGGATCCAGAAAATCAGCGCGTAGGCCGAGCCAATCACTTTCTCGTCAACCAGTTTGGGCACGCTGGGCCACAACGAGGCGGGTACCAGCGAGAACGACGCGCCCAGCACGAGGATGGTCACGTAGGCCACCACCACGCCGCCCACGGCGTTGCCCTTGAACTGCGGCAGCACAAAGGCGAACGTCAGGTGACACGCAATCAGCAGCAGCGAGCCGAGCATGAGCATCGTTGCGGCCTTGCCGTGGGTGTCGACATACTTGCCCAAAATCGGCGTGATGCCAACGGCCAGCAACGGGAACACGGCGAATATCGTCTCGGCGCTCTGGCGCATATAACCCATGTAGCAGAACGTCACTAATGCCACGATGGCCACGCCAAGCGAGGTGTATTTGAGCGAGGCGTTCTTGATGAAGTTGAAGGCGAACGCGCCGGCGGCGACCACCAGCATGATGCAATACTGCACGATGGTCACCGTGTTGCCGGCCCAGAACGAGTTGGGGTCAACGTCGGTGAAGGTGAGGTTGCACTGCAGCATGTTCACGGCGTACTTCTGGAAGGGGAAGATGGCGCTGTAGTAGAGCACACACAGCAACGCCACCAGCCAGAAACCGCTGCTGGTGAGGATGGCGCCGATGTCCTTGATCTGGAACTCGTCGTCCTTCTCCTCGGCCTCGCCGGTCTGCTCATCGAGCCTCTTGTCCATAAAGAAGTAGACGATGAACATGATGAGCGCGATCATCAGCAGCACCACGCCAAAGGCCACTGAGCGCGACACGCTGATGTCGCCGTCCCATTTTGCAACCATCGGCGAGAAAATCATGCACGTGGCCACGCCCAGGCGCGCCAGCGCCATCTCGCTGCCCATGGCGAGCGCCGTCTCGCGGCCCTTGAACCACTTGACGATGCCTCGCGACACGGTGATGCCGGCCATCTCCACACCGCAGCCGAAAATCATGAAGCCGATGGCCGCAAACTTGGCACTGGCAGGCATCCCCTTATAGAAAGGCGCCACACCCATCTCCTCAAATAGCGGCACATAGTTGAGGTGGCTGTTGAACCACGTCTCGAGCGAACTGCCGGCAAACATGTCGGTGAGCGCATACCAATTAATGGCGGCACCCACGAGCATCACCGCGCCCGAGAGCACTGCCGTGAAGCGCACTCCCATCTTGTCGAGAATGATGCCGGCAAAGATGAGGAAGAAGATAAACACGTTCAAGAACGTCTCGCTGCCCTGCATCGTGCCGAAGGCTGTCGAGTTCCACCCGCGGGTGGACTCCACCAGATCCTTGATAGGCGACATGATGTCCATGAAGATGTAACTGCAGAACATCGCTAGGGCGAGCAGCAGCAACGCCGTCCAGCGCATCGCCGCGCTGTCGCGCATCGTCGCCGCCGGTGCGGCCGGGATAGATACCTTGTCTGTCATAATCTAATGTTATAAACCTGTTGTTAATGATAAGTTGAAATTATTTTGACCGCAAAAGTAGTAAAAAACCGTGACTTGAACCACCCGAACCTCTATTTTTCTTCAAAATCGCCGCATCAAACGCGGCAGGGATTGAAAACCGTTGCGGCAAAACGAGGATGGTCTCCCGCCGCCGTGCGGCAATCATTTTTAACTATTAACGCAGTCAAGGCATAGATGCCAGAAATAATTTGTGTGATATGTTAAAAAAGTGGAAAAGGATTGCGGTGTCGTGAAAAATGACTAACTTTGCCTATAATATTTAATCAAACAATTATGAGCCAGATAAATGACCGGCAACCCAGCGTATTCTCTCCATTCCAGTTGCAGATGCTGGAATTGGTTTCGCGTGTTCAAGACCAGCGAGAGATGGATGATATCCGTCGATTGCTGTCAGACTATTTCGCCCGCAAAGCCGAGGCGGAAATTGACCGTTTGTGGGATGACGGTATTATTGATAACACCGTGATTGAGGGTTGGAAAACCGAGCATATGCGCACTCCTTATAAACAATGAAAAACGTAGTGCTTGACACAAATTGCCTGCTGATGTCATTGTCTCGGCGATAAGATTTGGCGTGAACTCATTGAGGGCAAATACGTCCTGTGTTATACAAATGAGATACTTGCCGAATATGAAGAAATCTTGACACAAAAAATGGGCTCTTTGATTGCCGGAAATGTGATTTCGGCAATTTTGAATTTGCCTAACACTCTGCAAGCACAAGTGTATTTTCATTTGCATTTAATCACGTTAGATCCTGATGACGACAAATTTGTGGATTGCGCCTTCAAATGCAACGCTCATTTTATTGTTACTCAAGACCATCATTATGACGTGTTGCGTGATGTGGAATTCCCTGTGATTGATGTGATTTCGATTGACGAGTTCTTGGAAATTCTCAATAATTCCGCTGAATGTTAAAAAAGTGGAAAAGGATTGCGGTGTCGTGAAAAATGACTAACTTTGTGGGCAATAACGTGAACCGGATAAACCTAACAATTTTTCAATAACAAAACCTACACGATGAAAGAAAAAATTCTCAAACTGTTCAAGGAACGCTTTGGTACCGACGGTATCCTCTATGCCTCGGCCGGCCGTATCAACCTCATCGGCGAGCACACCGACTATAACGGCGGCTTTGTGTTTCCGGGCGCTATCGACCGCTACATCGCCGCGGCCATCAACGTGAACGGCACCGACCGCGTGCGCCTCTACAGCGCCGACCTGGACGCCTACGTCGAGTTCGGCCTCAAGGAGGAGGACGCCCCGCAGGAGCAGTGGGCGCGCTACGTGTTCGGCGTGTGCCGTGAGGTGATCAAGCGCGGCGGCCAGGTCAAGGGCTTCGACGCCGTGTTTGCCGGAAACGTGCCCCTGGGCGCCGGCCTGTCGTCAAGTGCCGCCCTCGAGTCCTGCTTCGCCTATGCGATGAACGACCTGTTCAACGACAACAAGATAGAGAAATTTGAACTCGCCAAGATCGGTCAGAGCACCGAGCATAACTATTGCGGCGTGAACTGCGGCATTATGGACCAGTTCGCCAGCGTGTTCGGCAAGAAGGACTGCCTGATCCGCCTCGACTGCCGTTCGCTCGAGTATGAGTACTTCCCGTTCAAGGCCGACGGCTACCGCCTGGTGCTGCTCGACAGCAAGGTGAAGCACGAGTTGGTTGACTCGCCCTACAACAAGCGCCGCCAGAGTTGCGAGCGCGTGGCCGCCACGCTGGGCGTGGAGACCCTGCGCGACGCCACGATGGAGATGCTCGACGCCGCCCGCGACCGCATCAGCGAGGAGGACTACAAGCGCGCGCGCTACGTCATCGGCGAGAAGCAGCGTGTGCTCGATGTGTGCGACGCCCTCAACCGCGGCGACATGGAGACTGTGGGTGCCCGCATGTATGAGACCCATCATGGCTTGAGCGCCGACTATGAGGTGAGTTGCGAGGAACTGGACTTCCTCAACGACATCGCCAAGCGCATGGGCGTCACCGGCAGCCGCATCATGGGCGGCGGCTTTGGCGGCTGCACCATCAACCTGGTGAAGAACGAACTCTATGACGCCTTTATCGCCGAGGCCAAGAAGTGCTTCAACGAGAAGTACGGCCACGAGCCCGTGGTGATCGACGTGGTAATCAGCGACGGCGCTCACCGCTGCTAATCCGTTTAGAGGTTTAGCGTTGAGCGGTTGAGCCATTTGCTGGCGCAAATGGGAATAAATGTAGGGCATGAAATTCATTATCCCCGAGCGCGAGGCTCAACCCCTCAACATTTCAACTATTAATTATATGATAAAGATAACAACCGAGTGCTTTGACACGCCGATAGGCGTGCTTGAGGCCTATACGTTGACCAACGAGAGTGGCGCGAGCGTGCAGTTGTCGCCAATCGGTGCCGGTGTCACTCGCGTTACGGTGCCCGACCGCGATGGCCGCTTGGCTGACGTGGCGCTGGGCTATGAGGACTTGGCCGACTATTTCTATGATGGCCCGTGCGCCGGCAAGACGCCCGGCCGCTATGCCAACCGCATCGCCGAGGGGCACCTTGTTGTGGACGGTAAACTCCATCAGTTGGCCATCAACAACGGCCCGAACGCGCTGCACGGCGGCCCCGAAGGCTTCAGCCACAAGGTGTGGGACGCCGAGGTGGTGGGCGAGACGGTGGTGTTCTCGCTTGTCAGTCCCGACGGCGACGAGAACTATCCCGGCACACTGACGGCTCGCGTGGCTTACACATGGAGCGAGGACAACGTGCTGCGCATCGAGTACAGCGCCATCACCGACGCTCCGACGGTGGTCAACCTCACCAACCACAGTTATTGGAACCTGGCCGGCCACGACGCCGGCACCGCGCTCAACCATGTGCTGCAACTCAACGCGTCGCGCTGGCTGCCAACCAGCGACAGCCTCATCCCCACGGGCGAACTGGCTCCGGTGGCGGGCACGCCGATGGACTTCACCACGCCCAAGGCGATTGGCCGCGATATCAAGGCCGACTTTGACGCGCTGCGCTACGGCAAGGGCTACGACAACTGCTGGGTGATTGACGGCCATGAGGACGGCGGCCTGCACAGCGCGGCGCTGCTGAGCGACCCTGCGAGCGGACGCACCCTCGAGGTGCTCACCGACCAGCCTGGCGTGCAAGTCTACACCGGCAACTGGCTCGAGGGCTGCCCGGCCGGCAAGGGCGGACACGTCTATCATGACTACGACGCGGTGGCAATCGAGTGTCAGGGCTTCCCCGACGCGCCCAACAAGCCGCAGTTCCCCTCGCAGGAACTTCGTCCGGACGAGGAATATCGCCGCCTGATTCTCTTCCGCTTCGCCACAATTTAACGTTTAGAGGTTTAGCGTTGAGATGTTTAGCCATTTGCTGGCGCAAATGGGAATAAATGTATTATCACCGAGCGCGATAGCGCGAGGCTCAACCCCTCAACCCTCAACCTCTTAACCTTTCAATAAATATTAAAATAACAATAAATGAAACCGACATTATTTGTGCTGGCTGCCGGCATGGGCAGCCGTTACGGTGGGCTCAAGCAACTCGACGGCCTTGGCCCTCACGGCGAAACCATCATGGACTATTCAATCTACGACGCCATTCACAGCGGCTTCGGCAAGGTGGTGTTTGTTATCCGCAAAGTGTTTGAGGCCGACTTCCGCGAGAAGATTCTCTCGAAGTATGAGGGCCACATCCCGGTGGAGGTCGTCTTCCAAGACATCCACGACCTGCCCGAGGGCTTTACCTGCCCCGAGGAGCGCGTCAAGCCGTGGGGTACCAACCACGCCGTGCTGATGGGCAAGAGCGTCATCAACGAGCCGTTTGCCGTGATCAACAGTGACGACTACTATGGCCGCAACAGTTTTGAGGTGATGGCCGCGTGGCTGCAGGCCCTGCCCGAGGGCAGCACCGGCCGCTACAGCATGGTGGGCTTCAAGGTGGGTAACACGATGAGCGAAAGCGGCACCGTGGCTCGTGGCGTGTGCCAGACCGAGGACGGCTACCTCACCGGCGTTGTGGAGCGCACCTCCATCGGCTACGACGAGAAGCATGACATCGCCTTTACCGACGACGACGGCTCGGTGCACCACCTGGCCTTCGACACACCGGTGAGCATGAACTTCTGGGGCTTCACTCCCGACTATTTCAAGCACAGTGAGGACTACTTTGTGGAGTTCCTCAAAGAGAACCTCACCAAGCCCAAGGCCGAGTTCTATATCCCCACGCTCATCAACAAGATGGTGGAGGAGGGCACGGCAAGCGTGAGTGTGCTCGCCACTGAGAGCAAGTGGTTTGGCGTGACCTACGCCGCCGACCGTCAGGGTGTCGTCGACAAGTTCGCCGAACTCCACGCCACCGGAGTCTATCCCGACCGCCTCTTCTGATGCCTTCCGGCTCAATAACGTGCAATGCCGCATCGCGCTGTTTGGATGTGCGATGCGGCATTTATCGGCACTTTATACTTCACACGTCACACTTTTTTCGTACCTTTGTAGTATGATTCAGAAAAATGACAATAGTAAAATGGGTGTGCTCTTTGACTTGGACGGCGTGTTGCTCGACACAGAGGGCATCTACACCGAGTTTTGGGGCACTGTTGAGCGTAGCCACCCCACCGGCATCGACAATTTTGCCCACCGCATCAAGGGCAGCAATCTTGCCACCATCCTCAATACTTACTTTCCGGAACCCTCTCTGCAACGCGAGGTGACGGCAATGCTCGACCGCTTTCAGGCCGGCATGAAGTATAGTTTTTTCCCGGGGGCTCTTGAATTGCTTGATAATCTTGCCGCCGCCGAAATCCCCACCTGTCTGGTCACCAGCAGTGACCATTTGAAGATGGAAGCCGTTTATGGTCAGCACCCCGACTTCCGGCATCGCTTTGCCGATGTCGTTACAGGCGACATGGTGACGCGGCCCAAGCCGGACCCGCAATGTTTCCGTCTGGGAGCCGAACGTCTCGGTATCGACATCGGCCGGTGTGTGGTGATCGAGGACTCGCTTAACGGCCTGCGCGCCGGTCGCGCCAGCGGGGCACGCGTCGTTGGCCTTACCACCACATGCACGGCGGCCGAGGTCACTCCGCTTTGTGACTGTTGCCTGCCGTCCATCGCCAATGTGACAATCGACATAATCCAATCGTTGTTGATTAGACGTTAGTTGATAGTCTGACGGCTAACGACTGAATATTTCCACAATGACACAGCAAGAGATTAAGGACAAACTCAACGAAGTTTACGCCCTGATAGAGAGTGAGAGTTACCGTGCGGCCATCGCTCGCACGAGCGAGTATGTCAAACTCGCCGGTGACTATATGTTGCAGGGAGAGATTGACGATGTGGCCGAGAGTTACCGGCACCTGTTGGGATATGTGGCCGATGGTGTTATTGACCCGGAGCGTCACAACGTGTTGAGGCGACTTGTCAAGCGCGTATATTCTATTGCTGACCGGGCAGCAATTCGTTTGGGCGAAGCGACCGGTTCGAGGGAAGTCTTTTTCGTGCGTCGCGCTGACTTGCGCAATACCACACTGGCCGACATCGCCGCGGGCCTAAAGCGTGATGCGAGCCGCATCGCCATGATTAACGAGTTGCCCGAGGCCGAACGTGACGGGCAGGCGCTCATCACCGCTCATGCCTCACTTGAGCAGCAGGAGACAAACCTGTTCAACAAGATATGGAGCACTGTGCCGATGAGTGACGATGACACTCAACTGATAGCGTCAATTATCAGCGACAACAATCTGCCTCTGCATTCGCGTTGCCTTGTTGTGGCCGCTTGCCTCTTAGGATTGCTCAAATTTTATGATGAGGCAAAACTTGCCCTATTAGCCCAGACTTATATCAGTGTTGCCGATGATGAACTCGCCATGCGCGCGCTGCTCTATCTTGTGCTTGCCATGAGCCTGCACCGCCGTCGTGTGGCCTTGGGTGGCACTGCCCTTGAGCAACGCGTCAGCGCCATGACCGAAGTGGCGAGCCTGACCGACGACATCGCCATCGTGCAGCAACGCCTCGCCAAGGCGCGCAACACCGCAAACATCTCTCGCCATGTGCGCGATGATCTGATGAACGACATCGCCAAGGTCTCGCCCGATGTGCAGGACCGCTTGCGTGGCATGGCACCCGGCGAGGATGGAGATGTCAACCCCGAGTGGGAACAGGTGATGCGCGATAGCGGCATCGCCGACAAAATACAAGAAATCAACGAACTGCAGATGGAGGGCAACGATGTGTATGCCGGTTCGTTTGCCCACCTAAAGTCGTTTCCTTTCTTTAAGACATTGGCCAACTGGTTCAGGCCGTTCCACCTCGACCATAGTCTTCTTATGGGTGACGGTGACAAGGTGATTGCCGAACTCATGCAGCATGCGCGCTTGGGTGGGGGACTATGTAACAGTGACCTGTTCTCGTTTGCCATGTCGTTGCGCGGCATGATGGCCGCCTCGCGCGACCAACTCGCCACCACGCTCGCCACTCAAGCCGAGGCAATGGAGCAGGCACGCGCCGACCGCGTGGCCGAGGACCGCCACCACCGCCGCGACCGCATCGTGGTGGCCTGTGTGCAGGACCTATACCGTTTCTTCAACGTGTTCTCGCGGCGCAGAGAGTTTGCCCCGGCCTTCGACACCGCGCTCGACCTGCGCGACCTGCCTCTGTTAGAACGCTACACACGCCGCCCTGAAATGCTCAACGTGCTTGCCGAGTTCTATCTGGCCAACGGCTTCTATGATGATGCCATCTCGCACTTCCGCGATCTGCTCGCCTGTGATGGTGATACCTCGCCGGTGGTCTATCAGAAAATAGGCTATGCCCATCAGCGCATGGGACATTACCACGAAGCCATCGACAACTACAAGTTGTATGACCTCGCTGACGATAGCAACGTGTGGACCCTGCGCAACATGGCCTCATGCTACCGTATGCTCGGCGAGTATGACCGCGCGCTCGAACTCTATGACCGCATTCTCGCCTTCAAGCCCGGTCATCTTGCCACGATGCTAAGCGTCGGTCATACGCTGCTTGAGGCGGAGCGATATGACAAGGCCATGAACCAATACCTGCATGTGGACCTCACTGAAGGTGCCGGTCACCGCGCTTGGCGGGCCATCGCATGGTGCGCGCTGATGATGGGTGACACCGAGCGAAGTGTCGCCTACTATGACCGCATCGTAGCCCAAGACGCGCCTGATACCGCCGACCACCTCAACCACGGCCATGCCCTGCTTGTGGCTGGCCGCGTCACCGAGGCCATTGACTGTTACCGTCTTTCGCTCCGGGCCACAAAGGGAGGTCCTGACGAATTCCGGCGACAGTTTGAGGCCGACCGCCACCACCTTGTGCGCCTTGGAGTAGAGCCCACTGATGTGAGCCTCGTCATCGATGCGGCAAACATATCTTAAGAATTGAAAGAGTTATACGAAATATCATTACGAGTTGATAATTGTGAACTGTGAATTATGCGACTAACCCCATTTGATAAAATCTCGGTTGACGATTTTGAACCTGCCATCGTTAAGGCAATAGCCGCACACGATGCCGAAATTGAAGCGATAGCCTCCAACGGCGAGGAGCCCACTTTCGACAACACCATTCTGGCGTTGGAGCGAAGCGGTGCCGATTTGAACCGTGTGCTCGGCGTGTTCTTTCCCTTACTCGGCGTTAACGCCACCGACGCGATGCAGGCCGTCTCGATGCGTGTCACACCACTGCTCTCTCGCCATAGTTCGGCTATAACTCTCAATGAGCGTCTCTGGTCGCGAGTCAAGGTCGCCGCTCAAAATCTTGAAGACTTCAACGACGAGGATCGTCGCTTGGCAGAGAATACCGTGGCTGCCTTTGAACGTAGCGGTGCCACACTCGAGGGCGACGCGCGTGAGCGTTACCGCGAGATAACCGAGCGTCTCTCACAACTCTCATTGCAGTTTGAGCAAAACGTTCTTGCAGAGATGGCCGCCTATCAACTTTGGCTCGGCAAAGACGACTTGGCCGGTCTGCCCGAGAGTATCGTTGAGGCGGCGCGTGAGGCCGCTGTCGAGGCCGGCAGGCCCGACCAATGGCTCATCACATTGCAGGCACCCAGTTACGGCCCGTTCATGAAATACAGCGCCCGGCGCGATTTGCGGCAACGGTTATATATGGCTTACAACACGCTTTGCTCCACCGGTGAACACTCCAACCTCGCTATTCTCACAGAGATTGCTGATTTGCGTCTGGACCTGGCGCGGCTAATGGGGCACGACACGTTTGCCGCTTACCGTCTCGAGCGCATGATGGCCGGCAGTCCTCAGGTTGTGCTCGATATGCTCGGCAAACTGCGCGAGACTTATATGCCCGCCATGCGCCGCGAGATGGACGAGTTGCGTGAGTTCGCGGCACGCGTTGATGGCAGTGATTTAGAGTTCAAACCTTGGGATTACAGTTACTATTACAACAAACTGCGCGACGAGCGTTTTAACGTCAATGATGAGCAGTTGCGGACCTACTTCCCGTTAGAGCGAGTCATTAGCGGTGTGTTCGGTCTTGCCACGCGCCTTTATGGCCTGCGCTTCACGCCTATAGACGACGCTCCCGTGTGGCATCCGGAGGTGAAGGTGTGGCGTGTCACAGATGGTGATGACCACGACCGCGAGGTGGGTGTGCTCTATGCCGACTTTTTCCCGAGGCCGGTCAAGCAAAGCGGTGCGTGGATGACCAATATCATTGAGCAGCACGTTGACGCCGCCGGTCATGACATACGCCCGCATGTGATGCTCGCCACCAACTTCAGCCGTCCCACGGGAGACAAACCGTCGCTGCTCACTTTTGGCGAGGTGAACACGTTTCTGCACGAGTTCGGCCACTGCCTGCACGGCCTGCTGTCACGGGTGCGTCATGAGTCGCTCTCGGGCACTAATGTGCGGCGTGATTTTGTTGAGTTGCCCTCGCAACTCAACGAGAACTTCCTGCGTCACCGCGAGTTTATTGACTCCTTCGCCGCGCGTTACGACACCGGCGAGGCGGTGCCGGACGCGTTGCTCACCGGCAAACTGGCGTCGATGCGTTTTGGCGCGGGCTATGCCTGCGTGAGGCAGTTGGGTTTTGGCTACCTTGATATGGCGTGGCACTCTATTCGTGTGGCAGTGAGTGCCGATGATGTGAAAGATTATGAGCGCGACGCGATGGCGCAGGTGCAAGTCTTTGAACCGATAGGGGAGTGCATGATGTCACCGCATTTCTCCCATATCTTTGCCGGAGGATATGCGGCAGGTTATTACGGCTATAAGTGGGCCGAGGTGCTCGATGCTGATGCCTTTGAGTGCTTCGAGCGCGAGGGTATATTCAACCGCGACACCGCGCGACGTTGGCGCGACTGTGTGCTCAGCCGCGGCGACACCGCCGACCCGATGAGCCTCTACATCGCATTCACCGGCCACGAGCCACGCGTTGACGCTCTGCTTCGCCGTGACTTTGGCTCTTGAATATTACTCTTGTCTAATTCTCGGGAATTTTGAGAGATAAATTAGTGATTACTCAACCATGATTGGGGATAGAGAATACATCGGGGGGCGCGAGTGTTTCATCGTCGCTGATAAGGAGCCACGGGTGTTGCTGCTGCATACCTTGAATGTAAAGGAGCGGGACTTGTTGGCGCGGCAGGTGGCGCTCACGGCCGCGGCAATGAGCGGTGTGCCGGCGGTCACCGCCGCCTTTGCCATAGGCGACTGGAAGCGGGAACTCTTGCCGTGGCCGGACCCTGCCATCTCACGTGTGGCCGGCGATGGCGAGCATGCCGGCCACACGCTACGCTACATCACTGATGAGTTGCTGCCTCATCTCACGACACGCTACGGTGACCTGCCCGTGGCGCTTGGCGGATACTCACTCGGCGCGCTGTTTGCCTTATGGGCCTCCACGCGGAGTGATCGCTTCGACGCTATCGCCGCGGCGTCGCCATCGGTATGGATCACGGGCTGGCGTGATTTTGCCGTAGCCAATGCGTTCCACGCCAAATACATCTACCTGAGTTTGGGCGACCGTGAGGAGCATGTGCGCAACACGCACATCGCCCGTGTGGGTGACAACATCCGCTTCACCCACGAACTGCTGCGGCAACAACTCGGCCACGAGCGTTGCACGCTCGAGTGGAATGATGGCGGTCACTTTGATGACTTCGCCGCCCGCAACGCCCGTGCCTACGCCTGGTGTGCCCTCCGCTTGTCAGATCACGAATTACCGTGAATTATTGTCGAGGCTTTTGGGAACGTCTTAGGATATTCCCCACGAAAAGTGTGGCTTTTAGTTGCGTATTCCCCACGAAAAGTGTAACTTTGTGGCGCAAAACGCTATCCTGAAAACCTCATGAAAATTTCCGGAATTTTTCTAAAATAATAGTATTTTTCGTGATTTTTTCGGAAATTTTCGTCAGCAGATTATCGAGTCGCGGATTTTAGGATTAACGCTTTCCTCAAAAATAAACCACAATGATATGATTACCGTTATCGGAGGAGCAAATATCGACATTATGGCGACGGCGAGCCACGCTCTGGTGCCCAATGACTCTAACCCGGGCCATGTGGCTATGAGTTATGGTGGAGTTGCTCACAATATCGCCCGTGACCTGCATGTGCTGGGGCATCGCGTGCGCTTTGCCACCATCTTTGGCGGCGACATTTTCGGTACGCTATGCCGCGAGCAGTGTGAGGCCGCGGGCCTTGACCTGTCGCTTAGTGAGCAGCGCGACGGCGCGCGAGGTGGCCTATACCTCTGTGTCAACGACCATAGCGGCGAACTTGTTGTGGCTGTTGCCGACACCGAGGCCGTGAGCCATATCACATCTGAGTGGCTTGCCGGGCGCATCAATGAGATTAATGACAGTGAAGCAGTTGTGGCTGATACCAATATTCCCACTGCCGCTCTGCTATACCTGATGGACCACTGCACAGCGCCGCTGATGGTTGACACCGTAAGCACCGCCAAGGCTCCGCGCGTCATCGATGCCCTCAAGACAAGCCGCAACCGCGTCTTGCGCGTCCTCAAACTCAATCGCCACGAGGCGCTCGCCGTCACCGGCGCCGATGATATCGAGGATGCCGTGCGTGCCCTTCATGCCAATGGTGTTGAGCGAGTCTACGTCACTCTGGGTAGCCACGGCGCAATGTGTAGCGACGGGCAATCCATGCACTTGATGCCCGCTCTGCCGGTTACAGACATTGTCAATACCAATGGAGCCGGCGATGCGTTCCTGGCCGGCGTAGTACACGCCACTTTGGCCGGCGATGCATTTATCGACACGGCGCGCGCCGGCCTGCGCGCGGCGCGCGCGGCACTGCTCTCACCTCATGCCGTCATACCACCACACGTAAACTACTGACGTGACGGCAATGGGGGTTAAAAAAGAAACACTCTAATTACAATATTATAAGATGAACAAATTTCTTTCTATTTCACCCGAAGTGCGGCACGCACTTGACAACGGTCTGCCCGTTGTCGCCCTTGAGTCGACCATCATCAGCCACGGTATGCCCTATCCACAAAACGTCGAGACGGCGTTGCGCGTCGAGCAGACCATACGCGACAATGGCGCCGTGCCTGCCACTATCGCAGTCATTGGCGGCAAGTTGAAAGCGGGCTGTACGCCTGATGAGATTGAGTATTTAGGCAAGAAGGGTCAAGCAGTGACAAAGGCTTCGCGTCGAGATCTTCCTGTGCTCATTGCCCGTGGTGAGGACGGTGCCACGACGGTCACGACCACGATGATTATCGCCGCCATGGCCGGCATCAAAGTGTTTGCCACCGGCGGCATCGGCGGTGTGCACCGCGGCGCCGAGACGACCATGGACATTAGTGCCGACCTTGAGGAACTGGCCATGACACCGGTGATGGTGATTTGTGCCGGGGCCAAGTCAATTCTCGACCTCGGTCTCACTCTTGAGTACCTCGAGACCAAGGGTGTGCCGGTAATCGGTTATGGCACAGAGGAGTTACCGGCCTTCTACACGCGTCACAGCGGCTTCAAGGTAGACTACCGTATTGACACGCCCGAGGAACTCGCAGCGGCCTTCCGCACCAAACTTGAGTTGGGCCTGCACGGTGGTATGCTCGTTACTAATCCTATTCCAGAGGAGTATTCTATGCCGGCCGATGTTATCAATAAAGCCATTGATGAGGCTGTGGCCCAGGCCAATGCACAGGGCATCCACGGTAAGGAAACCACTCCTTTTCTGCTGGCCAAGATTAAGGATATTACCGGTGGCGACAGCCTTGAGGCCAACATCCGCCTTGTGCTTAACAACGCGCGCTTAGCAGCCCTTACAGCCGCCGCTCTCTGATGCCTCCCCGTTCTTTCCTAAAAACCGCGACCCGATATTTTTGATAGGAAAATATCGGGTCGCGGTTTTTGGTGAACAAATTTACCAGATGGCGACTCGGTCTTCAGGAGCGCGCCACATTTTATCGCCCTCGTGAATGTCGAAAGCGTCAAAGAACTGGTCGAGGTTGCGGATGGCAACGTTCACACGGTTCACGCCTAATGAGTGCGGGTCAACCTTTGTGCGTCGCAGAATCTCCTCGGTTGTGATATTGTTGGCCCAAACGTTGGCATAACTCAAGAAGAAGCGTTGTGCCGGAGTGAAGCCATCGATGGGCTGCTGAGCCTTCCACTGGTCGGTGCGCTCAAGCGCGCTGAATGCGACACGCAGGCCGCCGTGGTCGGCGATGTTCTCGCCCATGGTGAATGTGCCATTGGCATGCACTCCGTCGGCGACAATCTCGGCACTATACTGTGCTCCGAGTTTATCGGCGAGTGCCTGGAACTTGGTGGCATCGTCGGCCGTCCACCAATCGGTCATGTTGCCCGTGGCGTCGAAGTTGCGACCTTGGTCGTCAAATCCGTGGGTCATCTCGTGGCCAATCACAACGCCGATAGCGCCGTAGTTGCTCGCGTCATCGGCTTCTGGGTCGAAGTATGGCGGCTGGAGAATGCCTGCGGGGAAGCAAATCTCATTGCTCGACGGCTCATAGTATGCGTTCACCGTTTGCGGCGTCATATACCAGCGGCTCTTGTCCACCGGCTTGCCGAGTTGCGACAACTCGTAGGCCGCCTGGAACAGTCGGGCTTGCCACACGTTGTCCCAGTAACTCTTGGCGGGGTCGATGTCCAGCGCGCTGTAGTCACGCCAGCGGTCGGGATAGCCAATCTTGACGGTGAACGAGTTGAGTTTGACCAGGGCGTTGACCTTGGTGGCGGGGCTCATCCACGGCAGGGTGGCGATGTGTTGACCCAAAGCCACACGCAGGTTGTTGACCAGTTGCTGCATCTTCGCCTTGCTCTCGGCCGGGAAATATTTGGCCACGTAGAGTTGTCCCACGGCCTCGCCAAGCAGTGTGTTGGGCACGTTGAGCGACCGTTTCCACAGCGGTTGCATCTCCTTGGTGCCGCTGATGGCACGTGAGAAGAGGTCAAAGTGGGCGGTCACAAACTCGTCGCTGAGGTAGGGAGCGGCGGCACTGACGATGTGCAGACGCAGGTAGTCGGCCACCTCCTCACTCTTGAGCGAGCGCCACAGGCGACTGGCCTCCCGGAAGAAATCCGGCTGGCAAACGCACACGCGCGTCTCCTTGCCGGCGCCCACCGTCTTGAAGTATTGCTCCCAGGCGATGCCGGGGAAGGCCTGCGGCAGGTCGGCCACGGCCATAATGTTGTATTGTGCCGCGAGGTCGCGCGTTTGCTCGCGCGTCATCGACGCCTTTGCCAGTGCGGTCTCAATCTTGAGCACTGCTGCGGCCGCTTTCTTGGCCTGTTTTGGTTTATATTGGCCTGTAAGGGTAAGCACCTTGACGATGTAGTCCTCGAGTGCGGTGCGCAGGCGCTTTGCCTCGGGAGTGTCCTCGAGGTAGTAGTCGCGGTCGGGCAGCGACAGACCGCCCTGTGAGAGGTAGAGCAGGTTGACATCGCTGTTCTTCATGTCGGCCATCACCTGTGGCGCAAAAAACACGTCGCTAACTCCCAAGTGTAGGTAAGCCAGTGTTGAGGCCAACGCCTCGGGCGATTTGACATCGGCCATGGATACCCACTTTCCTTTGAGAGGAGTGGCACCCTCGGCGTTGCGTCGCTCCATGTCCATGCCCTGCGCGTAGAGGTCTGCAATCTTCTGCTCTATTGAGCCTCGCGCGTGACCGGTGCCCAGGCCGGTGATGATGTCCTTGACTTGCTCGCGGCTATTCTCGGCCAGCATGTCGAATGTGCCGAAGCGCGCGTACTGCGGCTCGAGCGGGTGGGCCTTTTTCCATCCGCCGCAGGCGTACTCATAAAAGTTCTCGCCCGGCGCAACCGTCGGGTCGAGGTTGGCGCGGTCCACGCCCTTGGGCGTGCCGGCCAGCGCGGCGCTACCTGCCGCCATCGCCATCGCGATAATCATCATTGTCGTTCTCATCGTCATTTATGTTAAACTAATAATAAATATTCCATTTGTAATCAAGTAATGGTGTGGTAATCAAGGAGTGGTGTGCAAAGCGGCCTCGCCGCTTTACACGCCCGCAAGAACTATTACTTAGTTGCCTGACGCCCACTCGTCGAGGCACTGCTCGAGTTCGCGGCTGAGGGCGCCGTGTCGCTCGTAAATCTCGGGTGATTGTGGCACCTTGCCGCTCGACAGGTCATCTTCAATGGCGGCAATCTCGGCCTCAAGGGCAGCGATGCGTTCCTCGAGTTGCTTGACGCGTCGCTCCGCTTTCCGCGCCGCGCGCTCGCGCTCCTTTTGCGCCTCATAGTCAAGGCGTCCGGCCTTTTCGGCAGGTTTTGCGCTTTGTGTCTCGCACTTTGTGTTTGCCTCTAACTGGTGCAGGCTGTCGAGTTGGCGGCGACGCAGGAAGTCATAGATGCCTCCCAAGTGTTCGGTCACGTGCCCACCACCGAACTCAAACACTTTCGTCACCAATCCGTCGAGGAAGTCGCGGTCGTGCGACACGACAATCAGCGTGCCGTCAAACTCGCGCAGGGCGGCCTTCAGCACGTCTTTGGTGGCCATGTCGAGGTGATTGGTGGGCTCATCGAGGATGAGCAGGTTCACAGGCTGCAGCAGCATCCTGAGAATAGCGAGGCGGCTGCGTTCGCCGCCGCTGAGCACGCGCACCGGTTTGTCTGCCGCCGCGCCTCCAAACATGAATGCGCCAAGCAGGTCGTTCAGCCGTGTGCGTATCTCTCCCACGGCCACGCGGTCGATGGTATCGCGCACGGTCAGCGTCTCGTCAAGGCGTCGCGCCTCGTCTTGGGCAAAGTATCCAACCTTAACATTGTGCCCAACGACAAGTTCGCCGCCATAGTTTGTCTCGCCCGTGATGCACTTCACCAGCGTCGTCTTGCCGGCGCCGTTGCGTCCCACAAAGGCCACCTTCTCGCCGCGACGGATGCGCAGCGACACGCCGCTGAACACCACATGGTCGCCGTAGCGTTTTGACACCTCATCGCAAATCAGCGGGAAGTCTCCGGAACGTGGCGCCGGCGGCCATCGTAGCCTCAGCCGCGATGTGTCCACCTCGTCCACCTCGATGCGCTCCAGTTTCTCTAACCACTTGATGCGGCTTTGCACCTGTACGGCTTTGGTGGCCTGATAGCGGAAGCGCTCGATAAACTGCTCTGTGTCGTGAATCATCTTCTGCTGGTTGTCGTAGGCTCGCCGCTGCTGCTCAAGGCGCTCGGCACGCAGTTCCATATATTTGCTGTAAGGCACGTTATAGTCGGTGGCGTGGCCCAGTGACAGTTCGACAGTGCGAGTGGTAACGTTGTCGAGCACGGCGCGGTCGTGAGAAACGAGCAGCAGCGCGCCGCGGCGGTTCTTGAGGAACGTCTCGAGCCACTGTATCGACTCGATGTCGAGGTGATTGGTGGGCTCGTCGAGCAGCAACACGTCGGGTTGGCGCAGCAGCAGTTTGGCCAGTTCGACGCGCATACGCCATCCGCCGCTGAATTCGGCGGTGGGCCGCTCGAAGTCGCTGCGCTCAAAGCCCAAGCCCATCAGGGTGCGCTCCACCTGCTCGTCGCGGTTCTCGCCGCGCAGCAATGCTTGCCGCTCTGTGAGCGTGGCCAGTTGCTCAACGAGGTCTGCGTAAGCATCGCTGTCGTAGTCTGTGCGTCGCTGCAACTCGTCGTTCACGCGTTGCAGGCGTGCCTCCAACTCGCCTTGCGCGGCAAAGGCACGCATGACCTCGGCACGCAGCGTGGTGTCGTCACTGAGGCGCATCTGCTGCGGCAGGTAGCCGATGGTGATGTCGTTTTGGCGTGATACAGTGCCGCCCGATGGCGACTGTTCGCCGGCGATAATCTTGAGCAGAGTGCTCTTGCCGGCTCCGTTGCGTCCCACAAGCGCGACGCGCTCGCGGGCGTTCACCACAAAACTCACGTCGCTAAGCAGCATGGTGCTGCCAAATTCCACTTTCAGCCCTTGTATCGAAATCATACCGCAAATTGTTTACCACCCGCTAATCTCACAAATCTCACTCAATAAACACATGACATTTGTAAATAAAACCATTGGCATCGCTCCGTTTTTGTCCTAACGCAGGTCGACGACCGGTGTGGCGTCAGGGACGAGGCTCTTGTCGAAGCGGAAGGTTGAGTCCGGCAGACGTTGTCTCGTCTTGAGGTCAGTGATGGTGAGTGTGGCCTGTTGTCCATCGGTGGTAGTGATGACGGCCTTGACCGGCAGCGCGGTCTTGTTATCGAAACTGAGAAGCACATGGCGCAGGTTGGTCCGGTGCTTGGGGGTGAGGCGCAGGGTGACAGTGTCGTTGCCGTCAGACTTGGCACGGGTGGCGATGAACTCGGTCTTGGCGGCTCGCAGGGTGGCGAGCGGATTGGTCATTTGCAGTTCGGCCTGTGTCGGCTCGGTGATATTCACCTCGCCGGTCATGGCAGAGTAGGCCCACTGCGTTTTGCCGTCAAACCAGCATTTGGCCTCATTGGCCAGCATGGCGAAACGGCTGCCGCGTATGGCGACTTTGCCGGAGATTGCGCTCTCCTGTCCGGCGAGGGTGTATCGGGCGGTAATGCCTCCGGCCTTGTTGAGCGCCTCTATGGCGCGGTCCAGCACCATCATCGTGTTTTGCGCGAACGCAGACGTGTTCGTGATGGTGGCGGCGAGTATAAACAGTATTGATAACAGTCTTGTCATACTTATTAAATGTCGCGAAGAATAAGCCAATCTGAAAATGATTAATTATAAAACGGGTACAAAATTACACAATAATGAGCAAATTTCCCGAAAAAATCCGAAAAAACTCCAACTAATCGTACCGGTTCGGGAATTATTTTAATTTTTTTGCCGGAAAATTTTGCCGGTTCAAAAATTTGTTGTAATTTTGCAGCGCAATTCAGAGATAGGGGCGTAGCCCAGCTGGTTTAGAGCGCCGCAGTCACATTGCGGAGGTCATCAGTTCGATCCTGATCGTCCCTACTCATTTCTCAAGAGCCGTGTGCAGCAAAGCGCGGCTCTTGTTCTTTTTGTCCCCAATTAATAAAAAAATATTAAAATGTGTCGACAATGGCTCTTATAACACGGAAAAGTTGTATCTTTGCCCTGTAAAACTAATATTTTGTATTGTAATATCAACTACAGAACAATGAACATTAAGCATTTTATCTGTCTCGCGATAATTGCAACGGGAATGACACTGGCCATGACTTCGTGTGGCGGTAACGACAATGACAACAACAACCGCAATCAGATTGGCACATGGGATATCCGCATGCTTAACCATGCCGTCAATATCGAGACCGGTGAGGTGGAATCGGTTGCCATCCGATGGCAACAACTGTCTATAGACTATTCCGCCAGCAAGATTATTGAGATGACGCTCAATAACGGCATATCCCGTCCGAACATTGCGACTCCCACCGTGTCGAGCCTGCCGCTGACCAAGTTGTCAAACCGCAACCGCTACACCTTTGATGAGGCGTCGCCCGTCAGTGAGAATGTGACCGCGCTGAAAGGCTACATTGACTTTGACGAGCAGAGCGCCAAGTTGGACTACGTCCTGTCCCGCACGTGGCACGTGATCGCTGTTGTACCCGATGTCTATTTCAACAACAATACAACCATCGTTTCCAAAGGCGGTGTCGACTATCCCTGCGCCGGTGACATGATTGAGTTCTCAATCAATCCGGACAGCAAGGCCGCCAAGGTGAAGTTGCTCAATGTCACCTTCGGTGACACCAGCGCCAACTTCACTCAAATCGTCACCGATGACGACACTCCGGCAACAGTGACCGCCACCGCGGAGGGATACACCATCACCGGCTTGAACCTCAAGACAAAGGCTTACCGCCGCAACTATGATGTGACGAAGCCGTTCAGCGATTTCCCGTTCGATGAACTCGAGGCGAAAATCGATTTGGCGACCGAGACGCTGACGATGACCTTGAAGACCGGAGAATATACAATCACGTCCAAGGGGGCCGTCAAGTAACAGGTTTTTCCTCAGACAGCGTTAATCAGGATGAAGGTCTACGACGAGGCGACGATTGTCGAGCAGTTGCATCATCAGGATACAGCCCGCGAGGCATTCGGTAAGGTTATCGAGCATTACGGCTCGCAACTTTACTGGCACATTCGCCGTCTCGTTATCGACCATGATGATGCCGACGACGTGTTGCAGAACACGTTCATCAAGGCGTGGACCAATATCGACAACTTCCGTGGCGACGCGCAACTGATGACGTGGCTCTACAAGATCGCGACAAATGAGTCAATAACTTTTATCAACAAGAAGAAAGCCCGCTTGCAGGCGAGCCTTGATGATGAGGGTTCGGAGGCGCTGGTGGCAGACTTGGAGGGAGACAAGTGGTTTGATGGCGATGAGTTGCAGTTGCGTTTGCAGCAAGCCATCGCCACATTGCCCGATAAGCAGCGGGTTGTGTTCACCATGCGCTACTATGAGGAGATGAAATATGAGCAGATGTCCGAGATTCTTGGCACGTCGGTGGGCGCACTAAAGGCCTCCTATCACCATGCGGTGAGAAAAATTGAGGCTTTTTTTGAGGGCGATGATTAAACCATTGTAAAGTGATGTAGTCAAACCAGTGCAATGAAAACAGAAGAATCACAAATATTGGCTCGAGCGGGCAAGCAGCCCGGTTTTACTGTGCCGGAGGGGTACTTCGACAATCTCACTGCGCGCGTGATGGAGCAATTACCTGATGTCGAAATCACTGAAGTCGATGTCAAGCCCACGCTGTGGATGCGTGTCAGACCATATGTGTACCTTGCCGCGATGTTTGCCGGCGTGTGGTGCATGATGACCATCTTCAACCGTTACAATGGCACCGCTGACGGTAGCCTGCAGCGCATGACGGCGGTCGCCGCCGGAGTGACCGAGGAGGCCAATGCCGACGATTTCCTGCTCATGACGGGCTTTGACGACTATGACATCATTGCCTATGATGACAGCCTGTATGGCGAGGCGACCGTTGATACCGCCGGAGAAATGACTAACACAACAATTCCATGAATAAATCGTTTTTTACAACAATAGTTGTGGCGTTGCTTGCGCTCGTTGCCTCGGCTCTGCCGCCGCAAGGTGGCCGCTCTCGTTGGAGTAAGGAGATGCTTGAGGCCAAGCACCAAATGATTATTGAGCAGGTGGGCCTCACACCGTCGCAGCAAGAGCAGTTTATGCCACTGTATGAGGCAATGGAAAAAGAAATTTTCCAGAACAACTTTGAGGCCCGTGCCGCCCTTGAGGCTGTTGCCAAACGTGGCGCTGCCGCTACCGATGAGGAGTGTTTCCAGGCGGCAAGCACTGTCTCGCAGGCAAAAGTGCGCGACGGCGAGATTGAGAGCCGCTACTTCGAGCAGTTCACCAAGATTTTGAACAAACGCCAGATGTTTCTGCTCAAGCGGGCCGAGAGCAATTTCGCCCGCACGATGATGCGTGGCGCGCGTGGTGGCGACGGGCAGCGTCCCGAACGCCGGGCCAAAAAGTGAAAACACTGTCTAAAAACTTATATATTCATAATTTTTCGGGACATAAGGTGTATTCCCTATGTCCCTTTTTTATAACCGAAATCTCGAAATGTCAATGAAGACGATGAAACGAATGGTGATGGTGGCGGCATTTGCTATGGCCGGCATGATGTGGAGTATCGCGGGTGAGCCTGCCTTTTGGCTTGGAGCCGACATTAGCGGCACGACAATGATTGAGGACCACGGCGGCCAACTATACAACGCCGCCGGTCAGCCACGCGAAAACACGGCGCTGATGAAGGAACTGGGACTGAACGCGGTGAGGTTGCGCGTGTGGGTTAATCCAAAAGGGGGCTGGAGCGATGCGGCCGATGTGCTGCGCATGGCGCGCCGCGCCCGCGACCTCGACATGGCCCTGATGATTGACTTCCATTATAGCGACTGGTGGGCCGACCCGGGCAAGCAAAACATTCCCGAGGCGTGGAAAGACCTGACCTATCCGCAAATGTGCGACGCGTTGGCCGACCACACCCGCCTCGTGTTGCGGCTGTTGCGCGATGACGGCATCGATGTGAAGTGGGTACAGGTCGGCAACGAGACCACCGATGGCTTCCTTTGGGAGGTGGGGCGCGCCGGCACCCACATGGAACAGTATGCCGGCTTGACCGATGCCGGTTACCAAGCCGTGAAGGACGTTTATCCCGATGCGACAGTAATCGTGCATGTGGATTGCGGCAGTGACCCAAAGCGTTATGACAAAATTTTTGGCGGGCTATCTCGCTATGGCGCGCGATTTGACATGATTGGCATGAGTGTCTATCCCTATTGGGATCAGCACGAGAAATTGCAGACTACATGGCAAGGCACCGTGGACGGCGTGGTGGCAAATATCAACCGCCTGTGGGACATTTACCACAAGCCGCTGATGATAGTCGAAACCGGCGTTGAGGCCGCCAAGCCTGTGGAGGGAAAGAAGGTGATGGCCGCTATTATTGACGCCGCTATGCATCGTTGCAATGGCCACTGTGAGGGTGTTTTCTATTGGGCTCCTGAGGCCGAGGGACATTATCCGTTGGGCGCATTCCAAAATCACCGTCCCACCGCAATTATGGAAGCCTTTACCGAGGCCGCTGCGCTCATCCGTTGAGGTAGGGCAGATAATCGTGATAATGTATATACCGGGCACCGAGCGACTTGAGGTGCGGTGTCTCGATTTGTGTGTCGATGATGGTGGGGGAGGGCTCGGCGGCCATCCGTCTCGCGAGGGTGATGAGTGCCGCCTTGCTGGCGTTGGGCACAAGCGAACACATGCTCTCGCCCACAAAGCAACGGCCCATACGTTCACCATACAGGCCACCCACAAGACGTCCTGTCGCGTTATCCCACACCTCCACGCTGTGGGCGATGCCGCGTCGGTGCAGGTGACAGTATGTGTTAATCACGCGCTCGCCAAGCCACGCGTCGGGATGGTCGATACGGTGGTCGGCAACAGCACAAAGACTAATCATAGATTCAAAATCCTGATCGAAAGTGACGGTGAAAATGCCGCGGTTGAACACGTTGCGCATCGAGTGCGACACGTGAATCTCATCGGGGAAAATCACAAAGCGCTCCATCGGGCAACACCACATCGGCTGCTCATATCGGAATGCGAACCACGGGAAGGCGCCAATCTTCAGTGCCGCGATCACTCGTGGCACACGCAGGTCGCCTCCATAGGCAAACATACCGCTCGGGTCGCCAAACCGCGGGTCGGGAAACGTGAAGTTGAGTTCGTTGTCTATTGTCAATCGTTGAATCATTCCTTTTGTGTCTTGCCCGTTTCTCGATTACTCCGAATGAGTTATTTTAAGGGTGTCGTCATCGACATCGATTGTGGCGTGGCCACCGCCGGCGAGATTGCCGAATAGGATGTGGCGCGTGAGCAGCGACTTGAGACGTTGTGTAATCACGCGGTCCATCTCGCGGGCACCGTAGCGAGGCGTGAAGCCCTGACGCAGCAACAAGTCGCGGGCGGCGGTAGTGAGTGTGATGCTCACACCGCGCGCGGCGAGTTTGGCGTCGAGTTCGCGCAACTTTTTGTCGAGGATAAGGTTGGCCATATGGTCGTCCATGTCGTTGAAGACCACCACGCTCGACAGGCGGTTGATAAACTCCGGCTTGAAGGTGCGCTTGATAGCGGCGAGCATCGCCTTGCCGCTTGTGACGTTGCTGGCAAAGCCCACCGAGGCTTGTGAGGCAAACTGCGCGCCGGCGTTGCTGGTCATTATCAAGATGACGTTGCGGAAGTAGGCTTTCTGGCCCTTGTTGTCGGTGAGCACGCCATAGTCCATCACCTGCAGCAGGATATTGTATATGTCCTCGTGGGCCTTCTCAATCTCGTCAAGCAGGAGCACACAGTCGGGATTGCGGCGCACGGCGTCGGTGAGCAAGCCGCCGTCATCGTAGCCGACGTAGCCTGCCGGCGCGCCGATGAGTTTGGCCACGGTGTGCTTCTCAACATACTCGCTCATGTCGAAGCGCACAAGTTTCACGCCAAGTTCGTCGCTAAGCACGCGAGCCAACTCGGTCTTACCCACTCCCGTGGGCCCGACAAAGAGCAGGTTGGCCAGCGGACGCCCCTCATCGAGCAGTCCGGCACGTGCCATCTGTACTGCTTCAACGACTTGCTTGACGGCCTCGTCCTGACCGTAGAGGCGGCCGAGAATGCGCTGTTGCAGAGAGGCAAGGCGGTTATCGGCGGCGGCATCTGCCTGGGTGACAACGTGCGCGTCCACTCCCGCGATGCGCGCCAGAGTGCCGGCGAGGCTCTCCACGTCGATTGTCGTGCGGTCGTTGCCATCGCGAGAGGCTTCGGCTGCCGCTCCGGCCTCGTCAATCACGTCGAGCGCCTTGTCGGGCAAGCGGCGCCCGGGCAGATGGCGTATGCTGCCGTCCACGGCCAGTTCAAGCGTGCCCTCGCCGTAGGTGACGTTGTGGTAATCCTCATATCGTGGGGCGAGTTGCCGCAGGATTTCGACAGCATCGTCGCGACCGGGCTCGTCAATCTCGATGGTTTGGAAGCGGCGCACGATGCCCTTGTTGCGCATGATGTGGCGGTTATATTCCTCGTGGGTTGTCGAGCCGATGAAGCGGATTGTGCCCTGCTCAAGATAGGGCTTGAGCATATTGCTCATGTCCATCGAACTGTCGCTGGTGGAACCGGCACCCATGATTTGGTGTATTTCATCGAGATATAGGATGGCGTTGCCCTCGGCTGCAAGGCCGTCCATGATGTTCTTGAAGCGCTGCTCAAAGTCACCGCGAAACTGTGTGCCGGCCACCATTGTCGCCATTTCGAGGCCGTAGATGTGGCAGCCCCTGAGGCGCTCGGGCACATCGCCATCGTTGATGCGGCGTGCCAGACCATAGATGAGTGCCGTCTTGCCCACTCCGGCATCGCCCACGTGCAGCGGGTTGTTCTTATCCTTGCGGCATAACACGCGCACAGTTGCGGCCAACTCTGCCTCGCGCCCAACAAGCGGGTTGTGGTCGTCAACAGTGCCACTGATGTCGGTGACGTAGCGGCGCCATGCGTCGGATGAGGTCTGGCCGGGTGTACCGGCCTCTTGGTCAAATGCTTCCATCTCAACGATGGGGTCCACGTCATCGCGGCGGATTGTGTCGCCGCTCTCCTCGTCCCACGCCAAGGCCTGCTCGTCGGGATGATAGCCGCCGGCATAGAAGGCGGCATAATTCTCCTTTAATTGGGCGATAAGTTCGCCACGCTGGTTATGAATCGCGCTAAGCAGTATGTGGGCCGCGGCACTCTCCTTGAGGCGCATCATGCCGTGAGTGATATCATGCACGTCAATGACTTTCTCGTTGTTGTCTGTGGCGTATTTGGTGGCGCGTTGCAGCATTTCGTCAAACTGCAATGTCGTCTCGGGCTTGTAGTCGGTGGTAATCTCCTCGAGGCAAGGCAGTGCGTCGAGTATCTTGTCGAGAGTGTCGCCCATGGCGTCGCTGATGCGCTTGCCTGAGATTTTGTTCACGGCATCAAAAAACTGCTCCTGGTTGAGCAGCGCGCGTAGCAGATGTTCCGGAGTCAGGTATTCGTCATGACCCTGGTTGGCGATATATACGGCTTGGCTGATAGCCACTTGAACGCAAATCGATAATTCCATTTAGTCGTTAATCTAAGAGTTCTGAGAGTTCTAAGAATTCTAAGAGGTCTAAGTGTTTTTGGTGTGATGGTGGAAGCGGTGCCGGGAGGGGTCACTCGGGTTCGACGGTGATGCGTAGCGGGAAACCCTCGGCGCGCGCCATCATGGTCGCTTTAGACGCGCGGGTGAGAGCGATGTCGTAGGAGTAGGTTCCCACCACGGCGCTACCGTTGGTGTGCACTTGCAGCATTAGCGTGGTGGCCTCGGCCGTGGTCTTGCGGAAGACGGTCTCAAGCACTTCTACCACAAAGTCCATCGTTGTCACGTCGTCGTTGTGCATCACCACGCGGTAACGGCGCGGCACGTCGGTGGTGGTGCGCGTTTGTTGCTTGATGCCCGGTGTACCCTGGCTCTGTTGGTTGTCTTGCGCCATTCTTCTTTTTTTAGTTCACAATGCAAAATTCATAATTCACATTTTTAGTGAATTGCGAAATGGGCGACAAAGTTACGAAAAAAGTACGAGGTACAAAGTACGAAGTAAGAAGTATTTTCGCAAATTCTCCTATTTCTCCTATTTCTCCTATTTACACGCCGAGGAGGTCGCGGGTGATGTCGAGGGCGGCGGAAACTTCGTCGTCGCTCACATGGCAGCCGGGCAGGGGAGAACCGGGCGCGCCCAGCAGCGTGCAATTTATTTCGCCGGCCTCGCTCTTCTTGTCGTGGTGCATGAGGCTGAGCAGGGTGGGGTAATCGTCGCAGGTGACACGCGGCGCGCCGTAGAGTTGGCTCACCCTGGTTCCAAAGCGGTGTAGCAGCGCGCTGTCAAGCCCATTCTGCCGGATATGTGAAATTACAAGTTCGGCGACAAGCCCCCAAGCGACGGCATATCCGTGAGGCACGGGATGACCGGAGGCCAGAGCATGGCTCTCAAGAGCGTGGCCCACCGTATGACCCAAGTTGAGCACACGGCGCAGACCATGTTCTGTGGGGTCTTGATCGACGATGCGCTGCTTGAGGCGCACGCTCTGCTCGAGCAGCGGCAGCAAGTCCTCCTCTTGCCCCCTTCTAAATGAGGGGGTGGCGTCAACCTCCTCTATGGGATAGTCCAGCAGGGCATCTGTGGCCTCGGGCGAGTCGAGCAACGCGTGCTTGAGCATCTCGGCGAAACCGCTGCGCAACTCGGTAGCCGGCAGTGTGCCAAAGAAACAGGTGCTGATAATCACCTCAGCCGGCATCGCAAACACACCAATCTCGTTTTTCAGTCCGCCGAAGTTGACAGCCGTCTTGCCGCCCACAGCGGCATCGACCGCGCCGAGCAACGTGGTGGGCACATTGACACATGGCACACCGCGCTTGAACGTGGCCGCGGCCATGCCGCCCAAGTCGGTGACCATGCCGCCGCCCACGTTCACCACCAGCCATCGGCGCGTCACGCCGGCGCGCTGCATCGCCTGCCACACGCTCTCGAGCGTGGCAAGCGTCTTGTGGTCGTCGCCGGCGGGGATGGTCACCGCCGGCAAGGCGCGGAGTGCGTCAAGCCGCGGCAGCACGAGGCGCGCCGTGTTGGTGTCGGCGATGACAAACGTGCCTGACGGCGCCATTTCACCGATGAAGCCGCTCAAGGCGGCGTTGACTTCGTTGGTAAAAACCATTGTCCGGTTTTAGAGGTCAGCGCAACCTTTTGATTATCTCGCGACGCTGATGTTGAACCAGTTGCTGTCGTAGGAACTCAGGCTGATTGTCCATTGCAGACCGGTGTCCGCGTCGGTGAGACTGAAGGTGTCGACAAAGCCGGCATCGTCCACGTCTTCGGACGTGAGTTTGAACCCCTTCTCGTTGATTTGCCGCAGCAAGTCGTCCACGTGAACCCTGTCGAAATACTGTACGCTCATGACCGGGTAGCCATAGTCTCTGTCCTCGCCGTCGTTGCAGGCCGCAATCTCGATGACGCAGGCATGGGCCGGCACGTCGGGCACAAAGCGGTACTCCGTGGTGTCGACGTGACCGCCGCGGTAGTAGCCTTCGATGATGGAGCACGGACCGCCGTAGCCGTCGCCGGTGAGGCCGCGCGTGAAGCCTTTGGCGAGGAAGATGCTGTCACAGTGGCGCATGACGGCATCGGCGTCGGCCTCCTCATTGGCCATAGTGACGTAGCGGTACGAGACGGCGTCCATCAGTTCGCCCAAGTCGGCGCGCAGCGGCTCGATGGGTGGAGTGGCGGTGCACGATGTCGTGACTGCAAGCGTCACCGCAATGATAGAAAGAATCTTTTTCATTAGAGCAGAGAGTTGAATGAATGTCAGTGAGGCCTATGTGAAAATCAGTTGCATTTCATTGCGGCCAGCAGGTCGGGCAGCGCGTCGGCCAGAGCGTCCATCGAGGGATAGCAGATGTCGGCGCCGGCCTTGTAGAGGTCGCGCTCGGGAATCGGGCCGGTGGTGACGCCAATGGTGAAGCAGCCGGCGGTGTGACCGCTCTGGACGCCTAAAGGCGCGTTCTCAATCACAATGCACTGCGTGGGTTTGGCTCCAGCCTTGGTCATGGCTTTGAGGTAAGGCTCCGGGCTGGGCTTGCCGCGTGGAGCGTCAAAGGCTGTCACGCGGGCCTCGGTGTCGAGCAGGCCGGCGAAGTCGTTGTCGAGGCGGTCGAGCAGCGTCTGCTGCGCCGAGCCGGTCACCACGACGTTACGCACTGCCGCTTCGCGCAGCGCTTGCAGCACACGCACGGCGCCGGCCATCACCTCCGGCTCGCCCAACTCGGTGAAGTAGCGGCCTTTCACCTTGTAGAGAGCATGGGCCTCATCATCGGTGATGTTCTTGCCCGCGCCCTCTTTGAATTTCTTTTTGATAATGTCCGCTCCGGTCATTCCCTCGTAGGCGTAAAACTCCTCGCGCGTGCACCGGATGCCGTTCTTCTTCATCAGTTTCACCCATGCCTGGGTATGATACTTCATGGTGTCGTAGAGCACGCCATCCATGTCGATGAGCGCCACGCTCACGTCGAGCCCTTTGGCGCCGCTGTACTTGAGGTAACCCTCAATCGCTTGTTGAATAGTCATATTTTCGTTTTTAGTTTTTCGTTTTTCTTAGACTTCTTAGAATTCTTAGACCTCTCAGAATTTTATGGTCTGACGGTTACATGAAAGCAACCGCTCTTGTGCTCATAGATAGCGTAGCATCGGCCTTGATTCCGCTTGTTGTAAATGATTTCGGCAAGGGTGTTTTTGAGGTCCTCAAGGTTTACCACGCGCGTCGTGTCGCGGCAGTCGAAGCGTGCCCAACTGACGTCGAAAGTAGTGCCATAGCGGTGGCATGATTGCTCCGTGGCGGCACGGTAGCGGCGGCGATAACGCGCCACGCTGTTGTCGGTGCGCGTCATGCTGGTGACCCGCAGGCGGTAGTCCGCTCCGGCGCGGGCGCGCACTGTGTCCTGGAAGTCACGGGCGATCTCAGCCAGCAGTTGAGCGGCCTCCGGCACAAGATAGGGCATTGACATTCGTTGCATAGTGTCGAGAGCATAGTAGCGGCACGTGGAAATGGGCACGATGGGTCTCTTGAGGTGGTAGGCTCCGTGCAAGTCGCCGATGGGCTCGAAACCCACTGCGCGAGCGGCTGTGAGTTGCAAGTCGTTGGTGTCGTTGAAGATCTCGCGCAACCGCCCCGGTATGATTCTACTCTTGAAACGAATCACATTGTCACTCTCCGGGTTGATGTGCTGGTCGTCGTCTCCGGCCGGTGGGGGAGTGTAGTGGACAGCAGATGGCACGGCGTTACGCACCACGTCAGGTCTTGCTTGCGTCTCATTGGCGGTAAGGGACGACTGACTGCAGCCACAACGTGTCACTATCGCGATGATAGCGACAACGGTTATCACAATTAATGCCAATGGGCCTTTCTTGAGGCGTCGGCGACGAGCCATTCTGTTTACATATAATGTCCATTAATATCCAATAATAATAGTCGTATGAAAATTATATGGATATTTATGGAAATTCATTCTAAAATATAAAAAATTGTGGGAGCGGTTAGGTTATTACTTGCCGACGGTCTGCACATAGAGCAGCAGTTCGTTGTCGGGTAACTTCATCGCCTTGGAAAGTTCTGCATCGTTGAGCATGGCCCGCACAACGGTCTTCAGACCGGCCTGAGCGCAGTATAGGTAGATGTTTTGCGAGGCGGCACCGGTGGTATAGGCTTGGAACTCGGTGCGAGCCTGCTTGTTGGTGTCGACCACGAGGGCGATGTTGAGCGGAGCCGTCTTGGCGAAATCCTGGCGGCCGGCGATGTCGCGGAAGTCGCCGCGGTTCACCACGGTGAGAGTGTTGGTCTCTGGATTAAAGCGGCTGATTTCGGTAGCCGTGATGACGTATAGGATGAGTTCTTGGCGGTTCATGGCGGTGGCCACGGTGCGCTTGCCGTCGTGGGTGATGCCCCATGCGGCCCAGAGGATGTTGCTCAGGTCTTGACGGCTGACGGTGCTGTTTGGGTCGATATCGCGCTGACTTTGGCGTTGCGCCATCATATCCATCAAGGGGCGTCCGCCTGTGGTTTGCGGTGCCGGCAGCGCTTGTGCGGCAGCAGAGAGTGCCGAAGCGGCAACAAGTGCCGCGGCGAGGAATTTCTTGCTATTCATTATCGTTATTGGTAGTGATGTTTAATTGGTATCGCAAATTTACACAAAAAAAACCAAATAAGTGTGCTTTTTCACATTTTTTTGGACACGTCACGGGAAAGTAGTATATTTGCGTTGTAATAATAGAACACATTATATGAAGACAATCAAAATTCTGATGGCAATGCTGGCCATGTCATTGACAGCAACAGCAGGCACCCCTCCTTCAGGAGGGGCGGGGGGGAGAATATCGCCCCTCGTGGCACGGTGGGAGATGGGGCGCAACAATGCCGTGAAGGGCTGGTATAGTTCGCGGCTGACGCTCACCAACGTTGGCGCCGACACGTTGCGTGCCGCCGACTGGACGTTCTACTTCAACCAGTTCTCGCGGCGCGTGCAGTTACCGGCCAACAGCAAGGTGGACATTGACGAGGTGTCGACCACCTATTATCGCGTGCGGCCAAACGCGAACTGCCGCGACCTTGCGCCGGGCGACACGCTATGCGTCGACCTGCTCATGCGCGGCACGTTCATCAATGTGAGTTATTCGCCCATGGGAGGCCACATGGTGGACAAGAGCGGCAGTGTGCTGCCCGTCAAAATCGAACTCGCGCCACTCAACACGCAAGGACAGTGGGCTGACCGTCCGCATGACTATCCTGATGGGGAGCGCACTTATGACCTTAACGCCACAATCAATAGCGTTGGCGATGGCTACACCGCCAACGACTACGACATCTTTCCCACGCCCAAACAGGTGACAATGGACACGGGCTACACCGCGCTCAGTGGCTTGGTGACTGTCAAGGCGGGCAACATTTTTACGCGTCACAGAATGAAGAAAGCCACTGCTCTACTCAAGAGTGAGTTGCAGCGACGTGACATCTACACAGCCGGTGGGCAGAAGACAATTATCCGCCTCAAAATCGACAAGAGTCTGGGTGCTAATCCCGAGAAATATACGCTCACGGTGCATGACAGCAAGATTGAGATTGCCGGCGCGGCCGAGGCCGGTTTGATTAACGGCGTGAAGACGCTTGTGGCGGCCATCGACCACAGTCACGGCGGCCGCTTGCAGAACGCCACGGTCACCGACTGGCCCGACATGGGCTATCGGGGCTTTATGCTCGACATCGCGCGCAACTTTGTCTCGTTTGACGAAATCAAGCGTTTCATCAATATTCTGGCTTACTATAAGATTAATACCTTCCAGTTCCACTTTACCGACGACGAGGCTTGGCGCCTCGAAATCCCGGGCCTGCCGGAGTTGACTGAGGTGGCCTCGCGTCGCGGCCACACGCTCGACGAAAGTCGCTTCTTGGCGCAAATCTTCGATGGTAACGGCAATCCCGACGACCCCTCACAGAGCGCCAACGGCTATCTCACTCGCGCCCAATTTATCGAGTTGCTCAAGTATGCCAACACGCGCGGTGTGAACGTCATTCCCGAGATTGAAACGCCTGGCCATGCCCGCGCCGCCATCGTGGCCATGAAGGCCCGCCACGCGCGTCTGAAGGATAGCGACCCTGCCGAGGCTGAGCGTTACCGCTTGTGGGACGACAATGACACGAGCGAGTACTATAGCGCGCAGGCCTATACCGATGATGTGCTCAACGTGGCGCAGGACGGCGTCTATAACTTTGTGGCAAAGGTGGTAGATGAACTGTTGTTAATGTATAAAGAGGCCGGATTGAAACTAACCGTGGTTCACCTTGGTGGCGACGAGGTGGCTAAGGGTGCGTGGGACCGCTCGCCGGCAGTGCAGGCGCTCATGGCGCGCGAGGGCATCAAGAGTGCCCACCAGATGCACGAGTACTACCTGCGTCGCATCAGCGATTTGATGACGGCCCGCGGCATCAAAATCAACGGTTGGCAGGAAGTGGCGCAAGGTCATGACGAGGCGTGGAGCAGCGTGATGCGCGGCCGTATTGCCGGCGTGAACACGTGGAGCACTGTGGGCAAGCGTTGCCGCGTGCCCTACGAAATCGCCAATGACGGCTATCCGGTTATCCTGTCGAATGTCACCAACTTCTATATGGATATGGGCCACACGTGGCATCAAGACGAACCCGGTCTTCACTGGGGCGGGGCCGTCGACGAGTTCAAGGCTTGGGAGGCTCAGCCGTTCAATATTTATCGCACGGCTCGCCACAACTTCGACGGCACGCCCGTCGACTTGGCCGGAGCGTCTGCCGGGCAGCCTGCGCTCGAGCGGCCGGAGAATATCATCGGTGTGCAGGGCCAACTCTGGGGCGAGACGCTGCGTGACTTTGGTATGGTGCAACGTTACTGCCTGCCCAAGATACTGGGGCTGGTGGAACGCGGCTGGAACGCGCGGCCCGAGTGGGGCGAGGACTATGGTGACGACAACCGCTACCTTGAGGCGCGCCATCAGTATAACCTCAAGATTGGCACCCGTGAACTGCCGTTGCTGCGCCGTATGGGCTACGACTTCCACCTGCTGCAGCCGGGCCTGAAAATCGTCGACGGCAAGTTAATGGCCAATGCTTCGTATCCCGGCGTTGTGATTACCTACACCCTCGATGGCTCCGACCCTGATATCAACTCGCCGCAGTGGACCGCACCTGTGGCCGTGCCCGCCGGAGTGAAATTGGTGAAGGCGCGGGCCTGGTATTGCGGCCAAAAGAGTGTGGCTACCTGCCTATGGCGGTAGGGCCCTGTCCTGTTTGCCAGACCGGTTCTTGAACGCGGGGACGGTTCTTGTGTTTCAGCAAGTGAAACACAAGAACCGTCCCCGCAATTATTCCATTGGTCTTGCAAAATATAGCCATTGGTTGAAAAGACTTCGGCGTTGGTTTAATGCTGAATAAGAACATAAAATCGCTTGCGTTATTATTTTAGTGATCACTGTATTATTATTGTTTCACCCACTAAAATTTGACGCTATGATATTTACCCGATTTCTTATCCTGTCGGTTACAGCGACAACCATCATAATGGGTGCGTGTAACAAGAGCAACGAACCAACAAGCGACTCAACGTCAAATGACGATGGCAATACCTCCGCCACAACCACCGCAGCCGCTGATGTCCTTTCTGGAGTCACCACTGCCGGCGATGTGGCGACATTCAAGATTGCTGTCGACAAGAGCGCTTTGAGCGAAACAGTGACCGTTGATGCCGCAGACGAGGATTATATCGAGAATGCGACTTTTGACCGCACCATATATATCACTTATAGCACCGGTGGAGATGCCGTTGTCACCGGCGATGACAATGCGACAACTGCTGTCAGCGGTAATCATGTTACGGTCAACAATACGACTGACGAGATCGTGCGCTATGTTCTCAGTGGCACAACGACCAATGGCAATTTCAAACTTTATAGTGCCCGTAAGCAATCTATTGAACTCAATGGCGCGCACATTACAAACCCCACCGGTGCCGCAATTAACAATCAGAGCAAGAAACGCACCTTTATCGTTGTTACTGATGGTAGTGACAACTCATTGACGGATGGCACTTCATATACCGACGTTGTAGATGGCGAGGATATGAAAGCATGCCTCTTCAGTGAGGGTCAACTGGTGTTCAGTGGCAAGGGCACTCTCTCGATAGACGCTAACTGCAAGGCCGGGGTGCGCAGCGATGATTATGTGCGATTCATGCCCGGCAGTAATGTCTATGTCGACGCTTCAAGCGGCAACGCTATTCGCGGTAACGATGCGGTTATCATCACTGGCGGAGTGATTAACGCTATCGTGAGCGGCACCGCCGACAAGGGCATCAGTTCCGATGGATATGTGCAAGTGGACGGCGGCCGCACCACTGTGCTCACCACAGGCGGCTATGAACTTGACGAGGAGGACAACGATTATACCGCCTGCGCCGGTGTTAAAGCAGACGGCGAGATTGTCATCAACGGCGGCGAAATGCTCCTTTCAAGCACTGGTATCGGTGGCAAAGGTCTCAACTGTGACGGCACAATCACCATCAATGGCGGCACCGTGCGAGTGATTACTACCGGCCAGAAAAAGGAGAGTGGAACATATAGCGTATCGCCCAAGGGTATAAAAGCCGATGGCGACATCACCTTCAACGGAGGCAAAGTGATTGTGCGTTGTAGCGGTGGCGAAGGTAGTGAGGGTATTGAGAGCAAAGGCATTATCACCATTGATGGCGGTATAATCGAGAGTTACTGCTACGATGACGCTATCAACAGCGCCGGCAACCTTACTATCAGCGGCGGCGCGGTCTATGCCCACGCGACGGGCAACGACGGCATAGACGCCAACAAGAACCTCTATTTCAGCGGAGGCGTTACCGTTGCTGAAGGTGCCGGCGGAGCGGAGTGCGGTATAGATGCCGCCGAGGGATACACCTGTTACATCAACGGTGGTACAGTCATCGCTTGCGGTGGCAATATGCAGGAGGTGAACTCATCATCAAAACAGGCAAGCGTGACCTGTAGCACATCCAATGGCTTGAAAATAGGCCTTGTCAGCGGCACGCAGGCCATCTTGCACTACGTCACCCCGAGCAGCAGTGCAAGCGCATTGATGATTTCATCACCATCGCTCAAGAGTGGCTCGAGTTATACGCTTCGCAGCGGCTCCACCGCTTCCGGCGGAACATCGTTCTACAGTCTCACCACCGGCTGCACCCTCAGTGGCGGAAGCCAAAGCGCAGATGTCACAGCCTCTATTGCCGTCAGCGGCAGTATGGGTGGCGGTGGCTTCGGTCCCGGTGGCGGGCGCCCCTGGTAACTATCATAGATTTCTCATTTCATAACGTTTTTATTACACACATTTGATTGCCGGGGTGGCGCGTGACGCGTCGCCCCGACTGTTTTGTAACACACGTGCCGTCCTCCGTGGGCACAAACACGTCACCGGCTCTCTAACGATCCTCACGCAACAACTTCCCACCACCCGTTTCTGTCGCTATTCACAACATTGTCCTAAATGAATTAATTGTTGTTTTTGAAAAGGTATAAACTGTTGATTGACAGATGCTTGTCTTTCTCGATGGAAATCAGGCAAAAGAAAATCCGCGGCATCACGTCGCGGATTGCTTAACTAATTAACCTTTAAGTACCATTAACAAACCTTTTTCTTAAAAGGTCCAACCATTGCCGCTTCCCAGCGTCAAGGGTCGTACTCATAACCTTAAAAAACTAATACCATGAAAACCGATGCAAAATTACAGCGTTTTTTTTATATGTCAATAGAAGAAAGAGAAAAAATGAGCTCTATTAACAATAATTAAATAAGAACGCGGAAAAACCGAATATTCATGCGTGAATTGTTGCATTTTTGTTACGGTTTGTAATAAAAAATGCGCTTGATGGCGAATATCAAAGCGGCGTGGCCGCTTTGCACATAACTCTGTTGCGGCGTGGCCGCTTTGCACACAACTCTGTTGCGACGTGGCCGCTTTGCACATAGCGCTAAAAAGGGTCGGCATCATTTGTTGATGCCGACCCTTGTTTTAGTTACTGGATGATATGAAATCAATCTTCGTCACGGTCGTCGCGGCGACGGCGGTCGTTGTTGCCGCGGCGTGGGCCGTGGTCATTGCCGCGGCGTGGGGCTGTGACGTTGCCGTCGCGACGTGGACCGCGATTTCCGCCGCCATTGTTTCCCTGCGGACGGCGAGGCTTCTCGTAGCCCTCGGGTTTGTCTTGCAGGGCGCGCATGGAGAGGCGGAACTTGCCGGTCTTCTTGTCAATCTCGATGAGTTTGACGGTGACCTCGTCACCCTCATGCAGGCCGCTGGCCTCCATGTCGGGCAGACGGTCCCAACTGATTTCGCTGATGTGAAGCAGACCGTCGCGGCCGGGCATAAACTCGACAAAGGCTCCAAACTCGAGAATCGAGCGCACGGTGCCGGTGTAGATGGCGCCCTCCTCGGGCACGGCGATAATAGCCTTGATGCGCTCCACGGCGGCGTCGATGCCGTCCTTGTTTGCGCTGGCGATCTCGATGTAACCGAGGCCGTCGATCTCGTCGATGGAGATGGTGGTTCCGGTCTCTTCCTGCATCTTTTGGATGACCTCGCCGCCCTTGCCGATGATGGCGCCGATAAACTCCTTGTCGACGGTCATCTTGACGATGCGCGGCACGTGAGGCTTGTAGTCCTCGCGCGGAGCGGGGATAGTCTCGTTGATGATATTAAGGATGTGGAGGCGAGCCTGCTTGGCTTGTTGGAGAGCCTGCTCGAGGATTTCGTAGGGGAGTCCGTCGCACTTGATGTCCATCTGGGTGGCGGTGATGCCATCGACGGTGCCGGTGACCTTGAAGTCCATGTCGCCCAGGTGGTCCTCATCGCCGAGGATGTCGCTGAGCACGGCGTGCTTGACGTTGCCCTCGTCGGTGATAAGGCCCATGGCGATACCAGCGACGGGCTTCTTGAGTTTGACGCCGGCGTCGAGCAGCGCGAGGGTGCCGGCGCAGACGGTTGCCATGCTCGACGAGCCGTTGCTCTCGAGAATATCGCTGACGATGCGGCAGGTGTAGGGGAAGTCATCGGGGAACATGCGCTTGAGGGCGCGGTGGGCCAGGTTGCCGTGACCAATCTCGCGACGGCTCACACCGCGCGGAGCCTTTGCCTCGCCGGTAGCAAAGCCGGGGAAGTTATAGTGGAGCAGGAAACGCTCGTCATAACGCTTTATCACGTCATCTACAAGTTTCTCGTCGTCTTTGGTGCCGAGGGTGACGGTTGCCAGAGCCTGGGTCTCGCCGCGGGTGAACACAGCCGAGCCGTGGGGGTATGGCAGGTAGTCGACCTCGCACCAGATGGGGCGAATCTCGTCGGTGCGGCGGCCGTCCAGACGGATGTGCTCGTCGAGGATGCAACGGCGCACGGCGTCACGCTCGATGTCGTGGTAGTAGCGCGCGAGCATCGGGGTGAGGGCCTCGCGGTCGTCCTCGGGGATGGTCTCAAGGAAGTCGTCAAAGATTTTCTTGAACGAGTCGTTGCGCCAGTGCTTATCGGCGCAGCCGGCCTTGGCAATCTCATAGCACTTGGGATAGCACTCTTTCTTCATGCGCTCGTGAAGTTCCTCGTCGTTGGTCTCGTGGCAATACTCGCGCTTGACCACGCCGAGTTCCTTGGCGAGTTCCTTTTGGAGCAGGCACATGGGCTTGATGGCCTCGTGTGCGGCCTTGAGGGCAGCAATCAGTTCGTCCTCGCTCACCTCGTTCATCTCGCCCTCCACCATCATGATGTTGTCGTAAGTTGCACCTACCATCAGCTCAATATCGGCTTTCTCAATCTGCTCAAAGGTGGGGTTGATGACAAACTCGCCATCGATGCGCGCCACGCGCACCTCGGCGATAGGCTCCTCAAACGGGACATCGCTCACGGCGATTGCCGTGCTGGCGGCAAGGCCCGCCAGAGCGTCGGGGCAGTCAACACCGTCGGTCGAGAAGAGAATGATGTGGACGATGGTGTTGGCATGGTAATTGCTTGGGAACAGCGGGCGCAACACGCGGTCAACGAGGCGTGCGGTGAGCACTTCGTTGTCGCTGGCGCGTCCCTCGCGCTTGGTGAAACCGCCGGGATAGCGGCCGAATGCGGAGTACTTTTCCTTGTACTCGACTTGGAGGGGCATGAAATCGGCCCCCTCCTCGGCTTCCTGTGCCGAGGTGACTGTCGCAAGAATCATCGTGTTGTTCATGCGCAGTTCAACAGCTCCATCGGCTTGCTTGGCAAGCTTGCCTGTCTCGAGGGTAATCTGTCGTCCGTCGGGCAGGGTGATGGTTTTCTTTGTAGGTGTCAACATAAAAACTGTAAAAATATATAAACCTTATGTAAAAAATCGTGCAAAGGTACTGAAAATTTTCGGTTTACGCAATAGTTTCCCGTTTTTAGTCTTTATAGTATAGTAGAAATGTGTGGAAAAGGAGAAATAGAAGAAATGAGAGGCATTTTAGTTTTTTGGTTATAGATTTTTTTGCTACTTTTGTATTCTCATTAGATGAAAACCACAGAGAAGATGATTAAGACAGATTTATTGATTGCCGGCAAGTTGTTGAAAATCGGCGCGTTCAAGTTGCAGCCGGACAGCCCGTTTGTGTGGGGCGGCGGTTGGAACAGTCCTATTTATAGTGACAATCGCCAGGCGTTGTCTCATCCTGACGTGCGTGCCGCCATCAAACTTGAACTGGCGCGCGCGGTTGCGGGATACGGCGAGATGGACGTTGTCGCCGGTGTCGCCACCGGAGCAATCGCTATGGGCGCGATTGTTGCCGACGTGCTTGGTTTGCCTTATGTGTACGTCCGTGAGACGCCCAAGGATCACGGCCTCGAAAACCGCATTGAGGGCAATATCTTGCCGGGGCAGCGTGTGGTTATCATTGAGGACTTGCTCATCACGGGCAAAGCGTGCTTGAGCGCGGCCCAGGCTGTGGAGGAGGCCGGAGGCATCGTGACCGGTGTTGTGGCGTTGTTCAATTATGAGTTCCCGGTGGCGGCGCGCGCGTTGCGCAAGGCCAAGTTGCCGGTGACGTGTGTGACGAACTATAGCGCAATGATTCAGATGGCACTCGATGCCGGTGTGATTCAACCGGAGGATGTGGAGTCGCTCAAGCAGTGGCATGACGACCCCGAGGGGTGGACTCCCGGCGAGATTGAACTGGACTGAGCCCCCCCAAAATTATCTCACGTAAAATCCGTGAAATATAGAGATTTAGACCAAAGAACAAAAGAACAAAATTATTTTGCCCTCCGCCCATTTCTATTGTAATTTCTATACTCCCCCTCCTTTAGGAGGAGGTTGGGGGAGGCTTATGGTTCTTATGTCCTTATGTCTAATAAAATTCAGAAATTTTCGGAAATAAATTTATACGCTTCTTAGATGGAAAGTTACAAGAGTGAGAAACAAACAATTAACGCGCCGGTGGGCGCGATTTATCATAGCCTGACGCATCTTTCGACATTGATTGAGCGCTTGGGCGACAAGATGGCCGACCTGCCCGAGAACGTGCGCTCACAATTACAACAGGTGACGATAACCGACGAGGGTATCGCCATCAATAGTCCGATGGGCGCTGTGCAATTAGTGCCCGATGTGCGGAATTGTGTGGAGAATAGCCGCGTGACATACGTGGCGGCTCAGTCACCGTTGAAGTTTTCGCTGCAGGTGGACTTGCAGCCGATTGACGAGAATGTCACTGACGCTGAGGCTCAATTGAATGTTGAGTTGCCATTTTTCCTGCGTGGCATGGTGGACGGCCCCTTGCGTGACGCCACGGCCAAGATGGGCCAAGTGCTCGCCGGTTTGCCATATACGCCCTCAGAGCGTCGCGTTGATGGAAGCGATATAGTCTAACAACTCGTCGCGGCCGCGGCCGTCCTCGCTGCTGGTCAAGAAGATTGGCGGCAGTTCGGCCCACGTCTCACTTAACTGTTGCTTATAGGCCTCCACGGCGGCTTTGCCGGCGTTGGGGCCCATTTTGTCGAGTTTGGTGAACACGATGGCGAAGGGCACCTCGTTCTCGCCAAGCCATTGCATGAAGTCAAGGTCGATTTGCTGCGGCTTGTGACGGCTGTCGATGAGCACAAAGAGGCACACCATCTGCTCGCGGCTCATGATGTAGCCGCGAATCATGCGTGACAACTCCTCGCGGCTCTCCTTGCCGCGGCGGGCGTATCCATAACCGGGCAGGTCAACGATATACCACTCGTCGTTGATGACGAAGTGGTTGATGAGCAGCGTCTTGCCGGGGGTTGATGAGGTCTTGGCCAACCCTTTGCGGCCGGTGAGCATATTGATGAGCGATGACTTGCCCACGTTGCTGCGCCCGATGAAGGCATACTCGGGCAAATCGCCGTCGGGGCACCGCCGCGGGTCGCTATTGCTGATAACAAACTTTGCACTCTTGATTTCCATAGGAAAGTTGAATGTTTAGAGGTTGAGCGTTGAGAGGTTGAACCTTTAGAGGTTGAGCCATTTGCTATCGCAAATGGGAAGAAATGTAGAGCCTCGTCCTTTGCGAGGCTCTACATTATCACCGAGCGTGATAGCGCGAGGCTAAACCTCTAAACGCTCAACGCTAAACCTTAATGAATTAGAGGTTCGGGTTGACCTTGCTCCACTCGCTGATGGGCGGCACGATGCCCAGGGTGACGAGTTCGTCACGCATCTTGCACAGGTGCTCGTAACTGGCGTCGAGTTTGGCGTTCTCCTCGGGCGTGCCCTGCGGGATGTTGTAGTGGGCGCCGTCCTTGTCGAGGGTGGTGTCCATGGCCATCATGATGTGGTCATATTTGCCGCTGTGGACGTAGGTTCCAACGGGATAGCGGAAACTTTCACCGCCCATGGCCGAGCGAATCATCTCCACCGAGAGATAAGCCGGGCTCTGGAACGAACTGCGGCCGCGCAACTTGATGATGGCGGCACCGCCCTGGGTGACGGCAACCTTCATGTCTTCCCACTCCTGCTCCGGGAACTCCGGCGTGCCGATGATGTCGGTGAGGGGCTTGCCGGCAATCTTCACCCGCGAGCCAAAGACGGCCATCTGCTCGCCGTGGCCACCGTATGTGGCGCAACCGGTCACCTGGCTCTGCATCACGTTGAACTTCTTGGCCAGCGCGCTCTGCAGGCGGGTGCTGTCAAGGCCGGCGAGCGTAGTTACCTGGCCGGGCTTCAGGCCGCTATAAAGCAGGGTCACCAGACCGGTGAGGTCGGCCGGGTTGAAGATGATGACGACGTGCTTCACATCGGGGCAGTATTGCTTGATGTTCTTGCCCAGGCCCTCGGCGATCTCGCAGTTGCCCTTGAGCAGGTCCTCGCGCGTCATGCCCTCCTTGCGGGGAGCACCGCCGCTGCTGATGATGTACTTGGCACCGGTGAAGGCCACCTCGGGATCGGTGGTGGCGACAATCTTCACATCGCCGAAGCCGCTCTGACGCATCTCCTCGGCCACGCCTTCGGGCGAGAACACGTCATAAAGGCAAATCTCACTTGTGAGCCCCATCATCAGGGCGGTCTGCACCATGTTCGAGCCGATCATGCCGGCGGCGCCGACAATCGTCAACTTGTCATTTGTCAAAAAAGCCATAGTTTTTGTTTGTTGATAATTATAGGGTTTGTTTAGATACCGCAAAATTACTAAAATAAACTCAAACGGCAAAAATATCCCGTCTATTTTCGTCCATAACAACGTCTATTATCGTTAATTTTTTGTCTAATATAATTAAGATAGACGGAAATTGACGTTGTTATAGACGTGAATTGACGCTAACCCAAAAAATTGCCGAACTATTACGATAAATTTTGCGGATTTTACGTGATATGATATAAGATTAGCAAATGCTTATGCAATTTTAACTTTTTTAACGGAGGGGGGGGTAAAGTTTTTTATAATTTTGTGAATTGAAAGTGGGCACGGTCCCGCGGTGGTAACCGAAACATCACATTATCAACACAATATCTGTTTTTATGAGAAAGATTACCTTACTGACAATTATGATGGCGGCAAGCCTAACGGCCGCGGCGGCTGACCCCGACCTGAACGGCGACGGCCGCATTGATGCAGTCGATGCCAACCTGCTGCTCGACGATCCAGGATATTATGTTCCCGAAAATAAAGTGTTTACTGTCAATGGCGTCACCTTTAAGATGGTTGCTGTTGAGGGCGGCACGTTCACTATGGGTGCGACGGCCGAGCAGGGCAGCGACGCTTACGATAACGAGAAGCCAACTCATCAAGTGACTTTGAGCGACTTTTCGATTGGCGAGACTGAGGTGACCGAGGCGTTGTGGACTGCTGTGATGGGCAGCAACCCGAGTTACTACAAGAGAGGCGACAGTTATCCGGTGGAGCAAGTGTCGTGGGAAGACTGCCAGACGTTTATCACGAAGTTGAACTCGTTGACGGGCGAGACGTTCCGCTTGCCGACTGAGGCCGAGTTGGAGTTCGCCGCCCGTGGCGGCACTATGAGCCGCGGCTACAAGTACTCGGGCAGCAACACTTTGAGCGACGTGGCGTGGTACTACGATAATAGTGGCTATGCAAAGCATCCAGTCGCGACAAAGACCGCGAATGAGTTGGGCCTCTACGACATGAGCGGCAACGTGTGGGAGTGGTGTCAGGACTGGTACGGCAGGTATGGCAGTTACAGCAGTGCCGCGCAGAATAATCCGACGGGCCCCACTACGGGCTCTTTCCGCGTGCACCGCGGCGGCAGTTGGGGCCTCGACGCGGGGGGCTGCCGCGTGTCGTACCGGAACGGCAGCACGCCGTCGAGCCGCTACAGCGACCTCGGGCTGCGCTTGGCCCGATAGTTCCCCTATCTGTGGCGTTGTGGTGGCGAATTGCGGGGCGTAGCGCGAAGCGCCGCCCGCAATCGACACCACAACGCCCCCACGACGGAGGTAACATCAGCCCGGAGGGCGTGACTAATATAGCCCCCGAGCGAATGCTCGGGGGTGACGTAGATGATGGGTTGCCTCTGGAGGAGGCAACCGGCGCTGTGATTGTGGCCTCTTTCAGAGGCAGATTACCGATGATAGCACCCCCCCACTGGCGTGGGGGGCTATATAAATTACGCCCTCCGGGCTGAAATTTGTTCGCACTTTGAGGGAAATTCAAAGACATTGCGATATCTAATAAGGGACGGGATTTTCCACTCTTTTTGAATATGTGTATAATTTTGTGTGGAAATTTTATTAGAGTAATTTTTTTTTGTACCTTTGTAATCAAGTTCAAATGTATTTATTTATGAGTCGCTCAAACGTCATAGATCGCATTAAAGAGTTGGGACACACTACGCTGCCTCCCAACAGTTCGTTATATCTCTATGGATCAAGAGCGCGAGGCGACGCTAATGAAGAATCTGATTGGGATCTCTTGATATTGCTCGATAAACCCAATTTGATTGCTGGTGACTATGATATAACATACCCCTTTAGGGAACTTGGATGGCAACTTGGAGAAGAAATCAGCCCTCACATATACACTAAAAAACAATGGAATGAATGGGATTTCCTTCCATTCCGCAAAAATGTGGAACAAGATAAAATCATACTATTATGAAATTGTCTGTTGAAGAACGTGAAACTCTCGTTTCTCTTGAGATAAAAAAGGCACATGAGACTTTTGAAGAGATAGAGATACTCGCAAACGCCAATCGTTGGAGTGGCGCGGCTAATCGTCTCTATTATGCTGTATTTCATGCCGTCAGTGCGTTGCTTATTCACGATGGTTTCGCTATCAGCACTCACAAAGGTTCTCATGCCATGTTCCATCTCCATTACGTAAAATCAGGTATTTTTGATATTGAATATGGCAGGCTTTATAGTCAACTGCAAACTATGCGAGAACAGAGCGATTATAATTGTGTCTATGAAATTTCGTCTGATGAATTGAGAGAAAGAATTGAACCGGCAAAAAAACTTATTGCGCTTATAGAAGATAGGATACGACAAGTTACTCCATAAACCACTTTAGTTTGCATCCGTTAGCGTAATTAGATAAAAGAATTAATAGTTCACCAAGTTGGAGGCTTGGTAAAGTGCGACCCCCATGCGCAAGCCGCAAACGGCCTGCGCATGGGGGTCGCTTGGGGCGGCGGGGACTACCGGAGGTAGCGGCGGTGTTTGCGCCAGAAGTAGAGGAGGGCGGCGAGGTGCTTGCGGCCAAGGGGGGAGAGCCAGCGGCGGGTGGTGGCGCGTTGCCAGAGGTGGGTGATGGTGATGTGGGGCAGGTAGCGCACTCGCCAACCGGCCTCGGTCATGCGCAGGCAGTAGTCGGCGTCCTCGGGGCCGTAGAAGATAGCCTCGTCGAGTGGCCCAATTTGCTCGATGGCCTCGCGGCGGATGAGTTGGCACGCGCCGATGATGTAGCATGGCTCCACGGCACCGTCAGGGTCGGTAGGGAAGTGGTGGGTGTCTTTGATGCCGAGCACGTTGCGCACTTTGTTAAGAATGCCCGGGTAGGGCTTGCAACTGTCCTGGGTGTTGCCGTCGGCATCGACCAGCCGGCTGCCGCACAGTCCCACGTCGGGGTGGCTGTCGGCATAGTCCACGAGGGCGTCGATGGCCTCGGGGGTGACGATGGTGTCATTGTCGAGCAGCAGCACGTAGCGCCCCGTGGCGGCGGCAATGCCCTGGTTGCGCGCCGCGGCAACGCCGCGGTTGCGGTCGTTGGCGATGACCCTGATTGTGGGGAAGTCGTCGCGCAACATATCGAGCGTACCGTCGTTACTGCCGTTGTCGATAATGATGGTCTCGACATCGGCACGCTCCGGCAACTCGCCAAGCGAGGCGAGACACTGCCGAGTGAAGTCGCGCTGGTTGCACGTGAGGATAACTATCGACAGTTTCATAATCAGTTGTCTGGGGGGCAGTCACGAGGTGACTGCACACAGAATGAGGAGGAAGTCGCTATCCGAAGAGTTTCACTTTGAGGGCCTTGAGGGCTTGTGTGAATTCTTTCCAACTGGTGAAGCGGCGCATCTGGGTGGAGATGAAATGCCATGAAAGGAAGTAACTGATGTTGTTCCAGAAGAGAAGGCGCTCCATCTCCTTGCTGCTCAAGTGCGGCAGGTTGAGGATGGACTCGCGCTGGACATCGGTGGGCACATAGCGGTCAATCCACCCGTTGGCGATGGCCTGGTCGTAATACTCGGTGGCCGGGAACGGCGAGACGATGTTGAACATCACCTGGTCCACTTTGAGTTTCTTTGCCTCGTTGAGGGTGTGCTTCACGGTCTCGCGTGTCTCAAGAGGGCTGCAGCCGATGAGGATGTTGAGTTTGACGGGCACATTGTATTGCTGGAGCAGTGAGATGGCGCGGTGGATGTCGGCCACGGTGATGCCTTTCTTGACATACTCGAGGATGCGGTCGTCAAACGACTCGACACCCAGGTCGACGTATCGGCAACCGCTCTCGCCCAGCATGCGCGCGATAGGCTCGGTGATGGCGTCGACGCGCGCCTGGCAGCCCCAGACGATGCCGTGGCGGCGCATGATGTCGCAAATGCCGCGTGTGCGCTCCTCGTTCCAGATGAAGTTGTCGTCCATAAAGCCGATGGCCTTGTATCCCTCGGCGGCGAGGGTGTCCACCTCGGCGGAGATGCTCTCAATGCTGCGGTAGGAGATGGGCGGTTTGCGACCGTGGAACTTGCGGTTCTCGATTTCGCGTGCAAACGTGAGCGAACTGGGTACGCAGTAGATGCAGTGGAACGGGCAGTTGCGGCTGGTGACCATGGTGGTGTATGGCCCCGTTTTGAGTTTGGGGTTGTAGTATCGGTGGTCGCCCAGCAGGTGGCGTGCCGGCACGGGAAGGCTGTCAAGGTCTTTCATGAGCGGGCGGAAGCCGTTATTGTGGGTTGTGCCGTCGCTGTTGCGTGTTGAGGTGCCGAGGACGTTTCTCCAGTCGCCGCCCGTGGCGATGGTGTTGACAAGTTCAAGCACGGTTAGTTCCGGCTCGCCTCGCACAACGATATCTCGCTCGGCGGCGAGGCACTTGTCGATGAAGTGGGTCGGTCCTGGGCCGATGAGCAGAACAAAGGCCTGAGGCTGCCGCTGATGAATCATCGCGGTAGCCATAAGGTCGTTCTCGATAGAAAGGTTTACTGTCCAAATGCAGTAGATGTCGCTGTCGTCGTCGCGCAGAAAGTTGTCGAACTGCTCACGACTCGTCTTGTTGTAGACAAAGTCGCGGTATCTCACCTCGTGGTCAGTGTCTCGCTCGAGCACGGCGGCCACGGTGAGTTCATATATGTTGGGTGCCAAATAGACCACACGTGTACACCCCGCGGTGCGCTCGGCCGGCTGCTTGCTGCCGTCGAGCACCGGAGGCACGATAAAAGTTATCTTCATTCTATCGTAGTTTCAGTTCTTATCTGTGTCTTATAATATAGAAACGTATGGCGTGCCGCTATATTGTGTGATTGGGGCGACTGAGTGCCGCCTAAATGAACAACTCCCGGCAACCGTTGAGGGTATAGCCGGGAGTTGTTGCGAAAGTGGCGGAGAGAGAGGGATTCGAACCCCCGGTGCATTGCTGCACGCCGGTTTTCAAGACCGGTGTAATCGACCACTCTACCATCTCTCCGAATGAAACTGAAGCGCTATGGCGACAATTCCGGCTGCAAAATTACTCACAAGATTTCAAATGACAAAATTTTTTCCGAAATTATTGTCGTTGTTTGTGAAAAACAAGGCTCCCCATGGCCAATAGGTCGTGAGGAGCCTTGATGTGGAGGATGTGCTGTGGCTTATCCGAGGAAGCCGAGCAGGACGCCCGCGGCGACCGCGCTGCCAATCACGCCGGCCACGTTGGGACCCATAGCGTGCATGAGCAGGTAGTTGCTCGGGTCTGCTTTGAGACCCTGGTCGTTGCTGATGCGGGCAGCCATCGGCACCGCGCTCACTCCGGCATTGCCGATGAGCGGGTTGATCTTGTTGTCCTTGCCCAAAATCAAGTTGAACAACTTGACGAAGAGCACACCTGACATGGTGGCGATGACAAACGCCAAGAAGCCGAGCAGAAAGATAAACACCGTCTCCTTGGTGAGGAACTGGCTGGCCTGGGTGCTGGCACCCACGGTCATGCCGAGCACGATGGTGACCATGTCTGTCATTGCGTTGCTGGCTGTGTTGGCCAGTCGCTTGGTGACGCCACTCTCACGCAGCAGGTTGCCGAAGAAGAGCATACCCAACAGGGGCAGACCCGACGGCACGACGAAGCACGTGAGGATAAGGCCGAAGATGGGGAAGAGAATCTTCTCGTTCTGCGACACCTTGCGGGCGGGCTTCATGCGGATTAAGCGCTCCTTTTTGGTTGTGAGCAGTCGCATGATTGGCGGCTGAATCACAGGCACAAGAGCCATATAACTATATGCGCTCACGGCAATGGCTCCCATCAGATTGGGAGCGAGTTTGCTCGAGAGGAAGATGGCCGTGGGACCATCGGCGCCGCCGATGATGGCGATGGCGCCTGCCTGGTCAGGCAGAAAGCCAAGTGCCAGAGCAATCATGTAGGCACCGAAGATGCCGAACTGGGCGGCCGCGCCCACGAGGAGCAACTTCGGATTGGCGATGAGCGACGAGAAGTCGGTCATCGCGCCGATGCCGAGGAAGATGAGTGGCGGATACCAGCCCTGGCGCACGCCTTGATAGAGGATGTTCAGCACCGAGCCGTCCTCATAGATGCCAATCTCGTTGCCGGGTTGGAACGGGATGTTGCCGATGAGGATGCCGAAGCCAATGGGAACGAGCAACATCGGTTCGAAGTTGTGCTTGATGGCCAGATAGATGAAGAAGAGGCCCACGCACAGCATGATGATGTTGGTGTAGTCAACATTATAGAAACCAGTGAAGTGCCAAAACTCCAGCAGGTTGCTTGTGAGGAAACTTTCAAGAAGCACCATGGTCGTCGTTAGTTGTTAGTCGTTAGTCGCCAGATTAACCGATAACCATGATTGTGGTTCCCTCTTGGACGCTCTCGTCCTTGGTCACGTCGATGCTCTTGACCACGCCGTCCTTGCCGGCGAGAATCTCGTTGCCCATCTTCATGGCCTCGAGAATGCAGACCACATCGCTGGCCTTGACGCTGTCACCCACCTTGACGTGAAGTTCCTTAATCACGCCGGGCAGCGGCGACGTGATGACTGTGTCGCCGGCAGCCGCGGCGGCCTTCTTGGGTGCGGCCTTAGGCGCCGCTGCGGGAGCGCTGTCGACGGGGGCATGCTTGACAACGGGCTTGGCCTTGGGTTGCTCGGGCAACTCAATGTCATAGTCCACACCGTTGACGTTGACGCGCGCCATATTGTCGTTGATGTCACCAATGGTCACGTTGTAGTCGATGCCATTGATTTTGTATTTATACTCTTTCATTGTCGTTAGTCGTTTGTCGTTTGTCGTTAGTGGGCGGGGCGGTGCCCGCCCACCATTAACGTTAGTCGTTAGTCGTTAGAAGGGAAGGCGGCGCATTAGTGCGGCCTTGTCGCTCCAAGCCGAGGGTTGGCGCTTGCCAAAGGTGAGCACACCACTCTCATTGTCGTGGGCGTTGAGGTGCTGGTAGAGTGCCATAAAGGCGGCAGCCAGAGCCTCGTCGTCGCCACCGGCCGCGGGGCGTGTCACCTCGGGAGCCGCGACGGGAGCCGCAACTGCAGGCTCGCTCATGCCACTGCCGGTGGTACGCTGCGCAATCATGCCGAAGAGTTTGAAGCACAAGAAGAGCAACAACAATGCGCCGAAGACGATTGCCATGGCAAAGAGCGCGATGGTGTAGCCGTGGGGGTCATTGATGTGGAACTTCTCGATGTTCTCGTTAGCCCTGCGGGTGTTGAAGTTGCCCGGCGTGATAGCCGTGGCGACCGTCTTGCCGTCGCGAGGCTCCCAGCAGTCGGCCGGCAGGGTGCCGGTGGTGGGCAACTTGCCGCTGCCAACCACAGCGTCGCGCACGGCGTAACTGTTGCCGATGGGCAGCGTGGCCGGCACGGTAACCTCATCGAGCAGGGTGCCGTTGACGTCATATAGGGCAATATAATTCTCCTTGCCTGCCTCGAATGCAAATGGCAGGTGGAACGTGCCGAGGGCCGGATTAGCGTCGGCGCAGAACACGACATGGCTTCGCGGCGCAATCTTGGTGTTGCGCTCGTCGCCGCGTGGCACCACAAAGCAGCGGGCATCGGTCATCGCGAGCGTGTCCATTGCCATGCCACGTTTCTTGATGGCCTCAATCGTGTCGGCCTTGATCGTGGTGAGAAACATCTTCTCAATGGCCACGCTACCATAGGACGAGTTGAACAGTTCCACCCAGCCGGTCGCCGCGCCTGTGGTGTCGGCCGCCACCATCACCTCATTGAGGCGCACGTTGGTGCGGCTCTGGGCGAGGGTGGGCAGCGACATCGCGGTCAAGGCGATGGCGGCTGTCAGGATCCAAAGTATTCTTTTCATATTTCGTTGTAAGTCGTTAATACGTCTCCTACCACCCCTCCTTTTGGAAGGGGCGACTTTTTTAGAGGGGGATGTTGCCGTGCTTCTTGGCCGGGTTGGTGAGTTTCTTGGTGCGGAGCATCTCCAGGGCGCGGATAACGCGGAAGCGAGTGTTGCGCGGCTCAATCACGTCGTCGATGTAGCCATACTTGGCGGCGTTGAACGGCGTGCAGAACAGGTCGTTGTACTCCTGCTCCTTGGCTGCGATAAACTCCTTGTTTTCGGCCAAGATACGCTTTGCCTCGTCCTCCTTGCCGGCCTCGCGGGCCTCGGCGGCGGCCACCTTGGCGGCCTTGGCCTCCTTGGCATAGAGGATGCCGGCGGCACCGGCTGCACCCATGACGGCAATCTCGGCGCTGGGCCACGCGTAGTTCATGTCGCCACGCAACTGCTTGCAACTCATCACGATGTGGCTGCCGCCGTAACTCTTGCGCAGGGTGACGGTCACCTTGGGTACTGTCGCCTCACCGTAGGCGTAGAGCAACTTGGCGCCGTTGAGGATCACGGCGTTGTACTCTTGTCCGGTGCCCGGCAGGAAGCCCGGCACGTCAACGAGCGTCACAATGGGAATGTTGAACGCGTCGCAGAAGCGCACAAAGCGACCACCCTTACGCGACGAGTTGCAGTCGAGCACACCGGCCATGACCTTGGGCTGGTTGGCCACGATGCCGACGCTCTGGCCATTGAAGCGGGCAAAGCCCACGATGATATTCTTGGCATAGTCACGCTGCACCTCGAGGAACTCGCCGTTATCGACGATGGCCTGAATGACCTCATACATGTCGTAGGGGTCGTTGGCGCTCTCGGGAATGATGTTGTTCAGGGCATCCTCCACGCGGTCGATGGGGTCGTTGCACTCCACGCGCGGCGTCTCCTCCATATTGTTGCTCGGCATATAACTGAGCAATAACTTAATCACCTTGATGACATCCTCCTCGGTGTCGCAGGCAAAGTGGGTCACACCACTCTTGCCGGCGTGAACCGTAGCGCCGCCGAGTTGCTCCTGAGTGACATCCTCGCCAAGCACTGTCTTGACGACGGCCGGACCGGTGAGGAACATGAACGACGTGCCCTTGGCCATGATGGTGAAGTCGGTCAGGGCGGGGGAGTAGACAGCACCGCCGGCGCATGGGCCGAGGATTGCCGAAATCTGCGGAATGACACCGCTGGCGTTGATATTGCGCTGGAATATCTCGGCGTAGCCGGCCAGGGCGTTGATGCCCTCGGGAATGCGGGCACCGCCACTATCATTAAGGCCAATCACGGGAGCGCCCTGCTTCATGGCCAAGTCCATCACCTTGCAAATCTTCATCGCCATCGCCTCGCCGAGCGAGCCGCCGATGACGGTGAAGTCCTGCGCGAACACGTAAACCAGGCGGCCGTCAACTGTGCCATAGCCCGTGACAACACCGTCGCCGGCATAGGACTTCTTCTCCTGACCGAAGTTTGTGCAACGATGGCGCACAAACATGTCTAACTCCTCAAAACTGCCCTCGTCAAGCAGCATGTCGATGCGCTCGCGGGCGGTGTACTTACCCTTCTCGTGCTGTTTGTCTATGGCTTTCTGGCCACCGCCCAGGCGCGCCTCGGCGCGCTGGTCGATCAGTTGCTGGATGCGTTCTGATTGCTTACCCATAATTGTGAATTATGAATTCTGAATTACTTATTAGGGTTCTCACAAAGTTCAAGCAGAGCGCCGCAGGTGGTCTTGGGGTGGAGGAAAGCGATGTTCAGGCCTTCGGCGCCGCGACGCGGAGCCTGGTCAATCACGCGGCCGCCCTTCTCCTGGACCTCAGCCAGGGCGTTAGCCACGCCGTCCTCAACGGCAAACGCCACATGCTGGATGCCGCCGCGGCCGCCGTTCTTCTCGATAAACTTGGCGATGGCGCTCTCGGGGCTGGTGGCCTCGAGCAACTCAATCTTGGTCTGGCCCACCTGGAAGAAAGCGGTGCGGACGTGCTGGTCCTCAACCTCCTCGATGGCGAAACACTTGAAGCCAAGCATCTTCTCGTAGAAGGGGATGGCCTCGTCAAGACTCGTGACGGCAATGCCGACATGCTCAATGTGCGAAATCTGCATAATGTTGAAAATTAAATAGTTATTGTTGATTAATTGTGAATTTTCCGAATTCTGTCACAAAATTACAAAAAATCTCAAACTAATGACAATAATTCTCACTATTATTTTCTGAACACCTGTTCTTCTGTCTAAATTCATGGATAATTCATGGTAATTCGTGTTTAAATTTGGCTGTGTGGTGAGTTTTGACTAATTTTGTGGTGTAAAACCTACTATCAGACTATGATTTATTCGATGACCGGATTTGGCAAGGCGACGGGCTGCTATGGCAGCAAGAAGATTGTCGTCGAGGTCAAATCGTTGAACAGTAAGCAACTGGACCTGGTGCTGCGTATGCCGCCGGCGTACCGTGCGGCGGAACTGGAGTTGCGCAATGTGATTGTGGAGGCGCTGCGCCGGGGCAAGGTGGAGATGCTGATTACGTGTGAGAACGGCGATGACGCGTCGCTGCAACGGCTGAATGTGCCAGTGCTGCGGGCCTACAAGCGTCAAATCCAGCATGTGGCTGCCGAACTCGGTATTCCTGAGCCCGACGACTGGTACGCTACGTTGCTGCGCCTGCCAGACACGCTGACGGTGGCCGGCGAGGGCGACGACGCGACGAGTGATGAGTTGGCCGCCGTGGTCAACACGGCGAGGCGGGCTCTGGACGCGCTGAACGAGTTCCGCGCGCAAGAGGGACGGCGCCTTGAGACCTTCTTTGAGGAGAAAATCGAGGCCATCCGCAGTTTGCTTGACGACGAGGTGCCGCGATATGAGCTGCCGCGTGTGGAGCGCATCAAGCAGCGCATGATGGACGCTTTGACTAAACTCGGTGATATTTCCTACGATAACAACCGGCTCGAGCAGGAAATCATCTTCCACATCGAGCGTTTAGACATCACTGAAGAGAAAGTGCGCCTGCAGAACCACTTGAACTACTTCCTCGACACGCTGCACGGCAGCGAGCCCGGGCAGGGCAAGAAACTGGGCTTTATCAGTCAGGAGATGGGGCGCGAGATAAACACTACCGGCAGCAAGGCAAACGATGCCGAACTCCAGAAAGTGGTCGTCCGCATGAAGGACCACCTCGAGCAAATCAAGGAGCAAGTCCTTAACGTTTTGTGAAAGGTTGACAGTTTATCGTCTATTTGGCCGGCGCGATGGCGCGCGGCATTGTAACAATAGACGGTCAACGGTCAACGGTCAACTTTTTATTACTGCTTATGGAAGGAAAACTGATAATTATTTCGGCGCCATCGGGGTGCGGCAAGAGTACGATCATCTCCCACATTATTAACGACGAGGCGTTGCGGTTGTCGTTCTCGGTATCGGCTGCCACACGCGCGCCGCGAGAGGGTGAGGTGGACGGCGTGAACTATTATTTCATGTCGCAAGACGAGTTCAAGGCCAAGATTGAGCGAGGTGAGTTTGCCGAATATGAGCAAGTTTATGCCGGCAACTATTACGGCACGCTCAAGAGTGAGATTGCCCGCATTCAGGCTATGGGGCGCAACGTAGTGCTTGATTTGGACGTCAACGGAGGCGTGGCGGTCAAAGGTATCTACGGTGACGATGCTCTTTCCATCTTCATTATGCCACCGAGTCTCGAGGTGTTGCGCGAACGATTGGAGAAGCGAGGTACCGATGGCCCCGAGGAGATTGACCGTCGTGTCGCGCGAGCCGCCTTTGAGGTTGGCCGCGCAGGCGAGTATGACGCGCAAGTGGTGAACGACGATCTCGACACCGCCGTCGAGCAAACCCGCAGCCTAATCGCCCGCTTCGTCACGGTCAACGGCCAACATTGAATTTTTTGAAGACAATAAAGTCTATAAAGACAAAATTTTGGTTTTTTATTGTCCCTAATATTCTTTAACATATAGTCGTTATTGACCTTATTGTCTTTACATCATTTTGTTATTCATTGTCATTAATTGTCTTCTTTTAATGCGGATTGGTATTTATGGCGGGTCGTTTAACCCGATACATATAGGGCACGCGATTATCGCGAGATGTGCCGTCGAGAGTGGGGCGGTGGACGCGCTGTGGCTGATGGTGTCGCCTCAGAACCCGCTGAAAGGGACACCTCTCTCCGCCACTCCCAAAGGAGGATTTCTACCGGGGGATGTGGAGCGGTTACGCATGGCCGAGATGGTGAGCCGCCGCATTAACGGGGTTGAGACGAGTGCCTTCGAGTTCGGACTGCCGCGTCCGTCGTACACCATCGCTACGCTTGACGCGTTGCGGGAGAAATTTCCGGAGCATGAGTTTGTGCTGCTCATCGGAGCCGACAACTGGGCAGTGTTTGACCGTTGGCGCGACCATGAGCGGATACAATCGGAATATGACATACTGATTTACCCTCGACGTGGCTATGATATTAATCAGGCGACACTGCCGTCACGAGTGACGCTGCTTGATGCCCCGATAATTGAAGTGTCGTCAACTATGGTGCGTGAGCGGGCAGCAGCCGGTGTCCCCATCGACTTCCTCGTTCCAGACGAGGTCGCCGCCTATATCATCCGCAACAACCTCTATCGAAATCCGTCTAATTAGTATTTTTAATGGAACAGAAATTGTCACCAAATAGTTTGGCGCTGATTGCGCTGTCGGTTGAATACTGTCGCCTTATGGAGGCCGCACCCGACAGTGACCGTGATGAGTTTGTCACCGCGATGCTCAAACTGTTGCCGCGCCTATACATCAGTGCCACAGACGTTGACGAGCCGACCGGCTTCAGTGAATACTACATCGACGACTCGTTGGACGAGGCGACTTACGATGCCGTGCGAGCAGGCGTATCCGCTCTCATGGCCGAGGACGACGTTTATCTCGAGGTTTTTCTCAGCGACATGAAGTATAGCGACACGCCCATCGCGACGAGCATCAGCGAGAACCTCGCAGATATATACCAGGAACTTTACAATTTTGTGGTGAGCGTGCGTGACGCGACCACCGACGTTCAGCAAGAACTGCTTGCTCAATGCCGCGACAACTTCGTGAACTATTGGGGCTCAACACTGGTCAACGTGTTGCGTGCCCTCCATCAATTATTGTGAAATGTTGACCGTCTACCGTTAACCGTCTATTTGGCCGGCGCGAGGGCGCGCGGCATGGCTAATGGTTGACGGTCAACGGTAAACCTTTAATAAAATGATTGACTCTCTTATTAAATTTCTTGACAGCAGTCCCTGCAACTTCCTTGCTGTTGATACCGCTCGCCGCCTTCTGCTCAATGCCGGATTTGCCGAGCGTCGCCTCGCTGATTCTCTGGCCGATGTCAAGGCCGGTGACCGCTTTTTTGTTACCAAGAACGATAGCGCCATCTTCGCGGTGACGGTGGGGGAGAAGGCTCCCTGTGAGACGGGCTTTAAGATTATCGCGGCGCACAGCGACTCGCCCTGCTTCCGTGTCAAGCCTGCCGCGGAAATTCCCGGTGAGGGCGGTGTGCTGCGCCTCAACACTGAGGTGTACGGCGGCCCGATTCTCTACACTTGGTTTGACCGGCCGCTGTCTCTCGCGGGACGTGTGATATTACGCGGCTCCGATGCGCTGCATCCCGTCACACGCCTGCTGCACATCAAGCGTCCGCTGCTCACCATTCCCCACCTGGCAATACACTTCAACCGCGCCGTTAACGACGGCAACCCCCTGAGCAAGCAGCGCGATATGCTGCCCATCATCGCCATCCTTAACAATAATCTCGAGGCCAACGGCTTCCTGCTGCGTCTCGTCGCCGACGAGTTGGGTGTCGCTAAAGGCGATATTTTGGACTTCGACCTAATGCTCTATGACACGCAGGGCGCATGCCGCTTTGGCGTTAACAACGAGTTTATCAGCAGCGGCCGTCTTGATGACTTGAGTATGGCCCATGCCGCGCTCATGGCCATTACCTCCGCTACCGACACCCAAGCCACATGTGTGGCCGCCATTTTCGATAACGAGGAAACCGGCAGCGGCACAAAGCAAGGCGCGGCATCACCGGTGCTCGCCTCATTGCTCGAGCGTATCAACGGAGCCATTGGTGGCGACAGCGAGCGGTTTGCCATGGCCGTACAACGGTCGTTCATGATTAGTGCCGACAACGCCCACGCCTACCACCCCAACTATCCCGGCAAGTATGACCCGACAAACCACCCGTCGCTCGGCGGAGGTCCGTGCGTCAAAATAAACGCCAACTGCAAGTATATGACCGACGCGCACTCCGCGGCCATCTTCCGTGCCCTTTGCGACGGGGCCGGTGTCAACTGCCAGTATTTCGTGAATCATAGCGATGTGGCCGGCGGTTCCACTTTGGGCAATATTCTCACCGCCCAAGTCGACATTGAAGGCGTTGACGTGGGTAACCCAATCCTCGCCATGCACAGTGCGCGCGAGACCGCGAGCGTTGCCGACCATGAGGCGATGACACGTGTGATGACCCACTTCTTCACCAACGTATAATATCGACTGCCATCTCATGAAAGATAATCCACTACTGCAAAGGCTCGATGGCATAGAGGGACGTTTTGAGGAGGTGTCGACTCTCATCGCCGACCCTGTCGTGCTTGCCGACCAGCAACGGTACATAAAACTCACGCGTGAGTACAAACACCTGCAAACGCTTGTCGATGCCACACGACGTTATCGTGGCCTGCTCAACGATATTGACACCGCCCACGTCATGCTGGCTGATGATGATGCCGACATGCGTGCTCTCGCCCGTGAGACGTTAGACAACGCATCTACGGCCCTGCCGGCTATGGAGCAAGAAATAAAATTGCTGCTCATTCCCGAGGATCCTGAGGACGCAAAGAATGTGGTGCTGGAAATTCGTGGCGGCACCGGCGGCGACGAGGCAGCCCTCTTTGCCGGCGACCTCGCGCGTATGTACACCCGCTATTGCCAAAATCGCGGATGGACGGTGCAGATGTCAAGTTGTACCGAAGGTGCTGCCGGCGGTTTTAAGGAAGTTATCTTCAGCATCACCGGGCAGGGAGCCTACGGCACGCTGAAGTATGAAAGCGGCGTGCATCGCGTGCAGCGTGTGCCGGCCACCGAGACCCAGGGGCGTGTGCATACCAGCGCGGCAAGCGTCGCTGTGCTTCCCGAGGCAGAACCGTTTGACGTGCAGATTAATGAGGGCGAAATAAAGTGGGATACCTTCCGCAGTAGCGGCGCCGGCGGACAGAATGTGAACAAAGTGAACAGCGGCGTGCGGCTGCGATACATGTGGACTAACCCCAACACGGGCGAGCAGCAGGAAATACTCATCGAGTGTACAGAGACGCGTGACCAGCCCAAGAACAAGGAGCGGGCCTTGGCGCGGCTACGCACATTCATCTATGACCACGAGCATCAGAAATATGTTGATGACATCGCCGCGCGCCGCAAGACTCTTGTGAGTACCGGTGACCGTTCGGCAAAAATCCGCACATATAACTTCCCACAGGGACGTATCACTGACCATCGCATCGGCTATACAATCTATAACCTGCCGGCTTTTATGGACGGTGACATCCAGGATTGCATCGACCACCTCATTGTGGCTGAAAACGCCGAGCGCCTCAAGCAAGCCGAGATATAGCGCGACCGTGCCACCTGTCGTCTATACTTTATTCCTTGTTATAAAAAAACATTATTATTAAATACATTGAATTAATTTATTTCAAATCTCTTGCAAATATCTGGAAAAAGTATTACCTTTGCTTTTTAATTCCAAACAACCTTCTAAAACTGAAATAAAATGACTGACAGAAAACCAATCCCCGACAGCGAACTCATCATCAATAGCGATGGTTCGGTGTTTCACATCCATCTGTTGCCCGAGCAACTCACTGACAATATCATTGTCTGTGGCGACCCTGGGCGCGTTGATATGATTGCGTCGTTTTTCGACACGCGTGACTTTGAGGTATCCAGTCGTGAGTTCCACACTATTGGCGGCACGTGCAACGGCAAGCCAATTATGGCTCTCTCGCACGGCATCGGTCCCGACAATATTGACATTGTGATGACCGAGTTGGACGCTTTGGCAAATGTTGACTTCAAGACACGCCTTCCCAAAGAGGAGCACCGCACGCTCAACATCGTGCGCATCGGCACCAGCGGTGGCTTGCAGCCTTATGTGCCCGTGGGCACACCGGTCATCGCGGGCAAGGCCATAGGCTTTGACGGCGTTCTCAACTTCTATGCCGGCCGCAACTCGGTGGCCGACCTTGAGTTTGAGCGCAGTTTCTGTGACTTCGTCAAGTGGAATCCGCTTTTCGCCAAGCCATATGTGGTGGATGCCGACCCCACACTCGTTGAGAAAGTGGGACGTGACGACATGGTGCGCGGCTATACAATCTCGGCCGTCGGTTTCTACGGCCCGCAAGGTCGCGAAGTGCGTCTTCCGTTGGCCGAGCCTGAATTGAACCGCCGTATTGAGGCGTTTGAGTTCAAGGGAGGCCACATTACCAATTATGAGATGGAGAGTGCCGCACTGCAAGGTCTGGCGGCGCTGCTGGGCCATCGCGCGATGACAGTCTGCTCCATCATCGCCAACCGCGTTGCCACTAACGCCAATCCCAACTACAAGACCGCGGTTCGTGACCTGATCACAACGGTCATCGCCCGCCTTACCGAAGATTGACGTATCCGACAAACGCATTAACGAAAAATGGAGCCTCATGAGAGTGGGGCTCCATTTTTACAAAAAAATCCTCGACTCACGTCGGGGATTGCTTAACTTGTTAATTATACCATTAACATAAACCTAAAAACGATGAATTGAATGAAACGATGTCGTCATCTCGACGACCGCAGTTTCTTAACCTTAAAAACTAATACCATGAAACTGGTTGCAAAGTTATATATTTTTTGAACAAAAAAATAATATTTGATACTAAAATTTTCAATTTTAATATGCGTTAACGGTTAAATCTCTATTTTCACAGAAATTAACTAAATTTTCGAACAAAAACGCTTCGATTGAAAAAATATTTTTCAAAGATAATAAAAATAACTATCTTTGTATTTTGAACCGGAACTGATTGCCGGCTCAATAAAAGCAATCACTTGAATTTATAACGAAAATTATCTATAATAGTGGCTGGAATGAATAAATGGCGCGTCGAGGACAGCGCCGAACTCTACAACATCGCCGGATGGGGATTGAAATATTTTACTGTCAACGAACTTGGGCACGTTTGTGTGACGCCGAAGCAGAGTTGTGTGGATGTTGACCTGATGGAGGTGATGTCGCAGTTGCAGGAGCGCAATGTGTCAGCGCCGGTGCTGTTGCGTTTTCCGGATATTCTCGACAATCGCATTGAGAAAATTTCGGCTTGCTTCAAGAAAGCGGCCAAGGAATACGAGTATCAGGCCGAGAATTTCATCATCTATCCCATCAAGGTCAACCAGATGCGGCAGGTGGTTGAGGAAATCGTGAGCCACGGTCGCAAACGCAACATCGGTTTGGAGGCCGGCAGCAAGCCGGAACTTCACGCCGTATTAGGAGTAAAGACACCGGAGGTTAGCGACCAGTCACTCGTGATTTGCAACGGCTACAAGGACAAGGGCTACATTGAACTCGCGTTGTTGGCCCAGAAAATGGGTCGCCGCATCTTCCTTGTTGTTGAGAAGCCAAACGAGTTGCGCCTCATTACTTCCATTGCCGAGCGCATGGGCATCCGTCCCAACCTTGGAATTCGCATCAAACTCTCGAGCAGCGGTAGCGGCAAATGGGAAGAGAGCGGTGGTGACCGTAGCAAGTTCGGCCTTAACACAAGTGAACTTTTTAATGCTCTTGACTACTTGAAAGAGCACGAGATGACTGACTGTCTCAAGCTCATTCATTTTCATATCGGAAGCCAGATTACAAATATCCGTCGCATCAAGAACGCGTTGCGTGAGGCGGCACAGTTTTATGTGCAACTGTCACAGTTGGGCTACAATCTTGACTTTATCGATATTGGCGGCGGCTTGGGCGTTGACTACGATGGCACGCGTTCCAGCGCGAGCGAGTATTCGATGAACTACAGTATTCAAGAGTATGTCAACGATGCTGTGTACAATATCGTTGATGCCGCCAACAAGAACGGTCTGAAGCATCCGAATATCATCACTGAGAGTGGCCGCTCACTCACGGCGCACCACTCTGTGCTTGTGCTTGACGTGATGGAAGCCACATCGTTGCCGCAGTGGAATGATGACAACGACACAGTCGCCGCTGACGACAGCGACTTGGTTAAGGATATGTTTGAGATTTACGACAAAATCAACAAGGCTCGCTTGATTGAGGATTGGCACGATGCGTTGCAGATACGCGACGAGGCGCTCAACCGTTTCAGCCTCGGTATGCTCGATTTGCGCTCACGTGCCTTGGTGGAAAAGTTGTTCTGGTCTATTGCCCGTGAAGTGAATATAATTGCTAACGAGCTCAAGCACGCTCCGGAAGAGTTGCGTTCTGTGGCGCGGATGTTGCCCGACAAGTATTTCTGCAACTTCTCGCTCTTCCAGTCGTTGCCCGACGCGTGGGCTGTTGATCAAGTGTTCCCGGTCATGCCGCTTGGCCGCCTCAATGAGCGTCCCGATCACATGGCGACAATCCAAGACATCACTTGCGACAGCGATGGCAAACTCGCCAACTTCATCTCTCAACATGGTGTGAGCCACTCCCTGCCGGTGCACTCGTTGCGTGCAGGTGAGCACTACTACATCGGTGTCTTCCTTGTGGGCGCCTATCAAGAAATTCTCGGAGATTTGCACAATCTTTTCGGTGACACCAACGCGGTCCACATCAACGTTCACAAGGAAGGCTATGACATTGACCAGGTCATAGAAGGAGAGACTGTGCTCGAGGTGCTTGACTATGTGGAGTTCCGTCCCAAGGAACTTGTTCACAACATCAAGACGTGGGTCAACGAGAGTGTCAAGGCCGGCAATATCACCGCCGATGAGGGTAACGAATTTATTCGCAACTATCAGAGTGGCCTATACTCATATACCTACCTTGAGAAGTAAATGCGTTATTTCTTGACATTGTCTTACAATGGGGCAAACTACCACGGATGGCAGGTTCAGCCTCACGATGTGAGCGTGCAAGAGACTCTCGAGCGCGCTCTCGCTGTGTTGCTGCGCCATCCGGTGCCGGTGACCGGCGCCGGGCGCACCGATACCGGTGTCAATGCCATGATGATGGTGGCGCATTTTGATACCGATGTGGACATTATTAATGGCTTTGATGACTTTTGCCATCGCCTCAACGGTATATTGCCGCGTGACATCGCGGTGCAACACATTCGGGCAGTGCATGATACCGCCCATGCGCGATTTGACGCGATGAGCCGCACCTATAAGTATTTCCTGCACACAGCCAAATCCCCATTCTTACACTCATTAAGTTTTTTTTGTCCCCACTCGCTTGACTTTGAACTAATGAATCGAGCGGCCAGCGTGTTGCTCCGCCACCGCGATTTCACTTCTTTCTCAAAGTTGCACACCGATGTGAAAACCAATAACTGTGATGTTCGTCACGCCGCGTGGGAACAGATAGATGATAACCGGTGGGTGTTCACCATCACGGCCGACCGTTTCCTGCGCAATATGGTGCGTGCCGTTGTGGGGACGTTGCTTGATGTGGGTCGTCACAAAATCACAGTAGAGCACTTTGAGCGGATAATCGACCGCCGGGATCGCTGCAGCGCCGGATCGAGTATGCCCGGCCACGCTCTATATCTTTGGCACATCGCTTATCCCTATTGACGGTTTAGATGAGTCCGTTCATGAGAGCGTAGCGGCTCAAGTCGGCAATCGACTTGAGCCGTAACTTCGCTGTGATGTGCTTGCGGTGGGTGAGCACGGTGTTGATGCTGACGTTAAGGCTCGCGGCAATTTCTTTGTTAATCATGCCGGAGGCTACAAGCCGCAGCACATCGAGTTCACGCTTGCTTAGCACTTCGGGCGGTGGCGCGGCGTCGCTATGCTGATCCATGTGGCGCATATTGATCAGGTCATTCAGTTGTTGAAGCAGTTCGCTCTGACTGCAAGGTAAACACAGCCAAGCCGGTCCATCGCTATTGATGTCAATGTTTTCTCGTGGCAGGACGTCGGCGATTACCACATGGTCTCTCCGTGGCATGAACCATCGCAGGCGCGCTATGAAGTGTAGCGCATCGGTGATGATGAGGTTGGCGTCGTTGGATAGACGTGTTATCAAGTGGTCGGCATCGCGAGCAATGACCACGTTGCCATCCATGTGTCGCGCGAGTTGCTTGATAGCGATGGCCTGCAATGTGTCGTGGAGCAGAATAGCGATCATAGCCGTTGTTTATTTGAGCGGCCACAAGGAGCCAGCGCGCAATATAGCGTTGTCATTCTATATATAATAAGGTGTGTTGTGTGGCGATGGCGTTGACCGGGAAGTCGTGAGGCTCATGTGGAACAGCCTCGACGAGTTGGCAGTCGAGTACCGCCGCGATAATGGGGCAGTGGAGGTGTGGGAGCAGGCGGTCATAGAAGCCGCCGCCGCGTCCGAGGCGGTATCCGTTGTGGTCGACGGCGACAGCCGGTATCACAGCGAGGTCAACCTCGGCCGTGTCAATGGCCGGGCCGATTGGCTCATTGATGTGGTAACGGTTGTCGTCGCTCAGGCCGTCTGCCATATCGGCGAGTTCGAGTGTCCCGTCAGGCATGACGCGTGGCAGAAGCACTCTGCGGCCCATGTCGAGCCACCGGTCAAGCATGCCGGCCGTTGGCAACTCATCGGACAAGGCATGATAGGCGAGGATAGTGCTTGCCGTGGCGAATGGCGGCCATGCCTCAATGCGTTTTGCGACGGCTTGAGCTTGAGCGAGGCGCATCTCAGGTGTCACTTGTCGCTTTAGCCGGGCCATCATTCGGCGCATCATCTGTTTGGCTGTAAGATTCATGGCAGATAACGGATGTGCTATTCGGGAAGAATAGGGAAAGCCGCTTTGTGCTTGTTGAGTGCCTTGAGGGCAGCCTGCACGGTTTTATCGTTGCGATTGTACACAGGATAGAAAGCGCTATTGCCCCAGACATCGCGGGCGATAAGTGCCCGGAGGTTCGATAAAATGAGCGACCGCGAGCGGTTGATGTAGTACCAGCGTGGCGGCACTCCCTCGTCCGCGGCGTATGTGGCGAAGTCCTCTATCAAAGCCTGGTCTGTCGGTCCGTGCTTGAGGAAGTCTTTATATCCATCAAGTGCGTTGAGCCACTGGCGGTGGCTGTCAACGTAGTGGAATGCATACTTGTGTAGCAAACCATGGTTAGCGACATCGATGAAGTAGCCGCTCACTCCGGTGGTGTCGCGCGGTACGAAGATGTCCGGCATGATGCCTCCGCCACCATACACGACACGTCCGGTGCCTGTGGTGAAGAGTTGCGTGCTGTCCACCTTGACGCTGTCGCGGCTATCGAGTTCGCCGCTGATGTAGCGGTCATACAGTTCGCGCTCGTAGTCGGCCTGCTTGCCGCCCTTAAATGGCTTCTGGATGCAGCGTCCGCTGGGAGTGTAGTAGCGGGCGATGGTGAGGCGTACAGCACTGCTGTCAGCAAGGACAAACTGGTTCTGGACGAGGCCCTTGCCGAATGAGCGGCATCCCACCACCAAGCCGCGGTCGTTATCCTGAATGGCGCCGGCAAAAATCTCACTGGCGCTCGCGCTGTACTCGTCGATGAGCACAACGAGCTCGTCATTGGTGAACGCGCCGTTACCGTCGCTCCAGAACTCATTGGCGTCGCGCTTGTACCGTCCGCGGGTCTTGACGATGAGATTGTCGGCTGGCAGGAACTCGTTTGCCATCATGATGGCAATTTCCATGTATCCTCCTCCATTTCCACGCAAGTCAACAACATAGCGTTCGGCTCCTTGGGCTCTAAGTGCTATCAAGGCGGTGAGAAACTCATTATATGTGTTGGCGCCAAATTGGTTTACCTTGATATATCCTGTGGTCTTGTCGAGCATATAATGGCAGTCGACTGACTCAACTGTGATGTTGTCGCGCGTGATGGTGAATGGCAGTATTTTGGCCGAAGTGGAGCGTTTGATGCCCAACTTGACAGTTGTGCCACGTGGTCCGCGCAGGTGCCGCATCACTTCGTTGTTGCTGAGTCCCTCGCCCACGAATGTGCTGTCGTCAATGGTGATAATGCGGTCACCGGCCATGATACCGACTTTCTCAGATGGTCCGCCGCTGAGCACCTCAATGACCGTAATGGTGTCGCTCATTGTGGTGAATGTGAGTCCGATACCGCTGAAAGAGCCTTGCAAGTCCTCGTTGGCGGCGCGCAGGTCGGCGGCGGTGAAGTAGGCCGTGTGTGGGTCGAGGTTCTCGAGCAGGTTTGGGATGGCTTTTTCGACCAGCTCATCAATGTTAGTGGTGTCAACGTAGTCTGTGGCGATGAGGTTGAGCACACTGTTGATTTTGCGGTCTTTATTGGCTACGGCCTCTGGGGAGGCAAAGTGCTTGCCGATAAAGATGCCGGCAACGACAGCAATCGCTATAACAATGGGGAGCCAAATGAAAATTCCTACCCCTGCGCCTCCTGATGGAGAGGAGTTGGTTTGTGGTTGCATATCTATTGGGGTTTACGAGGCTTCGTCTCGCATTACAAAATAAGATTTCTAATTACTCGTCACAAAGGTGGACCACTTCAATACCCGCGCGGCGCAGCAAGGCGACGCCGTCGTCGAGGCGGTAACTCTGCGCGAACACAACGCGGCGTATGCCGGCTTGTATAATCAGTTTGGCACACTCGATGCATGGCGATGTGGTGACGTAGAGTGTTGCGCCGCTACTACTGTTGTTGCTTTGTGCGACCTTAGTGATGGCGTTGGCTTCGGCGTGCAACACATAGGGGAACGTGTGGTCGTTGTCGTCCTCGCACACGTTCTCAAAGCCGACCGGCGTGCCGTTGTAGCCATCGCTGATAATCATCTTGTCTTTGACAAGAAGCGCGCCAACCTGCCGGCGGCGGCAATAGGAATTCTCGGCCCAGATGGCTGCCATGCGCAGGTAGCGGCTGTCGAGCAACTGTTGCTTGGCGGCAGCATTGTCGGTGACCATAATGCAGTGTTGATGAATAGTAACTTGTTGTGACTTATATCGTTAGTGAGGCAAGCCGTGGCCTGCCGCCCAAATTCATCACAAAGGTAGCAATTCGGAACGAAAATTGCAAGTTTTCGCCCAAGTTTTAATTCAATTCATCTGTGTCCCAATCGCGGTAGGGAAAACCTAAACAAGCGTGCGTGTAAAAATGAGTGTGTGTAAATAATGCTCTGTTTAGTTTTTTTTGGACTATAATAGCGGTGAATTGGAATTATTTTATTAATTTTGCAGCCTGCAATTTAGCAAAGCAAACAATTTCAAGTTGACTATGAAGTTATTACAGTCAAAATTGGCGCAGTATACCGAGCCGCAGAAGGCAAAGGCCGCGGGCATTTATCCGTACTTTCGCGCCATATCGAGCGAGCAGGACACGGAGGTCATCATTAATGGCCGCAAGGTGCTCATGTTCGGCTCGAATTGCTACACCGGTCTGGTGAATCATCCCAAAATCAAGCAAGCAGCGATAGAGGCCATACAGAAGTATGGCACCGGTTGTGCCGGTTCGCCATTCCTTAACGGCACGTTAGACATTCACAAGAAACTTGAGCGTCGTTTGGCCGACTATGTCGGCAAGGAGGACGCCATGGTATATTCGACTGGTTTTGGTGTGAACCTCGGTGTGGTGTCGACGCTGACGGGTCGTGGCGACTATATCCTTTGCGATGAGCAAGATCATGCTTCGATCGTTGAGGGACGCCGTTTGGCTTTCAGTACCCCACTCAAGTACAAACACAACGACATGGCGTCGCTTGAGGCGCAACTTAAGCGTTGCGAGCCCGATCGTGTCAAACTTATCGTCACTGACGGTGTGTTCTCGATGGAAGGCGACGTGTGCAACCTGCCTGACATCGTGGACCTGGCGCATAAGTATGACGCGTGCATTATGGTCGACGAGGCTCACTCGATTGGTGTGTTTGGTGAGGGCGGCCGCGGCGTGTGCCATCATTTTGGCTTGGCCGACGAGGTCGACCTGATTATGGGCACTTTCTCCAAGTCGTTTGCCTCACTTGGCGGTTTTATCGCCACAGATGAGGTTATCACCAACTTCCTGCGTCACCATTCACGCTCTTATATCTTCACGGCGAGCATTACTCCGGCCTCGACAGCCGCCGTTAATGCCGCACTTGATATTATGCTCTCCGAGCCCGAGCGCCAGAAGCACCTTTGGGACATAACCCACTATGCGCTTGATGGCCTGCGCGAGATGGGTTGTGAGATTGGCAACACGAGCACGCCAATCATTCCGCTCTATATCCGCGACAACAATAAGACATTTGCCATCACGCGCGACCTGCTTGAGGAAGGCATCTTTGTCAACCCGGTCGTGTCGCCCGCCGTGGCCGCCAACGACACGCTGATTCGCTTCAGCCTCATGGCGACCCACACGCGTGAGCAGGTGACCACCGCGTTAGAGAAGATACAAAAGGTGTTCCGCAACTACGGACTCATTCCATAACAGGCACTATATATAACACGGCTAAAAACGGGGCGCGAGGTCAGAGACAGATGGCACTCGCGCCTAATTTTTGTCCCGAAACGGGCGAAAAACGCATTTTTTTTCACTATTGCGAAAAAAAGTTTCCAAAAATTGTTGCGGCAACAAACTTATTATTAATTTTGCAGCGTGAACGGTGTTCGCGACGTTGCGACATTCGTTTCCGAAATATAGAATACAATCAAGAAATAGATACACAATCATCATGGTTTACAAATTTATTGTAAAGTCTGAAGAGGCACCCAACTTCAAACTTGAGATAGTCATCGACAGCGAGGACACGTTCTTGAGACTCCGCAATGCCATCGTTGAGGCTGCGGGCTATGGCAAAGATCAGATCCACTCGTTCTACATCTGCGATGACGAGTGGCGCAAGCAGGAAGAGGTGACGCTCATCGACATGGACACAGACACTGACGAGGATATTTGGATTATGGAAGACACCCACCTCTATGAGTTGCTTGACGATGAGGGCCAGAAACTCAAGTTCGTCTATGATATCCTCAATGAGCGTTCGTTCTACATCCGCTTGAAGGAGATTGAGCCCGGCAAGTCGCTCCGCGACCCGTTGTGCCAGGTCAAGGAGGGACGTGCGCCCAAGGAGATGATCGATATGGACGTGTTTGAGACAAGCAAGCCCAAAGTTCCCGCGCCCGGCATCGATGATTTGGACGAGGACTTCTACGGCTCGAACGAGTTCAATGAGGACGAGATTGACGATTTCGCCGAGATTGATAGCGAGAACCTTCAGTAGTGACTTGCAACTTATAGCATGCAACTCGTTGCATGTGGCATATGACGAAATGACAGCCGGTGGCAATCAGTGCCTCCGGCTGTTTTTTTCGTATGACGGGCATGTTGTACATCTGTGGTGAAAGTCCACTCGGGGCGTAGTCACC